>JBBRTW010000072.1:0-20378 GCA_038244055.1 Tepidisphaerales bacterium | reverse complement strand
GCCGGTGGGGCTCGCATCCAGAAGCGGGCTGGTTCCGGTGTACTCCACCACCATCGCGTTGGTGTGGAGATTCACGTTGCCCGTCGGGCCGGTAATTGACAGTGCGTTGACAGTGAGCACATTGAGAGCTGCGCCGCTGATCTCAGCAGTGCCGCCATTGCTCACGATCAGCGACTTGACCGTTTGCGTGGCCGCCGCATCGAACGTGGCCGTATTCGCCACCGTCACGCTCGCAGAACCGGCGATCGAGCCCGAGACAGTCAACTTGCCGCCGCTGACAACCGTCTGGCCCGTGTAAGTGTTGGCCGCCGCGAGGATCGCGGTGCCAGCCGTGCTCTTGTTGAGCGGAATATTCGCCCCGGCCAGCGGGATGTTGGCCGAGCCGTTCTTGAGCTCGAAACTGCCCGTGCTGGTCAGGGCCGAGGTGCCGCTGCCGTTGATCGCGCCGCCGCCATCGACGGTGACGATGCCGACCGAATCGGTGTGGCTCGCGCCCAGGTCGAGGATGGCGGTCGGGCCGTTAATCGTGACATCGCCGGTGAGGATCGCATTGGTGACGCCATATGCCACCTTGCCGGCCAGGATATTGGTCAGCCCGGCGTAAGTGTTGGCGGCATTGAGCGTCAATGTTCCCGCGCCGGTCTTGGTGAGGTTGGGTGTGGAGGCGGCGACCGTGCCGGTGTTGGCCGAAATGCCGTTGCTGATCGTGCCCAGGTTGCCGCTGATGATGCCGCTGATGGTGAGGTTGTCGGCCGCGTTGGCGATATCGATGATGCCGCCCGCGTTGCCGAGATTGAAGAGACGGGTGGAAGGCGTGGTCAGCGATGCGGTAGCGCGGAGCCCGCCGCCGTTATTCAGGCGAATGGTGTTGGCGACATTGCCCAGCGCCGTGTCGGCCGCGACGGCGATCAGGCCGCCGTTGATGGTGATCCCCTGCCCGCCACTGAGGCCGGCCGAGTTATTGGCGCCGAGCGTAAGCACGCCCGCCCCGCCCTTGGTCAGCCCACCGGTGGAGGTGATGACGCTGGCGATGGTCAGATCGCTGGCCGTGTAGAGAATCGCCTCACCCGTTCCGAACGCCAATGTGCCGGGGGTGGTCAGGCCGATGCCGCCGTTGGCCCCGCCGGCCGAGAGAATCGTGCCGGAGTTAATGGTAAGCACGCCCGCGCCATCGATGCTTCCGCCGGCATCGAGATGCAGCGAGTTGATGGTGGTGGGGAGCGTGATGGGATTAGAAGGGGTGGTGAGGCGGATGTTGTTGAGATCGACCGCGCCATCCACGATGTTCCCAGCCATTTCGGAAGCGGCCAGGCGGCGAACACCCAGGTCGTCCGCATTGCCGGCCACCAGATCAGCGCCGGTGTCATAGGTAGCCAAGCCATAGATATCGACGCCCGCGATGACACTATTGGCGACAACACCTTTGATGATGCCATACAGCGGCGATCCGGCCGCGCCACCGCCGCCAGTCAGGGTCGTAGTGCCGCCGAGGACGAGCGAAGCCGTGTCCGCCGCCCCGCGCGCGCCGCCGAGGTTGGTGCCGCGAATCAGGGAAGTTGCGCCGGCCGAGCGGGTGAACGTGAAGGTCGTGATGATCGAAGCGGACTGGCCTGTCCCGGCGACGAGGTTAATCACATTGTTTCCCGCGCCGAAGCTGCCGGCAATCCCGGCCGCAACGCCAAGGGCTTCGCTCGAAGCAGCCGAGCTGTTGCCGATGTAGTTCAACGTGCCGCCGGCGAGCGCGATGTTCGCGGTTGAGGTCGTGCGGTTGACCTGGAGGCGATCGGCCGAGTTATAGGCGGTGTTATCGAGTGTCATCACGCCGCCCTGGTTGATCGCCACCTGTTGACGATCCCCCGAGCCGGCAGCGCCATTGAACGTGCCCATGCCTTCGAAGCGAAGTTCGCCGTAGTTGACCTGCGTCGTCCTGCCGACTTTCGATACGCCCGTCAATGTCAGAACTGCGGAGCCGCCCTTGGTGAGCGATGCATCCTGACCATTGCCATCGTCGGAATCGATGATTCCGGCGAAGAGGCTGTTGGTGTTTTGATTCACCGTGAGGGTCTTGGCGGTGCTCCCGCTGGTATTGGCACCAACGCGAATGGTTCCGCCGGGTCCTGTCAAACCGCTGATCGTCTCGCTCTGATAGAAGTTGATGGCACCGCCGGTGAGGGTGACCGTGGCGGTGGCGGGCAACCCATTGTTGTCACTGGTGGTTGTGCGGTCGCCAATTTCCAGAAGGCCATCGTGGACGAAGACTGCGACCTTGGCCAGGCCGGCGTTGGCGAGCTGGCCGGTGTTGGAGAAGCGGGCCGTGCCCGGGCCGGCCTTGATGAGCGTGGACGCCGTCGAAAGGCCCGTAAAGATCGTCGCGGCACCGGTCGGTGCGAAGAGGATTCCTTCGCCATTGAAATTAATGGGGGTGGAGTGCGTGAAGGCGCCCGGTGCGATGAGCCCGCCGCCCGTCAGCGTAAGAAAACCGCCACTGAGCGCTCCGCCGAGTTTGGCGGCGTACGCGGTGGCCGGGCCCGCCAGGATCGCGCCGTCGGCGTCATTGACGACATCGGTGGCAGCGGAAGTGGAGATATCGCTGGCGTTGAAGGTGGCATCGGCAAAGCCGTTTGCCCCGTAAGTGAGGTAGCTCTGCGAACTAGGATTGATGAAATAGAGAGGCAGCATCGTGCCGCCATTGATGGTGGGGATGGGGGCGGGCACGCCGGCATTGACGATGACCCTGGAGTTGACGCCCAGGGTGCCGGTGGCGCCGGGATCGATGAGGAAGATGCCTTTATACGTCCGGGGACCGATGCTGCTGGCCGTCAGTGTCGTCGTGGTAAACGCGGGTGTGAGGGAGGTGGCGCGAAGGGTGCCCTGGCCGATGTAGGAAACATCGCCGATGGTCTCCGAGGTAAAATCGGCGACGGTGCGCTGCACGCCGCGGAGCTCGAGTGCGCCGCCGCCGCCGAGGGTGATGGGCATTGAATTGGCCAGGCGGTTGTCCATGCGGGTGACGGTCAGGTCCAACCCGCCATCGTTATTGAGCAGGAAAGTGCCGCCGGCGATGTTGAGCGAGGGAACCTGCAGGAGATTGGCCGTTGCCCCGGCGATGGCGAAAGTCGCGCTGCCCACCTTGGTGATCGGCGTGTTGGTGGTGATCGGGCCGCTCAGAGTCAAAGAGCCCGTGCCCGTGCCGCCGACGGTGGTGGCATCGGTGAACGTAATCGGGCCGGCATAAAGCGCTGCAGCGGTGCCGGAATTGATCAACGCGCCGCCGCCATTGATGCCCGAGCCCGAAATGGTTACCGGCTCGGCATTGATGCTGGTGCCGGTCCCCGTCGTCTGAATGTCGAGGACGCCGCCGCTGGCGACGGTTGTGGTTCCGATCGCATCGCCCAGCGTATTGAGATTGCCGTTGATGGCGCGGAGCGTCGAGCCGGCCGCGACATTGATGTTGCCCGTGAAGGCGCTGTACGCGTTGCCGAGAATGACCGTGCCGCCGTTAATGATCGACAGATTGCCGGTGCCTGAGAACTGGCCGGCATCATCGAGCGTGATGGTGGATCCATTATTGAGATCGAAGATCGCGCCGCCCACACCGACGATCACACTTCTCGTGATACCCGCCGGATTGAAGTTGCCCGTGGTGATGCGCAGGGTCGATGCATTGTTGATAGTGATCGACTTCGTACCCGCCGTGGCATCGTTCACGGTCGTCAAAACGCCCTGGTTAATCACCATATCACCCGTGAAACCGCTGAGAATCGGCATGTTCAGAACGCCCGAGCCCGTCTTGGTGATCGCAAGATTGCCAACCGCCGGGCCGCCCGTGATCGCCAGGTTGGTCGTCACAGTGGCTGCGGCATTCGGAACATCGATGGTCAGCGCGCCGATCGCCGTGCCCAGCGCGATCGTCTTGCCGAGATTGATCGCGTTGCTCCCGGTATAGCGGAGCGTGCCCCCATTGCCCGTCAGGCCGCTGTTTGCGGCGAAGACCGCCGGGTCGGCGAAGGCCAGAACGCCTCCATTGACGCCCATCGTGCCCGTGTTGGTGCTGGCGATGGCCAGGGTCAGCGTGCCCGCGCCGGCCTTGATGAAGTTGCCGGTGCTGGCGTTGCCGATGGCGACACTGGAGGTGAAATCGTTGCCGTTGGTGTCGAGGATTCCGCCATTGGCGGTCATCGTGTAGGGGCGAACCGCGAAGAAATCGAACGCCGCGCCGGCCGCGAACTGCACGCCGCCGCCATCGAACGTGACCGAATTGGCGATATTGCCCAGGCTGGCATTAGTCTGCGGCCGAATGAGCTGCCCTTCCTTGAGCGTGATTGAACCGGTGAAGTCATTGTCGGCCCCAAGCGCGATGACCCCGGCCGGCGAACCGTTGGTGCCCAGATCGAGATTGACCGAGCCCGTAAAGGTGTTGGCGGTCGGGAAGACAAGCGTTCCGCCGCCACCGCCGAGCATGTAGGTGCCGGGAGTCGCGGGAGTGAGAATGCCGGTATAGGTTGCCGTGGCCGATCCGCCCAGGCGGACGGTGTAGCCGGTGAGGTCGATGTTGTTTGAGCTATCCGCGCCGAGTGCGATCACGCCGGCCGACGCGGTCGAAATCCGCCCGAGAAAGGCCTGATCGATGGCAAACCCTGCCGCGGCCGCGCCACCGAAATTGGCGGCGATGCTCACGCCCGTGCCGCCGATGGAGGCCGGGGTATTGAACTGGACCGTTCCGCCATTGATGGTGGTGTTGCCGTTGTAATCGCTGGAGCCGTCGAGGGTCAGCTTGCCGACGCCGTTCTTAATGAGGTTACCGCCGCCGGTGTTGCCGCCGGCGAGAGTCAGATTGCCGCTGCCGTTGATGGTGATGTCGCCGGCAAGGGTGGTCAGGCCGGTGAATCTCGCGCCGTAGCCGTTGCCGCCGACGACGTCGAGGGAATTGATGCCCGCGGCAAATGTAAGCGTGCCGAGTTGGAACGTGTTGCCAGTATTCGTGCCGCTGGAGCGGTTCACATCGATTGTGTTGACGCCGGCCAGAACGCCCTTGTCGAGCAATCCCGTGGGGGCGACAATGGAAAGATTATTGAGGTAGTTGAGCGTGCTGTTGCTGCCCAGGCCGTTGTCGCGAAGCTGGAGCTGACCGCTGGCAAGGACGATATTCGCACTTCCAATCGTGCTGCCCGTGCCGGTAGAGGAATTGCTCTGTAGCCGCAGGTTCTTACCGACAGTGATCGTGCCGGAATAGGTATTGGTATTGTTTTGAAGGATGACCGTGCCGGAGTTGGCGGCGTAGGCGGAGCGGTTCACTTCAATATTCAGCGCGGATGCGCCGGTCAACTGGCCGGCGATCGTGGCCGAGCGTGATGCGCCGCCATCCTGCCAGAAATCGTTCAGGAAGATGTGCGAGTCCGCGGAGACCGTCACCGCGGAATTCAGGGTCAAAGCCGCGCCGATGGCGGAGATGGCGCCGCCATTGAGAGTAAACACCTGGTTGAAAGCGCCGTTCATGGCGACGTTGCCGCCGTTGATGGTAATCGTGTTGGTGGCCGATCCATCGCCCAGCCTGGCGCTGCCGCCCGTGGCTTCGATCGTGCCGTTGTTGACGATCCAGGCGCCGGAGAAGGCGGGACTGTTGTTGTTCAGCGTGAGGCGTCCCCCGCCGTTCTTGGTGATGGAAGAAGTGCCGATGAACGCTCCCGCGGCATTGCTGATGCGGAGTTGGTTCTGCGCATTCTCAGTGAAGCCGGTGTACGAAGTGGCGGTCACATCAATGGTGAGACCGCCGGCGCCGATATTGATCGTTCGGTCGGTGAGGGTGCGGTCATTCTGGCCGTTATACGCACACAGAATCGTTCCACCGTTGACGTTGATCGCATTGGACAGCGAGCCCAGGGCATTGTTGAATTCGGTGCTGCTGGTGCCCACGGAATAGAACCAGAGGGTTCCGCCGGGATTGACGTTGATGCCGCCGGTAAAGGTATTCAGGACCGACATGGTCGGCGCGATGCGAACGCGGCCGGCGTTGATCGTGATGCCGCCGGTGAAGGTATTGGTGCCGTTGAGGCTCAGATAGCCGGTGCCCTCCTTGATGATGCCGCCGTTGGTGACCACCGTTTCGATGGTGGCCATGGGATTGGGCTGAGTGTTGTTGGTGTTCACGGTAATGGTACGGTTCGCGCCGCCGAGATCGAGCGTACCGCCGCCGGTGACGCCGGTGGTGAATGTGCCCGTGGCGGTGATGAGCATTTCGCGGCCGGTATTTCCCCCCGAATTGCGATTGGCATTGAAAATCAGATCGCCTTTGAGAATCAGGGTGCCGCCCGCGCCGGTGCGAACGCCATTGACCCCCGTGGAAGTGCCGGTGGTGCTGGTGGTGACCGTCAGGCCATTCAAAGTCTCGGTAAAACCGTTCAGGTCGAGCGTGGGGCTCTGTCCGTTGCTGGCGCTGATCGACACGGTCGCGGTGTCGGCGATCTGCTCGGAAGCCATGAGTTGGACGATCGATTGACCGGTGGTGCCCGCAAGCGTGGCGATGGTAAGCGGCACGCTGGGAATTGCGTTTCCGGCAGCCTTGTTCAGGATGAGCGTGCCGACATTCACGTTGACCGGGCCGCCAAAAGTGTTGACCGAAGTGCCCATCAGCGCCACCGTGCCAGGGCTGTTCTTGATGAACCCGCCCGGGCCGGTCAGCGGCGTATCGACGCTCAGCGTCGCCCCGGCGGAAGCATCCAGGCCATTGCCGACGACATTATTGAGAACGATCGTCCGCGTGGTGGTGTAGTCGGCGCTGGCGCTGAGCGCTCCGCCATTGAGCGCGATGATGTTGGTCACATCACCCAGCGCGGCATCGGCGTTGACGCTGAGCGTACCGGTGTTGATGGTGACCCCGCCGGTGAAGGTATTGACGCCGGTCAGGGCGAGCGTGCCGGTGAAGGACTTATTCAGCCCGCCGGTTCCCGCGATCAATCCCGCGTAAGCTCCAGCGCCCGATGTCAGGCCGGCCGTCATGTTGACGACCGGGGATGTTCCGGCCTGGCTGTTCAATCCGCCGATGGTCGCGGCCACGTTGGCGTTGACCGCCGCATTGCCCACGTTGAGCGCGATCACGGTGCCGACGGCATTGGCCTGATTGATGTTGACGATGCCCGCATCGATCTTGAGGCTCGAGGCCGCGCCGCCGACGCCGGTGAAGTTGCTGTTGGCATCGCTGCTGTTGCCGATGTTCAGCGTGCCGCCGCCTTGCAGGGTGAGGATGCTGCTGGCGGACAGGTTCAAGTTGGCGGTGTTGAGCGTCTGGCCGGCCGCCAGATCCAGCGTGCCGATCGCGCCCGTGCCGAGCGTTTGCAGCGTCTGCACATCACTCGTTCCCGTGCCCGAGAGCTGAACCAGCCCGGCCGTTCCGGTGTTGTTGAACGTGAGCGCTCCGCCGTTGGTGATGCCGCCGGCTTTAAGCGTCGCCCCCGCATCGACGATGTAAGCGCTGTTCTGCGTGCGCACGTTCACGTTCGCGGTGGAGAATTCGACATAACTGCTGCCGTTGAGCGTATCGACGCCCGAAAGGTTGATGCCAAAACCCAGGCTGTTTCGGCCGGTGCCAAAGCCCCAGTATTGCGAGCCATCGGTGGCGGTCGTCGCGTTGGCACCCGCGCTGCCGGTGCCATTGCCGAAGCGCACATCGATATTGTGCCAGCCCGGCGTCAGCGTGATCTGCGCCGACTTGCTGGCGACGGTGCCGCTGTTGCTGTTGGACGGGAAGGCGCTCGCGCCATCGATAATCACGGTGACGTTGTCGTCGAAGCTCTCGCCGAATTGCAGCACATTGGAACCGGCCACTACCTCGAACTGCCCGGAGTAGCCGAAGGTTGTATTCGAGAACCAACCGTTGACGGGCGTGGCGGCGTTGGCGGTCGCGGCCTGCACGTTGCCCCTCACGGTGGATGAGGTGATGGTAAACGGCAGCACCGAAGCGCCCGCCGTCGCGATATCGTTGGCCGCCGCATAGCGCACTTCGCGCATGCCGGCCGTGAAGACCGAAGAGGACGTCAGCACCGTCGAGCCGAAATCGAGCGTCCCGCTCGTCGCCTGGATGACGCCGTTGTTCGTCACCGGCCCGGCCTGGGTATAGGTGTTGCCGCTCCCCGGGGCGAATTGCAGCGGGCCGCCGCTGGTGTTCACGCCGACGAAGTTGGTGACCGCGCCGGAAAGCTGGATCGTGCCCGCGCCGGTCTTGGTCAGGATCCGCCCGCCGCCATCCACCGCGCTGCTGAAGACGGCGGTTGCGTACTGGTTGGCGGTGAAGATGATGTCGCGATTGATGTTGATCGCGCCGGTGTAAGTGGCGGTGACGGCCGAAGTCGCAACGCTGGTTGCGCCGATCGACCCACCCGCGCTCCCGGCCGCGAAATTCAGCGTATTTCCAAAAGTAATGTTGGAATTGTGCGCCTGGCTCTGGATGGTGAAGCCGGTGCCGTCCGCGAGGTTGACGTTACTCGCGCCGATCGGAGACGTGCCGGCATCGACGCCAAACACGCCGCCATTTACCTGGATATCGCCGGTAATGTTATTCGTCCCGCCGAGAATCAGAGCGCCCGCGCCGGTCTTGATCACGCTGCCGTTCTGAATTGTGACGGGGTTGACCACGCCGAGCACAGTGGCACCGCCGATGGTGGTTGAGCCGCCGGTGATGTTGAACGTGCGGGCGACGCCGCCGAGGTCGAGAACCGCCGGCGTCGTCGCGTCGAGGGAGCTGATTCTGCTCGTCCCTGAACCGGTGAAGTCGCCGCCCAGCGTGATCTGCGTGCCCGTGGTCGGCGTGCCGCCGTTGAGTGCGATCGTCCCGCCCGTCATCGTCAGGCTGCTCACTGTGATATTATTGCCCGAATTCAGCGTGAGCGTGTTGGTCCCCGCCTTGGTCAGTCCAAAGCCTCCCGTAACCAGGTTCGCCAGCGCGATGCCGCCCGTGCCATTGCCGCCGATGGTCGCATCCCCGGCCATCGTGACCGTTCCGGCGATGCTCGCGGCCGTGCCGCTGCTGTTGATCAGCGCGCCGCCCGAACTGATCCCCGAGCCGATGATGCTGATCGCCTGCGGAATGTTGGCCGCCTGCACATCCAGCGCCGCGCCACCGGCGACCGTGACCGTCTGCCCGCCCGTATTTCCAATCGCGTTGGTGTTGACAAGCCTTAACGTCGCGGAATTGACCAGAACATTGCCCGTGAATCCCGCATACCCGATCGTCGCCTGCCCCAGTTGCACGAAACCGGTGCCCATGCCCGTTACCGTCAGATCGCCCGTGCCGCTGAATTGATTCGCATCGTTCAGCGTGAGGCTCACGCCGTCGCCGACATCAAATCGTCCGCCGCCCGTGCCGATCGCAAAGCTCTTCGCGCCCGCCGCATTGGGATCCGAAGTCGTCAGTGGCCGAAGCGTAGCGCCGTTCATGAGCGTGATCGTCTTCGCGCCCGCGCCCAGAGTCGTGGGATCGTTGCCGCCCTGGCCCGTATACGCCAGCGTGGCCCCATCGACCGTGATATTTCCAGTGAACGTGCTGACGCCATTCAGCACCAGCGTCCCCGCGCCCTGCAGGTTCAATCCCGAGCCCGTCCCCGCAAGAATCGCCGTCGCGTCAAACGTGACCGTCTTCCCCGTGGCCACCGCTACCTGCCCGCTCAGCGCATCGGTTCCCAGCGCGGTCAGTGTCAGGTTGCCCCCTGAGAAGGTGAAGTTGTCCGAGAACGTCAGGCTGTTCGCCAGACTCGCCGGCCCCAGCGTAATCGGTCCGCTCGCCGCCGCTGCGAACGTCACATCGGAAGTCGCATCCGGCGCGACACTCCCGGCCGTGTTCCAATTGGTGCCCGTGTCCCATGCCAGATCGGTCAGCCCCGTCCAACTCACCGGCGTCCCCGCCAGCGCTCGCGGGCTCGTCGACATCACCAGCGACATCGACAGCATCGCCATGCACGCCGCCCGCCCCCAGCGAATCAATCGCCTGCGGGCAATCCGCCGCTGGCCGCTTCGACGCCCCTGATCCGATCCCGACCGATTGAGTGATGCAAACATGGCTCTCCCGAGTGTCGAATGAACGCCGCGAGGCGGTCATTCAAGTCCTGCTCCGATGCTTCAGACAGCAACCCGCGCCGAGGCGGGTTACCGATCATTTACATATAGCCAGAATACATCAGGGGTTGACCTACAGAGCCATTTAGTTGACCATAAACTTTCATTGCACATTTACCCACTCCTTTTTCGCCACAACTCCTTCAATATAATGGGTTTAGCATCGTGTAGATGCGATAGCATTTATACCTGTCCGCACTCCTTCAACGCCACGCATTCTGACAGTCGGGCGACATATCAACCAGCCAGTTTTGATAATGAAGTTTTATAAATCAGGAAAGGCAGCTCCACTCCAACATCCATCTTTTTCACCCAACCGACAAATTGTCGGCATCCTAAATCCCTCAATCGACCCGCATGCCTTGCCAAGTCCCCTTCATCCCTCCATATTCTCGCCCTATGGCCAATGAAACCTTCCCCATCGACCTTTCCAAACTCGAACCCCTCGAACTCAATCCCAAAAAGGGCGCGCTCACGCCCGAGCAGAAAAAGACTCTCCAGCATAACATTCAGCTCTGCCGCGACGCGATTGTCTTCTTCACCGCCCTGGCCGGGGCGCGCGGACTGAGCGGCCACTCCGGCGGCGCTTACGACACCGTCCCCGAGGTCATGATCATTCGCGGCTTCATCGCCGGCGGAGCCCCAATCCTCCCGATCTTCTACGATGAGGCCGGGCATCGCGTCGCCACCCAGTACCTCCTCAGCGTTCTCAATGGCGCGATGCCCGCCGAGAAACTGCTGCATTACCGCGAGTACAACAGCGGCCTCCCCGGTCACCCCGAAAAGCTCCTCACCCCGGGTGTCGAGTTCTCCTCCGGCCGGCTCGGTCATATGTGGGCCTTCTGCAACGGCGTCGCCATGGCCAACCCCGGCAAGGCCATCATCCTCCTCGGCAGCGATGGCAGCCAGATGGAAGGCGACAATGCCGAAGCCGCCCGTTTGGCCATCGGGCAGCAGCTCAATATCAAGGTGCTCGTCGATGACAACAACGTCACCATCGCCGGCCATCCGCAGGAATACATGATCGGCTACGACCTCACCAAAACCCTCGCCGGCTTCGGAATGGTCACCGAGACCACCATGGGCGAAGACCTCGATGCCCTATACACCGACCTCGCCCGCGCCTTCAACGACACGCGCCCGCACGCCCTGGTCATCAAGCGCCCCATGGCCCCCGGCATCGAAGGCGCTGAAGGCAGCCCGCATGCCCATGAAGTCCTCAAGGCCGAGACCGCCATCAAATATCTCGAAAAACGCGGCGGCTACGAAAAGGCCATCGAGATGCTCAAATCCGCCAAGGCCGACAAGAGCCCGCTGACCTTCAAAGGCTCCAGCGGCGTCGGCAAGAACCGCGATGATTTCGGCAAGATCATCAACGCGATTCTCGATGACCAGTCCCCCGAGACGCGCGTCACCACCGTGCGCGTTTTCGACAACGATCTCGAAGGCTCCTGCGGCCTGCACCACATCCGCAAGGCCCACCCCGAAGTCTTCGTCCGCGGCGGAATCATGGAGCGCGGCAATTTCTCCGCGGCCGCCGGCTTCGGCTCCAGCAAGGGCAAGCAGGGCATCTTCGCCACCTTCAGCGCTTTCCTGGAAATGTGCGTGAGCGAAATCACCATGTCGCGCCTCAACTTCTCCAACGTCCTGGCCCATTTCAGCCATAGCGGCGTCGATGACATGGCCGACAACACCTGCCACTTCGGCATCAACTCCATGTTCGCCGATGGCGGCGTGACGCCCGGCCACGGTGACGACACCACCCGCCTCTACTTCCCCGCCGACCAGCACCAGTTCGCCGCCTGCGTCAAACGCATCTACGGCGATCCCGGCCTGCGCTTCCTCTTCAGCAACCGCGCCCCCGTCCCCGATCTCCTCGACGATGCCGGCCAGCCCCTCTACAAAGGCAAGCCCTTCGAACCCGGCAAGGACCTCGTCGTCCGCGAAGCGCCGGCCGGCGGCGGCTACGTCGTCGCCTTCGGCGAAGTCGTCTACCGCGCCCTCGACGCCGTGCTCACCCTCCGCGAGCAAGGCGTGAAGGTCGGCCTGATCAACAAGCCCACCCTCAACGTCGTCGATAAGGACATGATGAAAAAGCTCGCCGCCGCCCCCTTCGTGCTCGTGGCCGAGGGCTGGAACATCAAGACCGGCCTGGGCAGCCGCTTCGGCTCCTACCTCCTCCAGGCCGGGTTTAAGGGTAAATACAACCACATCGGCACCAATAAGGAAGGTTGCGGCGGACTCTGGCAGCAGATGGGCTACCAGGGCGTCGACTCCGAGGGAATCGCCAAGGCGGTCAAGGCGCTGGCCTAACTCGACAAACGTAGCTCGACATTACGATGTCGAGGCCTTTTCGCGTACAAAGATAGATTAACTACCCCGCCAGACTCAACATTGGAATGTCGAGCTACGGGACTATCGACCTAGGTCCGCCGCACGAAGAATCGCATGCGATAGGTCTGACTCTTCAGAATCTCAATACGCTTCCCACCCCCGCCCTGTCAGAATACAGGCGCATTCGCGATTGGCCGTTGGTCATCGCGCCCGGCCCATCGTTTCCGGAGGCTGATATGGCTCATCGCGCGCTCATGATGCTCCTCGTGCTCGCAGCGCTCGGCGCTGCCAAGCCATCCCCAACCGCCAAGCCCAAGCCGACCGGACCGCTTGCCGCCGCCCCTCCCGCCGCCGCAACCGCCCGCCCTTTGATCGCCTCCCGCGCTGATGTCGCGCCTCACCAATTCAACCCCGCCGCCGCCAAACATCTCCTCACACAGGGCATCGAAAAACTCATCTTCGTCCGCCGATTCACGCTCACCGCCAATCACGTCTACACCGAGCACGTTAACAGCCGCTGGACGCCCGGCGGCGGGCTCTGCATTCTCGATCTCAAAACCGGCGCGGTCACCGACCTGCTTCCCGAGCTCAGCGGCGGCGTCTTCAACCGCTTCGATCTCTCCTTCGACGCCTCGCGCATTATTTTCGATTACAAAAAGTCAGCCCTCGAAGGCTACCGCATCTACGAAGTCGACATCGATGGCCAGAACCTCCGCCAGTTGACCTTCCCACCCGCCGATGAGCCCGACCTCATCCGCCAGTTCGCCCGCGCTGGCTACCACCACGGCACCGATGACATGCACCCCTGCTACCTCCCCGGTGGCGATATCGTCTTCACCTCCACGCGCTGCCAGTCCAGCGTGCTATGCGATTCCAGTGATGGCTTCACCACCACCATCCTCCATCGCATGAATCCCGATGGCTCGAACATCCACCGCCTCAGCCACAATGCCGTCAGCGAATTCTCACCCGCCGTCATGAGCGATGGCCGGCTCCTCTACATGCGCTGGGAGTACAACCGCAAAGGCGCGGGCGCGGTCAAGTGTCTCTGGTCCATGCTGCCCGATGGCTCGGGCTCGGCCGAGGTTTACGGCAATGTCATCATCGACCCCGAGACCATGATCTACGGCCGGCCGATCCCGAGCACCACCGACAAACTCGTCTTCCTGGGCGCATCCCACTGGGGCCCCAACAACGCGATGGGAACGGTGATCGTCCTCGACATGAACGCGGATAACCGAACCCGCGAGGCGATGAAATTCATCACCAAAGATGTCGATACCCGCGCCCACGATGGTTTCGATTTCCTCGTCAACGGCGCATGGGTTCACGATAAGACCGGCACGCCCGGCCGGCTCTTCAAAGACCCTTATCCGATTTCCGAATCCCTCTTCCTGGCCGCCCACAAACCCGCCGGGCTGACCTGGAATGATCCGCGCGCCTATGACCTGTGCGTCCTCGATGCCGATGGCCGCGATACACTGCTCTATCGCGATGAGGAGATTTCCTGCTGGCACCCCTACCCCCTGCGGGCACGCCCCGTCCCGCCCATCCCCGCCGCCGCGCCCGCTCAGCCGGACCTGGCCGCCAAAGGCCTGGCCCAGTGCATGGTCGCGGATATCTACGCCGGGCTGAATGGCGTACCCCGCGGCCAAGTGAAATTCCTCCGCATCCTCGAGCAGACCCCGCGCCCCTGGGCCGCCCGCAACCGCTGGAAAGGCGATCAGGCCTCCCTCGCCCACAGCACGATGGGATATGGAATCCTCGGCATGCAGGCCCAGCATGGCATCGTCCCCGTCGAGGAAGATGGCTCGGCCAATTTCCTCGTCCCCGCCGGCCGAAATATCTACTACCAGGCCCTGGATGAGAACTACATGGCCATCCAGACCGAGCGCACGTACATCAACTACATCCCCGGCGAAAGGCGAAGCTGCGTCGGCTGCCACAATCACGCCGGCAGCGCCTCGAGCGACGCCGCCGGCCGCGCGAGCAAAGCCATGGCCCGCGCCCCCTCGCTCCCCGCCGCCCAGCCGGGAGATTCTTCGCCGAAAAAGCTCTTCGACTACGCCCGCCAGATCCAGCCCATCTGGAACCAGCACTGCATCGAATGCCACAACGCCGCCCCCAAAGTCCAGACCACGCTCGATCTCACGGCCGACCCCACCGCGCTCTACTCCAAATCCTACGAAGCCCTCCTCGGCATCGGCGCGGATAAGGCCAAGCGCCCGCGCCACCCCCTGGTCGGCGGGCAAGTCGATGAGAATGATGTCCGCGCCTTCGTCGAGTACACACCGCCGTATTTCTTCGGGGCAAGATCGAGCCTATTGGCGGCCACCTTCGGCCAATTCGAGCCCACCTTCGAGCGCTTCGGCCCAGCCGCCGCCGCGATGACCGCGCGCCTCCCCAAGCTCCGCCAGGACCACAAGGACATCAAACTCTCGCGCGATGAGTGGATCCGCATCGTCAACTGGCTCGATGCGAGCTGCCAGTTCTATAACTCCTACTGGGGCATGAAAAATCTCAGCCACAAAGACTCCCCCTGGTTCCGCCCCGAAGTGACATTCGAAGAAGCGCTCGGCATTAAATGGCCGGAGCGGATGAAGGGAATCTACGAGGTGGGGGTGAAGTAATATCGATTGCGGACCGCATTTCAAAGGAGTCCCTAGCGCGGTGCCGCCGGGATAAGCACTTCGATAAGCGCTTCCGCCATTTTCAGAATGCATTCGGTAACGTCACGCTCCTGTCTGGGCAGTTCAAATTCCCATTCGAGCCAACGTTGAGTGCGGTCCACATCCTTTGGTAGTGCATCCAAGAACTGCTCGCGAAGTTCCTTTCGCCGCAGCGAGTTGGTGCTGTGCCAGCCGTCTGGAACGACCGTCCACACGGACGCGTCAAACACTTTCGATGTTTCGGAATCAGATGCCCAGATCCAGAATCGAACCTCCGGGACATCGCGTGCGGAGAGGCTGAAAGACTCACGGTTCAACGCGTCCGCCCAGCCATTGACAACAAAATGATCGCGAATTGGTTGCAGCCTCCACGCGTCACGAAGCAAACGCCACGTCGGCTCAGAGGCGGGATCTCTGTGGACCTGTTCACGCCCGACGTAGATTCTTCCGCGAGCCTTCACGATTTCGACGGCCACAAGTTCTATTCCGACCATCCGCTGTGTAAGTTGTTCAGCAAAGTCGATGCACTCATCACTGAAGCCGGGAGCAACGGCAATCATGCGTGGTGGCGCTCCAACGCAGGGTAATTGGTCGCGGCCCCAATGTTGTTGAGCAAAGGCATTAATGCTCGTCACTGGCCGACGGGCCCAATTCGCATTAAGCCTTCCAAGCACGCGCTTGCCCAAACTTCGCAACTGGCTGGCATCGGCCGCGTGTTCTGGCTCTTCTTCTGCCCATGCCTGCAGCTCGAATAGCGCTTGCCCAAGCTTTTCGGCTCCGTGAACTTCACCAGAAAACTCTTGTAAACCGCAACCAATCTCTCTCGGCGGTAGCAATTGCCAGTGATTGGCATATGCCATCACTTGGGAAATAACAGGAAGCGAGGCGCGGATCTTTTTGACTTCGACCACGGCGACTCGCCCCAATTCATCAATGAACGCCTGATCGGGAGAGGTTACGGTCCCCCGAACGCCTCGAAGACGAAGAGGCAGATGATCGGCCACACCGAGGAAATTGGGATTGAGAGCAAGGAGGTTTTCCAAATCGCGTTCGATCCATTTCACCGGCTTCGATTCTGCGGGTGCCTTCACACGCTCAAGAGAACCATCGTTCAATGAGAGGATAAACCAGTCTTGGGCCATATTGCATACCCTATACTTTTTTGCCATAAGAAGACAAGTTCGCCGCCGAATGCGCAAAGCAGCATAAACCGGTTTATCTGCTACCATTTCCCTTCCATGCCCCACCGCGCCCAACCATCCTCGATCGCTCCCCGCCCCCTGCGCAACATCATCAACATCGCCGCCCACTGCCCCGCCGGCCCCCCCTGCGTCATCACCTGCCATCCCCTGCGCCGAAAGGGTATCCGCCTGACCCCCTTCCCCACACTCTACTGGCTCACCTGCCCCACGCTCTGCCGCCAGATCGCCCACCTCGAGCGCGATGGCGCGATCCAGGAAATCGCCGCCGAGCTCGCCCGCGACCCCATCCTCCAGGCCCGCCTCGCCCTCGATCACCAATCCTACATCGCCCGCCGCTGGGCCGTTCTCTCCGATGAAGACCGCCTCCTGATCGCCCAGCACGGCCTGACCCAAACCTTCCAGACCCGCGGCATCGGCGGCATGCTCAATCGCCAGGCCGTCAAATGCCTCCACCTCCACGTCGCCCACCACCTCGCCGATGCCAACGCCCTCGGCGAACTCATCATGCGCCGCTACGCCCTCCACCCCTGCAAACCGGTCGAGGGGACTTGAACCACGAAGGGCACGAAAGACACAAAGGAAGTGGAATGGTGGGTCCCGCCCATGCAAATCCAATTTCCATCAACGTCCAACTCCCCCAACTCGCAACTCGCAACACGCAACTCACAACTCACAACTCACAACTCGCAACCGCGAACTCGCACCCCGCAACTCGCAACTCTTCCCCATCCCTTGTTTTGCCCCCCAGCGCGTGCGAACATGCCCCCCATGAAACGCGATCGCCCTGGGCATCCGTGGCGATGGCAGCAATTGACGCGCCGCGCGCTGGCCGCGCTATCGTCGGCGGTGCTTACCGTATTTGTCGCATCGCGGATCAATCCGCCGGACCCCGCGCCGGCCATGCTCTCGCCCGATGCGGCCGATGAGCTGCTGGCCGAAGTGAACCTGGATGATCGCACGTTTCCATTGGCGATTGCATCGATTCAAAATGTTCGCGACCTGATCGATTCACACGCGCAGCCTCCCAACGGCCGACTGCGGACTCTTCAACAAAACTATTTTTGAATCGCCGACCAAACACTGGCCTTTAATCAAGCACCTTCAATGGAGTGTCCGCGATGCGCTCGGCCATTTTCCCCAAGACCCTGTTCTCCTCGATTCGCAACCAGAAACCGCAGATCCGTGTCTCACAGATCGTCGTGGAGTCCGCGGCCCTGGATGCGGCCGGTGTCTACGCGCGGCTGGAAACGCGCCCCGACGGGCTTAGCGCCGAGGAGGCGGCCGGGCGTTTGGAAAAATACGGCCCCAACGTGCTCGCCACGGACGGCCGGACCGGCCTGGGCAAGCTTCTCTGGCACTCGGTGCTCAATCCGCTGGTCATCCTGCTGGCGGTGCTGGCCACGGTGTCGTTCCTCACCGGGGACATGCGGGCCGGCATCGTCATGCTGCTGATGATCCTGATGGGCGTCACGCTCAAGCTGGTGCAGGAGGCCAAGGCCGACAGCGCCGCCGCCCGGCTCAAGGCCATGATCTCCGTCACCGCCACCGTGGTCCGCGAAGGCAAGCCGATCGAGATCGCGGTTTCTCAACTGGTGCCGGGGGACGTGGTGAAACTGGCGGCCGGGGACATGATCCCCGGCGATGTGCGCATGATGGTGGCGAAGGATCTCTTCGTGATCCAGGGCTCGCTCACCGGGGAGAGCTTCCCGGTGGAGAAGTTCGAAGTGGAGAAAAACGCCTCCGCCACCGCGCCCATCGAGTTGACCAGCATCGCCTATCTGGGGACCAGCGTCGAAAGCGGTTCGGCGACGGCCGTGGTGGTCGCCACCGGGCGGGAGACCTATCTGGGCGGCATGGCCCAGACGCTTTCGGAGCAGCCGGTGCAGACGGCCTTCGACAGGGGAATTTCCAACTTCACCTGGCTGATGCTCCGCTTCATGCTGGTCATGGTGCCGCTGGTGTTCGTCATCAACGGTTTGACGAAGGGAGAATGGACCGAGGCGTTCTTCTTCGCGCTGGCGGTGGCCGTCGGCCTGACGCCGGAGATGCTGCCGATGATCGTAACCGTCTGCCTTTCCAAGGGGGCGCTGGCGATGAGCCGCAAGAAGGTCATCGTCAAGCGGATCAACGCCATCCAGAACCTGGGGGCGATGGATGTGCTCTGCACCGACAAAACCGGCACGCTCACGATGGACCACGTGATCCTGGAGCGGCATTGCGACGTGTCCCTGACCGAGGATGACGGCGTGCTGGCGCTGGCCTTCCTCAACAGCCACTTTCAGACAGGACTCAAGAACGTTTTGGACCGGGCGGTGCTGGCCCACAAGGAAACCCACGACCACGCCCACGTCCCGGATTACGCCAAGGTGGATGAGATTCCCTTCGACTTCCAGCGGCGGATCATGTCGGTGGTGGTGCGCACCCCCGAGGGAATGGACCGGATCATCAGCAAGGGCGCTCCCGAGGCGGTCTTCCCGCGCTGCAAGGAGTTCGAGCTGGATGGGGATCGCTTTCCGATGGACCACCTGCTCATCGACGAGCTGCGCGATGAGTACGAGCGCCTCAGCGCCGATGGCTTTCGCGTGCTGGCCATCGCCAGCAAGGACGTTCCGCCGCGCGGCGTGGTGGCCGGCGATGCCACGCCCTACACCAAGGCCGATGAGTCCGACCTGATCCTCAACGGCTACGTCGCGTTCCTGGACCCGCCCAAAGAGACCGCGACGGCGGCGATCGCCGCGCTGCACGGGCATGGGGTCACGGTCAAGGTCGTGACCGGGGACAACGACCTGGTGGCCCGGAAGATCTGCAAGGAGGTCGGGCTGGCCACGGATTTCGTCCTGCTCGGCAACGATGTGGAGCAGATGAGCGATGAGGCCCTCGCCGAGGCCGCCGAGAAAACCACCCTCTTCGCCCGCGTCTCCCCCGCGCACAAGCGGCGGATTATTCTCGCCCTGCAATCGCGCGGGCACGCGGTTGGTTTCATGGGCGATGGAATCAACGATGCCCCGGCCCTGCGGGCGGCGGATGTGGGCATCAGCGTGGACACCGCCGTGGATATCGCCAAGGAATCGGCGGATATGATCCTGCTGGAGAAATCTTTGATGGTTCTGGAGGAGGGGGTGCTGGAGGGCCGCAAGGTCTTCGCCAACATTCTCAAGTACGTCCGCATGGGGGCTTCCAGCAACTTCGGCAACATGTTCAGCGTGCTGGGAGCCAGCGTCTTCGTGCCCTTCCTGCCGATGGCCCCCATCCAGATTCTGGCCAACAACCTGCTCTACGACGTGTCGCAGACGGCGATCCCCACCGACGATGTCGATGAGGAGCAGGTCGCCAAGCCGCGCCCCTGGGACATGAAGGCGCTGACGCGGTTCATCGTTTTCATCGGCCCGTGTTCATCCATCTTCGACTACACCACCTACCTCATGATGCTTTACGTTTTCAAATGCTGGAACGTCTCGACGCCCGGGGCCGCAGCGCACAGCGAGAGCCTCTTCCAGACCGGCTGGTTCGTCGAGAGCCTGCTCACGCAGACGCTGATCATCCACATCATCCGCACCAACAAAATTCCATTCCTCCAGAGCCGCCCCTCCTGGCCATTGATGGTCATGAGCGTCCTCATCATGGCGGCGGGCGTGGCGCTGCCCTTCTCGCCCCTGGGCGCGTACCTCGGCTTTACACCGTTGCCGGCCCTCTACTGGCCGCTGATCCTGCTCACGCTCCTATGCTATGTCGTGCTGACCCAGGTGGCCAAGATGTGGCTGCTGCGGCGCAAATGGATTTGAGAATCGGCCGCAACCGCTTCGGCTCCAGGCGGCCGGTTGCACGAGAGGAATCGCCGCGGCAAACTAGCAAAGGGCCAATCGCTTGTCGATTGTCTCCACGCCCGCACTGTTGCTCAGGGATTGGTCGATCGCGCGCGACCGCAGAAGCAGGTCGCGCGCCCGGGGCTTGTCGTTGCGGACCAGGGCAAGCTCAGCAGAAAGAAAAAGGCGCTGGCTTTCGAGAGGTTCGCGCTCGTCGGGTTCCCAGATCGACGGAGGAAGGTTCGCCATATGGCGCTCCATGTGGG
>JBBRTW010000071.1:0-20540 GCA_038244055.1 Tepidisphaerales bacterium | reverse complement strand
GGGTGGGAAACTGTTCGAGGAACTGCTCAAAATCCGGGGCCGCGAGGTCGAACATCTGGCGGTTAAAAAGGCCGTTGGCGGCCAGCAGCTTCTTTTGGGCCGCAACGTCCGCGGGAGCCCCGACGGCGGCCGGCGCTGCCTGGGTAGGTGCCACCGCCAGTAAGCCGACCCAAGCCGGCATAGACGTAAGCGCAGCGGCCAGAACCCGCGCCACTCCCAGCCTCAAAAGCCGATCCGTCAGCCCGCTACCCATTATTCTCCTCACCATGAGACCATTGCAGCGAGAGTCGCAAAACGCATGACTGCTTTTCAACGCACGTTCATATGTACACTGGCAAGGTTGTCAAGTTGCGGCACCACCCTTGTTGGTACGATGCGCACAACGGGATATGTCACTGGCCAGGCATAAACTGAATGGATGTAAATGGTTATGCTATTGGTCTGCTGCGGGATTGGGACATCTTTGTTTCATGGTTTGGCGGGTGTCTTGTTTCCATCCGGGTCTTCGCCGGTTTCGCCGCCGAACGCCCTGGTTTGTTTCACGAACTGTGCTGGTCGTGGCCCCTGAAACTCCTTGAGTGCGGCCTGGAGCCTGGTCTTCGCGGCTCTTGCACTGGGATCCAGGGCGGCCTCATCGACCGGCGATTTTTCGTTGTCATCCTTCTCCACCGCATAGAACCGTCCGTCGGCGTAGAGCTTGTACTGCGCGTCATGGGCAAATTCCGCCTTCGCCTTCGCACCGCCGCTGGGGTTGTACCAGGCGTAAAGCCATTCGCGCGGGTGCCCCGCCTCTCCACGAAGTTGCGGGAGGAAGCTGCGGCCATCCAGTTTCAAATCGCCCGGGATGGGCGTGCCGGTCACCTCGCAGATCGTCGGCAGAAAATCGGTCGCGTCGATGAGGTCCTTCGACACCTTTCCGGCCGCAAAGTGTCCCGGCCAATTGCCAATCGCCGGGACATGCGTGCCCCATGTCGTGGGCAGCCCCTTTCCGCCAACGACGTCTCGGCCCTTGAACCGCGAGGGTGTTCCCCTGCCGGTGCCGTTGTCTCCGAGGATCAGCAGCACAGTGTTCTCCCGGAGATGAAGTTCCTCGAGCCTGGCGACAAGCTTCCCGATCAGCTTGTCGGTGTAGGCAACCATGTCCGGGAAATGACCCCCGGCCTTGCCCCTGCCATTTCGCGCCGCGGCCTTCGACTCGAGATAATCGGCGCTATCCGGGGTGGCATCGTAAGGGGCGTGCGTGAGCATCATCGGGTAGTAAAGGAAGAAGGGGACATCCTTGTTACGCTTGATGAAGTCGAGCGCGTAGTCACTGACGATGTCCGGCCCGTACTCATTCATCGTGTAGTCATGCGATTTTCCGTTGATCTCCAGCCCGGGATTTTTGTAACGCCCGGGCCGGCGGTTGAGCTGCCAGAGGCAGTACTCATCAAACCCGAAATGCCCTGGACCGCCCCAGTCATTGCTCAACTGCCACTTGCCGGCGACACCTGTTGCGTAGCCGGCCTTCTTTAATAAGTTCCCGAACGCCGTTTGCGACGGATCGAGATGGCCAAAGTGTGTGTAGTTCCGCCGATTGCTCATCCCGGTCATGAGTTGCACTCGCGTCGGCGTGCAGAGGGGCTGGGCGTAACACTGCTCGAATCGAACGCCCGTCGCCGCAAGCTGGTCCATGACCGGTGTCTTGTAGCTTTCGCCACCATCGGCCGTGACGCATTCATAACCGAAGTCGTCAATCAGAATGAGAATGATGTTGGGCCTCGCCGAAGGCGCAGGCGCGCCGGCAACGCGAGCCGCGGCCAGCGGCATCAGCAGCAACAGGGCGATCACGGAAAAGGGTGCATTCTTCATTTTTGCCTCGCTTCTTCAGCCGGGATTCTCGCTGCGATTCAGCGAATCAACAGGACTACTGGCCGCCCGCCGGGCGGCTGCGTCCGTTGGCTCGCAGGGCTGCCAGGCGCGCCGCCATCGCCTTGACCCGCTCGGGTTCGCTGGCGGCCAGGTTCCTGGTCTGCGCCAGATCGGTTGCAAGGTTGTACAGTTCAAATTCCGGACCGATGTCATCTTTGGCACCGCCACTCTGATTCTGTTTCCTGCCGCCGGGGCCCTTGGAGACCAGGCTCCAGTCGCCTTCACGCAGCGCAAGGGGCGCGGTCCCGTTGTTCTGGAGAACCAGGTGATCGCGCGCCGGGGGTTTGAGATCTTCGCCGAGCAATGCCGGCATGACATTGAAACTGTCAGGCCCGGCGTCGGGGGCAAGCTTTTCACCGGTCAGGGCCGCAAACGTCGCCAGCGCATCAACATGTCCCATCAGCGCCCCGGAGGTTTTGCCAGGGGCGATATGGCCGGGCCATCGCGCGATGAAGGGAATCCGGTGTCCCCCTTCGTACAGCGAGCCCTTGCTGCCGCGCAGGGCGCCGTTGGGTTCTTGCTTACCATGCAGCGCATTCGTTCCGTCATCGTAGGTGTTCTTGATCGCCCCGCCGTTGTCGCTGGTGAAAATGATCAGGGTATTTTCGGTGAGCTTCAGGCGGTCGAGCGTCGCCATCACTTCGCCGACGGTCCAGTCGAGTTGATGGATCACGTCGCCCCGCCAGCCGCATTCGCTGGTGCCACGAAAGCGCGGATGCGGCACCATCGGCTCGTGAATGTCGTGCGTCGCCAGATATAGAAAGAACGGACCGGCCTTGTTTGCATCGATGAAATTGATCGCCTTGGCGGTCAAGGTGTCGGCGATGTCTTCGTCCACCCAGCGGGCGGCAGCGCCGCCGGTCATGAATCCGATGCGCGGTATGCCGTTGACGATCGTGTCTTTGTGCCCCGGGCCGCCCTGGATCTTGAGCTTGATACCGGGGGTAGCACCGGTCGGTTCGGCGCCGATCTTCCTGCCATAGCTGACCTGTATCGGATCGGCCGGATCGAGGCCGACGACGCGATGATTCTCCACGAACACACACGGTACGCGATCGCCAGTGGCGGGGATGCAGAAAGCATAGTCAAACCCGAGCTCGAGCGGGCCGCGCTTGATCTCGGCATTGAAATCCGTCCTGGGCGGAGTGCCCAGACCCAGATGCCACTTGCCTACGACGCCGGTCTTGTACCCCGCCTGTTTCAGCATGGAGGCGACGGTGGTGGTCGCGGGATCGATGAGGATCGGAGCATCGCCGGCGGCGATCCCCGTGCCCTGCTGACGCCACGCATACCGACCCGAGAGAAACGCGTAGCGGGTCGGCGTGCAGACGGATGCCGTCGAATGGGCGTCGGTGAAGCGACAACCCTGGCTGGCGAGTCGGTCAAGATTCGGTGTTTTGACCTTGGTGGCGCCGTAGCAGCCAATGTCGCCGTAACCCACATCGTCAGAGAGAATAAAGATGATGTTGGGGCGCGCGGCGTCGGCGAGGGCACTTGACGCAATGATCCAACCCAGCACGAGGCAGGTCGTCTGGGCGAAAGCGCGTTTGGTCATAGCGTTCTCCTGTTTTTACGAAGGTGTTCCTACGGGTCGCGAACCGCTTCCATGAAGCGGCGTTCAATGTCCGAGTCAATCACGAACTTCGAGGTCGGACATTTCCGCGGCAACTGACCGCTGCGTGTTTATAACGCGCAGGCTCTGGCGCGAGCAATCGCCGCATGCCACACCGTGCGAATAAGAAGCGCGAAACTCAGGCCGCGTGCGCAGTCATCGTGTTCCTCGACGGAATCAAAACCGCCGCATGAACGGACGCGGCCGTCCGACGGATTTGGGATTATCCCTGAAGAAAGTGATGAAATATTTCGTCTTGATTCTGTCACTGATGACGGCCAGTGCTCGAGCAACGCGAAGAGGCCATTGAGGAGGCTAGAAGATTCAGAATTACCGTTTGGATCTTCATTCCGTCCGAAGCGGTGCTTTTGTTGTAGTGACTCCGGTTCAGCTTGAGCTACTTCACCGGCGTCAGGGTGAATTCCTTGATGGTCACACTGCGGCTTGCGCCTTTGACCGCGAATTTGAGGGCATTCTTCCCCTTCACCAGAGTCACCTCAACCGGCTTGGTTAACTGCCACATGCCGACGGTGTAGGGAACGGCGACTTCGGCCGGCTGTCTGGCATCATTAGGCGCGAACAGGAAAGTTTGTCCTTCCTGCAAGGTCGCCACCCGCGCTGTCAGCGCATACTTTCCGGCTTGCGGCGCCTCAAACTCATACTGGGTGTTGAAACCCCCTTTGCAATTGATCTGCATACCGCCGGAGTAGCTCTTCACGGCGGCAACTGATGGTGTTGACTTGCCGTGAGCTACCGAGGGAATGGTGATGACTCTTTCCCGGCTTGCAACCACATGCTGATCGGATTCTTTGACGGGGGCTGGCGCGATGGCCTGTTTTTCTTCCGGTTCATTGGCCTCGGCCAGTTCCTGGCCCAGCGGTCCCAGCTCCACCGCATGGGCCGCGAGGGCGACGGCTTGTAAGTGTGCGGCGCTGCTCCAAAATCCGCCCTCGATTTGTTTGCGGTCATTGTAGGCCTGTTCGCCGAGAATGCGGCTGACCCACTGGGCGCGCAAGACCTTGAAGTAATCCGAGCCCTTTTCTCGCGCCTGGGTCTCCAGGAGGAAGTCCGTTCCACTGCGCGGGGCATCGTCCTTGTCCCACCAACTGGCATGGAATCCTGCCCCGAGATTGATCACCCAGCCCTTGGGCGTCCAATGGCTCAGCGCGGCATGCTTGTGCTGGGTCACGCCCCAGACAGGGATGCCGAAACTGCGCAGGATGAACCGGCCAAAGAACGCGCGCCGACCGCATACTCCACCATCCTTGGGGATGTTCTGATAGCTGTTCAACGAAGGGAGATCGTCCTTGACGCATTGTGAACCGTAGGGGACCTCTGTCTTGACGGCTGCGGAATAGCGCCAGCCGTAGTCGGGATTCGAGACATGGTCAGGCCGGAAGTTTCGGAGCATCTCGCGTCCCCACGCGAGGATTTCATCCGGCGCGTCGCAGTCAACGACCATCCGGTATTCCCACGCGGTAAAGCTCTTGAAAGCCGGATCCAGCTCCCCGGCAAGGTAGGCCTTCTCCTTTACTTCTTCGCGGGCAACGTCCAGTCGGCGACTTATGAACTCTGGGTCACCGACGCGTGGGGCGCGGGGGCGACCAAGTTGATCTCTAGCACCGCGTTCGGAAGCGTGTCCCGAGTGACGCCCGCGGGCGGGAGGGCTGTTCTTTTCCCCAACCGCACTTCGGCGGCAGGCAATGAACTGTGGATGAGCAATGGTTCTACCGGCGGAACAGTCCTGCTGAAGGACCTGGTGGCGGGCACGGCCGATGGGTTGAACAGCCCGGTGTTCGGCATGATCAACGGGACGATGTACTTCACCCCTAATTTGATGCTCGGAACGACCGACATATGGCAGACCGATCTGACCCCCGCCGGGACGACGCGCGCTGTGGTCGTTAATGGGGCGGGGCTCTATCTGTCATGGTTCACCCCGCTCGGGAATGCGATGCTGTTCGCCGGTTCAGCGATAGTGGATGACGGTGACCTTTGGCGCAGCGATGGGACGCAAGATGGGACCTGGCGCATCGGCGCGACCACCCTCGGGAACGCATCGTCGCTGTTCGACTACATGACCGGTCCGGCATTTTCGAATGCCGGGGAAACAATTTACTTTTCCGCGACCGACAGCCAGGCCGGCGCGGAACTGTGGCGAACCGTCGCTGGGGCAACGCCCGGCTCGCTCGCCGGAGCCCAGCGCGTCGCCGACCTCTACCCCGGCGGGTACGGATCGACGCCGCAGTCGATCGTTATGACGGCCGACGGGAGTGTGTACTTTACGGCCGAAACCCCGGTAACCGGGCGCGAGGTTTACCGCATCTCGCCGGACGGGGGGGACACGCCGCAGCTTGTCGCCGACCTCTTCCCCGGCACGACCGGCAGCAGCCCCCGCGGCTTGGTCGCCATCGGAAACGCGATCTTTTTTACTGCCACCTCATCATCCACCGAGTCGTCGACTACCCTTTGGCGATATGAGCCGTCGGCCGGAGCTCCCGCGCGAGTGAAAATTGGAACGAACGTGGTCGGCCGCTCCAATGGCAATACGGCTATGGTGCAAGTGGGGTCCTATTGGTATTTTGCGGGCGAACGGATCGGATCCGTGGGCGGGATTGAACTGTACCCGACCGCCGGTTATGACGCGACCGCCGAACTGGTTAGCGACGTCTATTCCGGCTCGAGCAGCTCCTATCCCACCCTTCTCACCGCTCTGGGCAGCACACTGTTCTTCCTTGCCACCGATTCGGCGGGCACTGAACTTTGGAAGAGCGACGGCACTTCTGCCGGCACCCAGCGCGTGGCTGACCTCACTCCTGGAAGCGGGTCGACTTCGTTTGGCAATGCGATGTCGGCGTTCGGCTCGGCCGTCTATTTCGGAGCCAAGCCCGGCACAACCGGCGCAACCGACCAGTTGTATCGATCTGATGGCACCACTGCCGGCACCGTCCCTGTTGCCGCTCTCAATACCGTTTACCAGTTCGCAGCCGCCGCGGGACAGCTCTTTTTTCTCGCCAATGACGCTTTGGGTCGATCGGCCTTTCGCTATACCGGTTCGAACGCACCGGTCCGCATCACCCCCGTCGTATCCACCGACGGTTTGACCCTGCTGGCCTACGGAGCCTACGCCGCCGGAGGGCGCGTCTTCATCGTCGAGGGCGTCAAGGCGGGCAACGCGACACAGCGATTCGAACTGTGGAGTTATGACGCCGCGAGCGGCCCCATTGCCGCCACAAAGTTCATGGACATCCAGCCGTACGTTTCGTCTGCCTACGCCCCGGGGCTGAGCGGCTACTGGTTCCTGGGCCAATCGGCAATGGTGGCCAATTCCACGCACCTGTTCTTCCCGGCTTATCGAACCGAGCTCGGCGTCGAACCCTACGCATTACCGTTGACCGATCCGGTGGGGATGATTCGCGGAGTCGTATACGACGACCGCAATCGCAACGGCGTGCAGGATGGCGCCGAGCCCGTTCTCGCCGGACGTACGATATTCGTTGACATTGACTTCGACGGAGTGGCGGATATGGACGAGCCCCAGGCCACGACTGGCACGGACGGTGCATACTCGATCACAGGGCTGGATTCACGAACGTTTTCCGTCAGGGCTGAGGCCTCTGGCGGCTGGGCGCCACTCGATCCAAGCGGAGTCCGGTCAGTGACGGTTTCGGGTGGAGCTGTGGATGGGGTTGAGTTCGGGCTATTGGATGTTTTGCCCCCTTCCGTGACTGGCGGCGGGCCCGACACGGCTCGGGCTGGCGCCCCTTTAGCGCTTCGCTTCACTGAAGACGTCTCGGCGACACTCGACGCCACCGATGTGGTGATCATAGACCTGTCGACCGACGTGGCCGTCGATCCCGCCGCCATTCGCCTCAAATTCGACTCCGCAACACTCGTTGCCACCATCGACTTCCCGAATTTCCCCAATGCTCACTTGGGCAATGGCAACTACCGCATGATGCTGAACGCAGGCTGCGTCACCGACGCCGCCGGCAATCCCCTTGCCGCCGACGTCAAATTTGACTTCTTCGTCCTCGCCGGCGACGCCGACCGCTCCCGTGACGTCGGCCTCAACGACCTGCTCCGGCTCGCCAATCACTATGCCCTGTCCGGTGTCTCCTGGGCCGACGGCGACTTCGACGGGGACGGCATCGTCGGCCTCAACGACCTGCTCATCCTCGCCAACCACTATGGCACCGCGCTCCCAGCCCCGGCCGCGCCTGTCCCAGCCGTGCCCGTTCCCCCCGCACTACCCACCGCCGCTCCGACGGTCGCCGCTGCTCCCACGACGCCGCCAAGCCCGGCCACTGCGGCAACGGCGACGGTAATCCCACCCGCAGCGCCCTCAACACCGCCGACAACTGCGGTCAAACCGCTCCAGGTGCTGGCGTCGAAATTGAACTCCGCGAGGCGTCCGGTCCTGGTTCATCCGACGCCTCCATTCAGCCGCGCCGCCGCTAAACCAAGTCGATCGGCATCGGCCATCCCCCAGCCATCAAAGAACTCGCCCGTTCCCAGCGCCCGACTTGCCAAGCCCACGGCCTTTTCCGCTACACCGATCTTTGGAGCGGCCAATTCCACGAAGAAGCCTCGGGCCGTAGATGATGCCATCTGGCGTTGAAGCTTCCAAGCCGGGCCTGCACCAACTCCGGATTACGGTCGGTGGTAGAACTGCTTGGGCAATCCAGAGTAAGATGCTCAATCCAATTGAAATCGGAACAGACCTATGAAAAGAGTCAATACGTGTACGAAGATGGTTCTGTCCATCGGTTTGCTGGCGCTGGCCGGATGGGCGTTGAGTGCTGGGGCTCAGGAAGCGAAGCCGCGCATGAAGCTCGGGGCCTACTATTTCGCGGGCTGGGCAGGCAAGTGCCCCTACGACGATGGTAAGCCTGAACACGCCTGGGCCAAGGGGATGCCCACCCATTTCACCAAAAAGCTGGCCACGGAGTTCGCGGGCCGAACCCCGCTGTGGGGCTGGCGCGACGACACGCCGGAATTGATGGAGCGGCAAATCGACCTGGCGGCGGAGCACGGTGTGGCCTACTTCTCCTTCTGCTGGTACTGGCACGACAACAAAGGCCCACTCAACGTCAAGGCCATTGATGACGACCCCAAGCATTTGCCCATGCGGATGTTCATGCAGGCGAAGAACAATCAGAAAATGGAGTTCTGCCTGCTGGTGGCCAATCATGCCGACTATGAAATCTCCGGCCCGGCGGCCTGGAAGCAGGCGGCCGACTATTGGCTGACCCTGTTCAAGCACCCACGCTATCTGCGCGTCGATGGCAAGCCTCTGCTGGTGATCTTCGCGCCCAAGGGCGCCAGCAAAGAGGGGCTGGACTACCTGCAGGAGTCAGCGCACAAGGCTGGCCTTCCGGGCGTGGCGGTCGCCTGCTGCGGCAGCGGCACCCCGGCCGAAGGCTTCGCGCTAAAGACCCAGTACATCGTGACGCCGAAGGGCACCGGGACGGATAAGAAATCGGAGAAACATCCGTACCAGGAGATCGTCGATGCGGATGTGCAGGCCTGGAAGGGCACACCCGAGCAGCCCTATATCCCGGTGGCGACGCAGGGCTGGGACCGGCGGCCGTGGGAGTCACCCGATGGAGAAGGGTTTGGTCCCAAGAGCGTGCCGGTTTCGTGGTACTTCGAGAAGGCCACACCCGCGCAGTTCGGCGGCCTGCTGGAACGCATGGCACAGTGGATGGAGACCAACCCGACGGTCGTGACCAAGGATCGTTTGGCGATCATTTACGCCTGGAAGGGGGGATTCCGTCTTCGGTCGATCGATTCGATGTGCGTGTCATGTAATCGAAATTGTTGTTAAAACGCGCCGTTTACCGGTCTCTGCCCACCCTCCAGGAATGCCTCGATCGCCTGATTGACGAGCTGCGGCTGCTCCATCGGCGTCATATGGCCCGACCCCGGGATCGTCCGGAACGTCGAACCGGGGATCAGGTCATGGAGGGCCTTCATCACCTCGACGGGCGTGATGATATCCATCTCCCCGCAGACTATCAGCGTCGGCACGCCGATCGCGCCCACCGCGCCCGTCAAATCCGGCCGATCGCGCATCGCCGCCAGCGCATGGGCGATGGTCTGCGGATTCGTCGATTCCATCATCTGCCGCAGCTCGCGCACCAGATGCGGGCGCGCCTTGGCCGATGTTTCCGGGATCAGCTTCGCCAGCATCGCCTCGGAAATCGGAAATGCCCCCTGCTTCAGCGCCGTGTCGATCATCTTGCCGCGCCCTTCCCGCTGCGGCTCGGTGTCGGCATCGGCGCGGGTGTCGAACAGCATGAGGCCCTTGAGATCGGCCGGGTATTTTTTCGCGTAGGCCAGCGCCACATACCCCCCCATGGAAAGCCCCCCCAGAACGAACGGCCGAATGTGCAGCGCTTCCGCGAAGGCATGAACATCGTCCGCCAACGACTCAATCGTAAAAGGACCGGCCGGCGCTGAATTCCCGAATCCCCGGAAGTCCACCACGATCGTGCGATTCGGCCCCGCCAGCGCATCCACCTGCTCATCCCACATCTTGTGCGACAGTGGAAACCCATGCAAAAGCAGGATCGCCGGCGCGTCCGCCGGCCCTTTTTCGCGGTATTCAATCGTTGCGCCGTTGATCGTGATAAAGGGCATGAGTGTTCCCGGGGCTGAGGTGAATGGTCGGCCATCATTATTCGGTGGGGTAGACATTCTTGTCTGCCCCTAAAAAGATTTCCTGACGCCGAATGCCTTCCATCCTCAACTCCGGTGGGGTAGACATTCTTGTCTGCCCAAAAAAGATTTCCTGACACCAATTGCCTCCCATCCTCAACTCCGGTGGGGTAGACATTCTTGTCTGCCCTAAAAAGATTTCCGAACACCAATTGCCTCCCATCCTCAACTCCGGTGGGGTAGACATTCTTGTCTGCCCAAAAAAGATTTCCTGACGCCAATTACCTTCCATCCTCAACCTCCCCCACCCAAATCAGACATGCCAACACCTCCACTCCCCCGCGCGCCTTGCCCCCGCCCCTCTCTTACAGCACAATTCCAAACGCCATGAAGCGAATCAACCGCCGACTCGTTATTCCCGGATGGAGTCTGCTTTTTCTGGCGCTGTTCAGCGCGCCCCAAGCCCGCGCGGCCGAGGGGCTCCCGCCCGAGCGAACCTTCAGCAACACCCCCTTTCTCCACCGCATCCTCCTGCGCGATGAAGAGGGCAACCTCATCTCCCCCCCGCGCCCCGGCCCCGATGGCAAGATCGCCGATGATGGCGCTAAAGCCATGTCGCAATACGCCACCTGCGGCAAATGCCACTCCGATAAAGACACGATGTACGGCGGCTGGCATTCCAACGCCTCCGACCCTGGCGCTCCCAAGGGCCGCCCCGGCGAGCCCTGGATCTGGACCGATGTCCAGACCCGCACCCAGCTCCCCATGTCCTATCGCAAGTGGCCGGGCACCTGGCGTCCCAATGAGGTGGGGATCAACGATTTCCAGTTCGCCCTGAATTTCGGCCACCATCTTCCCGGCGGCGATGCGGCCTTCAAATCCAACGATCTGCGCTTCAAAATGTCCGGCAAGTTCGAGCTCGATTGCCTCATCTGCCACGTCAGCGACAACCAGTACGATCTGAACGACCGCGCCGCCCAGCTCGGCGCGGATTCCCAGAATTTCAAATGGGCCGCCACCTCCGCCGCCATGCTCGGCAAGGTCCAAGGCGACGCTGCCAAGTTCAAGGACAACTGGGACCCCAACGACCCCAACGCCCGGCCAGCGCCGAAGATCGTCTATCGCACCGAGCGCTTCGACGGCAAAAGCATGGTCGTGCTCAACGTCTCGCGGCGGGTCTCCAATGATCGCTGCTATTTCTGCCACACCAATATCAGCGCCGGCCCCGTCGGGGGCGAGCCCGCCGCCCCGGAGCCCACACCCAAACCCGCCACAGAGCCAGCCACCAAACCCGCCTCGGAATCGCCCGCCAAACCCGCCGCCCCCCACGGTGGCCTGGCCGAGCGCCAGAACCTCGAGCGCCGCTGGAACCACGATCGCGATATCCACATCGTCAAGGGCCTGCTCTGCGTGGATTGCCATCGCAACGGCGCGGATCACCTGATCACCCGCGGCTACGAAGGCGAGTATCAGGATCGCGTCAAGGCCTATGGGGCGGAGAAGGTCGATCCGACGATTACCACATTGTCCTGCCAGGGCTGCCACCTCGGAACCCAATTCGCCGCCGGCGGCCGCAATGCCGCCCCCCGGCCAATGCACAAGGGATTCCCGCTCCTCCATTTCGACAAGCTCTCCTGCACCACCTGCCACTCCGGCCCGATGCCCGATGACGCCACCGAAATGGTTCAAACCGCCCTCGCCCATCGTCTGGGCATTCCCCATCACCGTCATTCCGATGAAGCTGGTCCAGTGATTCAGCAGCCGGTCTTCCTGCGCGTCGATTCCAGCGGAAAACAGGTCGCCGAAGATGAGCCCGGCAAGATCACGCCGCATAAGCTGATCTATCCCGCCTTCTGGGGAAGGCTCAATGGCAATGTGATCACGCCCATTTCCCCCGATGGTGTGAGGGCAGCGGTAAAGGCCTCCGCGACCAAGTTGTTCGGCGCGCCACCCGATCCGAAGGAAGTGGAGGAGTTTAAGCCGCTGACCAACGACCAGGTTCTCGATGCGCTCGGAAAGATCGCCGAGAACCTCGCGGTGACATCGCTCATGGCTGTGAAAACGACCGATGTCACACCGGCCGTGCTCGTGTCTCCAACCACCCAACCGTCAGCACAGTCCTCCCCCGGCGAAGCCGTCTATGTGACCGGTGGCAAAGCCTACAAGCGCTCGGCGGATGGGAAGGTGCTCGAAGCCTTCGACAACGATGCCGCCAAACCCTACGCCTGGGCCCTGGCCCACGATGTCCGCGGAGCCCAGCAGGCCCTCGGCGCTCGCGGATGCACCGATTGCCACGCCTCGGGCGCGCCGATCTTCGATGGTCAGGTCTCGACGGCGTCGATCCTGGTCGATGCCAAAGCCAGCCGCCCCATGCACGAACTCCGCGGCGATTCAACCGCCGCCCTCGCCGCCTTCGCCGCCACCTACCCCATGCGGCCCATCCTCATCACCGTCGGCTTCGCCAGCGCCATCCTCCTCGGCCTGACCCTGCTCACCTACGCGACCAAAGCGATCTCGCGCGTCGGATCAAGAAAACATTAACCACGAAGAACACGAAGCGCACTAAGGAAATTCGGAGAAGAGATGAATTGCCTGGGGATTTGAACGGTTTGGTTGGAAAGGAAACTGGATTTGGATTTGAAGACAGAAATGCTTGAGGATTGAAAATGGTTCGTGTTCAGAAAGCTCTGTCGGGCAGACAAGAATGTCTACCCCACCGGAGTTCAGGGCAGACAATAATGCCTGCCTCAACCATTCTCTTTCTTAGTGCCCTTCGTGCCCTTCGTGGTTCAATAGATTTGGTGGAATGAGATATGATTCGCACGATTACCATTATCGGATTGATCATCGCGGTCTGGCTGCCGCTGGTGGATTACGCGGTCTTTCGCCCGCGCCGCAAGGCCCTCGGCGAGGCCTCGCGCATTCGCGGCTTCGAAGGGCTCGTCTACATCGGCTTCCTGCTCGCCGTCGCACTCATGGCCCTCTCCAGCTTCGGCATGATCCTCATCGGCCAGTCCATGCACCGCTGGATGCTGATCCTCCACATGAGTGTCGCCCCCATCTTCGCGACCTGCCTGACCGTCTTGGCCCTCATGTGGGCCGAGCAGTCGCAGTTCCGCCCCGCCGACTCGGCGGGGGGAACAACTGCCGGATCGCCCGGCCAGCGCTTCCATTGCGGCGAGAAGTTCGCCTTCTGGGTCACCGTCCTGGCCGGCTTCCTGACCATCAGCACCGCCATGCTCCTCATGATGTCTTGGTTCGGCTCCTCCGCGCAGTGGAAGCTCCTCAACCTCCATCGCCTCAGCGCCCTGCTCCTGCTCATCGCCGCCGTTTCCCACGGAGCGCGAATCCTTCTGGGGCGCTCGGCATCGAGCAAGAGCGCCGGATGAGCCAAACCGAGGTTGAGCTTTCGATCGTGATCCCGGCCTACAACGAAGCGCACAAAATCGCGCGCGATATCCAGGCCGCCTCGCGCTTTCTCATCGAATCGAAGATCCCCGGAGAGATCATCATCTCCGATGATGGCAGCCGCGATGCCACGGTCGCCACTGCCCGGCAGGCGCCCGCGCCGGCCTCAGTCGCCGTCTCCGTCATCGCCTTCGAGCGCAACCGCGGCAAAGGTGCCGCCGTCCGCGAAGGAATGATCGCCACTCGCGGCCAATACATCATGTTCGCCGATTCCGGCGTCTGCATCCCCTACGAACAGGCCCTGCGCGGCCTCGACCTCCTCCGCGCCGGCAAATGCGAGATCGCCCACGCCTCGCGCAAGCGCACCGACAGCATCATCACCAACCCCCAGCCCCTGCACCGCCGGATTCTATCGCGAATCTTCCGCTCGGCCGCCGATGCCGTTCTGGGACTGCCCCATCGGCTGACCGATACCCAGTGCGGCTTCAAGATGTACGCCGGGGAAGTCGGGCGTCAGCTCTATCGCGAATGCGGGACCGAAGGATTCCTGTTCGATCTGGAGATCATCCTCCGCGCCAAGCGGCGCGGCTGGCGGATCATGGAATTCCCCGTGACTTGGTCCTGCGACCCCGATTCGAGACTGCGGCCGGGGAAGACGGCGATTCGTACCATCGTCGAACTGCGCTCGATCAAGAAGTCGGTCGGCTGAAAATTCGCCGCCGTGAAACGGCGGCGGATAGGCAGGAGAGAGTCGAACCGCGCAACCGCGTCGCACCGGCTCGATGTGTTGACGGCCGCGGAATCACTTGCTTACACTGGCTCCGCATCGCAATGGTCCCCACTCTTACCCTCACCAACCCCGATGAACCGCCGACACTTTCTCCGAAACACCGCCGCCTTGGCCGCCGCCTCGGCCGTTTCATGGCCCGCGTGGGCCGCGGAAAAGACGTTCGCCAGGCACCTGACCGCGAAACTCGTCTCTTCCCCGAACCTGCCGATTCCCGAAAAGAAGCGCGTGCCCTTCGGCTGGACCACCGCGACGATCGCCGGCGCGAACCATCCGCCGCTGGTGCTCGCGTGGCCGGATTTGCCCGTCGATGTTTCGCCGACGCACCTGCGTTTTGCCATCGGCCTCGACGAACGCGATGAGAAGACCGCGGAGGCGTTTCTGCCCAAGTCGGGACGGGTCATCGGCGTTATCGAGCTGCGCTTCGTCACCCAGTTCCAGATCTATCAACTGGCACTGACGCCGGCCGATGTGGCGGACCTCCGGCGCGAAGGCGTGGCCCTGCGCCTGACCAGGGGCAGCGACCTGGAGATCTTCACCGCCGGCCCCGATGCGCCGGCGCCGCTGCTGCCGCATCTGCTGGTGCCGGGCAGCGCCGATGCGATGAGCGAGTTCTTCGCCCGCATGAATTCCCTGGCCTGCGTGCAGCAGTTCGGCTGGATGGAAGGCTGCGTGCTCGATGGCCTGCTGGACCTGTCCTCACTGCCGCGCTACTCCCATCTGAAAGACGCGGCGCGGAAACATCTGGCCCTGTTCTTCAAGGGCGGCCGCCTCATTTACGAAAACCATGTGACCGAGCCGAGCGACGATAAACTTTACGGCATCGAAGGCGGGCTCCCCTTTGCCGCGCTGGCCCGCCTGGAGCCGCAGAACCCGCTGCTCGATCTCGCCGTCAAGTTCTGGGTTTCGCGCAAGCGTCCGACCGGCTCGATCCAGGACGGCGGCAGCATGTCGAGCGAGGGCGCTTACACCGTCGGCTACGCGCTGGCCGAAATCGCCAAAGCCCGCCGCTCCGAGGAGCTCATGCTGCTCGCGCTGGCGCAGGTGCGCTTGCGGCAGGCCGCGCTGTTCGATGGAAAGGAATTCTGCCGCACGCGCGGCGATGACGGCAAGCGGGGCAATCGCAACTGGGCGCGCGGCATCGCCTGGCAGATCGTCGGCCTGGTCCGCACCCTGATCGTGGCCGGGGAGCGCGGCGACATCGCCGACCTCGTCGCCTCCTTCCGGCAACTGGCCGACTGGGTCACTGCGCTGCAGCGCGACGACGGCCTGTGGAGCGTTTTCGCCGATCAGCCCAGGCTCGCGCCCGATACCGCCGGCAGCGCCGGCATCGCCGCCGCGCTCGCCATGGGCACCAGGCGCGGCTGGCTCGACGCCAAGGCCGGCGCCGCCGCCGCCAGGACGCTCGCCGGATTGCAGAAGCACCTCACGCCCGATGGCCTGCTCGGCGGCGTATCGCAGTCGAACAAGGGCGGCGAAGGACTCCAGCGCGGCGACTACCGCAGCATCTACCAGATGGGCATGGGCCTGATGGCCCAGCTCATCGCGGCGCTGCCGGCGATCGAGTAACCCCGCCTGACCCCAATTCCACTTTTCACGCTGAGGCCCGGATCACACCGTAAGCTCAGGCAAAACCCGGCGTTCGAGACAATTGAAAGTCACCCGGTTCCGGCCATCGGCCTTGCTGCGATACAACGCCTTATCCGCCCGCTCCACCAGCCCATCAGGCTCATCGGTTGTTGTGGCGAGCGTGACTCCCACCGACGCGGTCACGCGCAGGATGCCGCTTGGGGTATCGACGAAACATTGCTCGATGAGCATCCGCGTGCGCTCGCCGATTCGCCGGGCCTCCGCCGCATTCACATCCGGCGCGACGATCAGGAATTCCTCCCCGCCCCATCGCCCCGCGATCGCCGGCAGACTGACTGAGCCTGCGCAGGTCCGGGCGACCATCTTGAGAACGCGGTCGCCGGTGTCGTGGCCGTAGCGGTCGTTCACCCGCTTGAAGTGATCGATATCCAGCATCATGATCGCCAATCCGGCCCCGCCCATCTGCAACTCGCGAACGGCCGATCGAAGCCGCCCTTCGGTGTAGCGGCGGTTGGGAAGCCCGGTGAGCGGATCGAGCATCGCCATGGAGGTGAGCGTGCGGATGGTTCGCCGGGCCGACTCCATCGAGGAGTTGTCGTTGAACACCTCCACCGCCCCGTACAGCGTCCCGGCCGGGTCAACCAAGGCCGCGGCTTCCACGTGAACCGGCACGCGATGGCCATCTTTATGGTGCATGTAGATATCGGATTGTCGTGTTTTGCGGTCGCAGATCGTCGCGGCAAGCGGGCATCCGGATCTGCACAGGCATCGCCCGACATCATCGATGTGGGCCAGCATCCCTTCGTGGCAGAATCGGCCGACGACCTCCCTGGCCGAATATCCACTCAACTGCTCGGCCCCGCGGTTCCAGTAAAGAATCCGCCGCTCCTGATCCACCACATACACGCCATCCTGGATGGTCTCCAGGACAAGAGCCAACTGGTCCGTCCCGAGTGTTACGACCGAAGGAAGATTCGGCTGGTGGTTGCTTCCGTTCATGTCAGCTCCGAAAAGAATCGTTCATCCGGTAAGGCCCCTGACTTTAATACGGATGATTTCGAGCCCGGGTAAAGCAACCGGTGCTGCAATTCACTTCATCACCGTAGTAATTCAAAAGCACATCATGGAGGGATGATTCCGGAATCGGGAGGAGCGGCGCAACCGACGTCGAGCAGCGCGCGAAAAACCCCGGGAGCCGAAGCTCCCGGGGTTTTGATTGACTTCAATATCATCGCCAGGCAATGACTGTCGGCATTCTTCCCGGCATCACATCTGGCATCACTTGATGAAGAGCATCTCGCGATAGGTCGGCAGCGGCCAGAGATCATCGGCGATGACGGTCTCGAGCTTGTCGGCGGCCGCGCGGAGCGTGCCCAGGGCGGGGAAGACATGCTCGCGCATGTGCTTGGCGTGGTTGTAGGCATCGCCATCGCCATGGTGGGCGGCGGCCTTCTCGAGGGCGGTGATGCCCTTCTGAAGCTCGCCGATACCCGCGACCAGCGCGGTCAACGTCTCCATGCCGCCGGGCTGGACGCCCGCGGCCTTGGCGGCCGACACCGATCCGGCCACTTCCGCCTGGGCCCGCAGGGCGGCCGGCAGAATCTGGCTCTTGGCGATCAGGATCGCCGTGTTGGCCTCGATGTTCAGGGTCTTGACGTAGGCCTCGGCCAGGATCATGAACCGGCTCTGCAGTTCCTTCTCCGAGTAGACCTTGTACTTGGTGAAGAGCTCGACCGTGTCCTTGCGGGTGACGACCGGCAGCACATCCACCGTGTTTTTGTGGTTCGCCAGACCGCGCTTGGCGGCCTCGGCGTGCCACTCTTCGGCGTAGCCATTGCCGCTGAAGAGCACGCGCTTGCTCTCCTTGACGATCGGGGGGAGCAGTTCCTGGATGGCGGCGGTCAAAGACTTGCCGGCCTTGATATCTGCCTCCAGCTTGGTCGCCATCATGTCCAGCGACTCGGCCACGATCGTGTTCAGCACCGTGTTCGCGCCCGAGATATTCGCGCTGGAACCGACGGCGCGGAACTCGAACTTGTTGCCGGTGAAGGCGAAGGGCGAGGTGCGATTGCGGTCGCCGGCTTCCTTGGGGATCGGCGGCAGAACCGAAACGCCCGTGACGAACGTTCCGCCCTGCTTGCTGCTCTTGGCGCCGCCCTTCTCGATCTGCTCGAAAACATCCTCGAGCTGCTCGCCGAGGAACACCGAGATGATCGCGGGAGGCGCTTCGTTAGCGCCCAGGCGGTGATCGTTGTGGGCCGAGGCGATCGACAGACGCAGGATCTCGGCATACTTGTTGACCGCGCGGACGACGGCCGTGCAGAAGACCAGGAACTGCGCGTTATCGTGCGGGTTGTCGCCCGGATTGAGCAGGTTCTCACCGACATCGGTGGCCATGGACCAGTTGTTGTGCTTGCCCGAACCGTTGATCCCGGCGAAGGGCTTTTCGTGCAGCAGGCAGACCAGGCCGTACTTGTCGGCCGTCTTCCGCAGCACTTCCATGATCAGGTTCTGGTGATCGATCGCCAGGTTGGAAAGCTCGTACAGCGGCGCGAGCTCGTACTGGCTCGGGGCCACTTCGTTATGTCGCGTCTTGACGGGCACGCCGAACTTGAACAGCTCGAGCTCCGCATCGGCCATGCAGGCCAGAACGCGCTCGGGAATCGCGCCGAAATATTGATCTTCGAGCTCCTGCCCCTTGGGGGGCATCGCGCCGAAAAGCGTCCGGCCGGTGGTGATCAGGTCCGGGCGGAGATAGTAGAAGTTCTTGTCGATCAGGAAATATTCCTGCTCCGGGCCCACGGTGGTGAACACATGCGTCGCGGCGGTGTTCCCGAAGAGCTTGAGGATGCGCAGGGCCTGCGTGGAGAGGGCATCCATCGAGCGGAGAAGCGGGGTTTTCTTGTCGAGCGCCTCACCCGTCCAGCTCAAGAACGCCGTCGGGATGACCAGGGTCGATCCGTTCGGGTTCTCCATCACGTAGGCTGGGGAGGTCGGATCCCAGGCGGTGTATCCGCGCGCTTCGAAGGTGGCGCGCAGGCCGCCCGAGGGGAAGGAGGAGGCATCGGGCTCGCCCTTGATGAGCTCGCGCCCGGAGAATTCGGCGATCGCCCCGCCCACGCCATCGGGGGAGAGGAAACTATCGTGCTTCTCGGCCGTGATCCCGGTCATCGGCTGGAAGAGATGGGTGTAGTGGGTAGCGCCCTTCTCGAGGGCCCAGTCCTTCATGGCGCTGGCGACCGCATCGGCGATGGTCGGGTCCAGCGGAGCCCCTAGCTTGGTCGTCTTCTGCAAAGCCTTGAAAACCGGCTTGGGAAGGCGCTGCCGCTGCACTTCCTCGCTGAAGACGTTGATTCCGAACAGGTCCTTAACGTGAACGGTCTTGAAGTCGATCCGGTTCAACTGATGCTTGGCCGTGGCGATTGCCTGGATCGCCGTCTGGCGGGGATTCGTCGCTCCCATCGGGGATAGCTCCTGTGTGTTAGAATTTCAAAAAGACGACATCTCCGCCGGGCGATTTTGTCCGGGGAGGTCGAGCGCGGGGTAGAATATACTCACCAAACCGCGCCGAATCGTCAAGTAACGAGGTGTCTCTCCAACACCTGCGCGGCAATTGGACAGCAAAAGGCGTGCAAGGGCAAGAAATGGGCTTGGCGGGGCGGGCGCGTGCGCGCTTTTCAGGCAATCGGCGCGGCGGGGGCCTTTTGTGCTTAGTTTCATGGCTGGGCGGGGTGGAGGAACGGGGTTCAGCAGTCGAGGGCGTAGGATTTTCGGGTGGTGGTCGTCAGTTGTCCGTGGTCCGTTGGCAGTTGTCCGTTGTCCGTGGTCCGTTGTCAGTTGTCCGCTGTCAGTTGTCCGCGGTCAGTTGTGCGTGGTCCGTTGCTGGTTTTGTGGCGCGGGGCGGGCGGGGTTTCATTGCACATTTAACATTTTACTTTTAGATGGCACCGCCGTTCCGCATTCCGGACACCGCTCCGGCGTGGCGCGGAGATCGTAGCCGCAGGTGGGGCAGAGGCCATTTCGCTGCCATCTCGATTTCCGCCGGTGCCTGAGCGCCACCAGCAGCGCCGGGAGAAGCAGTACACATGGGACGGCGATCAACAGCCACCAGCGAAAGACCGTCACCGTCCATCGTATTTCCCTGAAGCCGACAAAACGGAAATGCTCAATGCCAGGCAAATGCCAACTGCTCTCCTCCACCTGGCGCTCGGCGAGGTAATCCTCACCGGGCACGTACACCATTTCGCGGTTCCACGCGATCAGTACGACCCTGCCCGAAGATGATTTACATAGCGTCCTGTCGGAGAGGAGCAGGTCATCAGCGATGAAGTGGCTCCGCACCCATAAACAGGCCGTCGCCAGAAGGAGCAACAGCGACAGGATCGTAAACCCATTGAAGATATACCGCCCAATCCTTCTCACCCCCACATTCTACCCTCTTTTCCTCTCTGTACCTTCGCGCCTCCGCACCTTGGCGTTCATCTTCCCCTCGAACACCCCACCCCCCTCCCCCTTAAGCTTTTAGTTTTTAGTTTTCAGAGCGTCGAGAATGCTTATGTCTTTATGTTT
>JBBRTW010000070.1:0-20565 GCA_038244055.1 Tepidisphaerales bacterium | reverse complement strand
GGCGATCGCCGAATTGCCCGAGCAGTTCGCGCGGTTCATGGAGGAGGTGACCATCGAAATCAAGGAGCGGCCCAGCCGGAAGATGTTGCGCGAGTTGGAGATGGAGGAGGATGAATTGCTGTTCGGGCTGTACGAAGGGCGGAACCTGCTGGAGCGGAGCGTGGAGGATTCGGGGCAACTGCCGGATCGGATTCTGATTTTCAAGGAGGATCACGAACTGGCCTGCGACAGCCGGCCGGAGTTGGTCCGAGAACTCCGCAAGACGGTTTTGCATGAGATCGGGCATTTATTTGGGATGGACGAGGATGATTTGGAAAAACTGGGGTACGGGTAACACCGATGGTCGATAATGCGGCTGGGTTGGGACTGCGTGACCGCGATGGCGGGCGACTGTGAGGGGGCTTACAGGGCAATTTCGGGATTTGGGTGCGAACCGGCGGGGTGGGGCGGTCGTTGGAGTGGTGGGGCGGTTGTCCCCCGGAGGGGGCCTGGCGGTCATTTATCAGACGGCGGGCGGGAATGGCCAAGTTGGAATGCAATATATGCACCGCTCTTAGCCGATGCTCATCAATACCTTACAGGTGATTGTTAACATTTAAGGATTGTAACAGCGAAGCGAGTCTCGACGTTCTCTATTCGTGGCGATAAGGTAAAGGCCTTGCGCCGAAAGCGCCAAGGGGATTTTCAGCACCCAGCAGCGAGGAATAGTCCATGAATCGGGCTGTGAGCCAAATTTTGTTCGCCGCGATTGTCGCGGGCGTGTTCGCGTATGGGACCTTTGGCGATGCGCCATCGCCGGCCAATGCGCCTTCATCAACCGCGGTTCTGGTGCAGGGCTACACGCTGCCGGACAAGGAATACAAGATTTCCTTTCCGACGATGGGGGTGGTCAAGACGGTGAACGTCAAGGAAGGGGATGTGGTCGAGCAGTTCAAGGTGCTGATGGTTCAGGACACCAGCGAAGAACTGGCGGAACTGAAGGTGTTGCAATTCGACGCGGACTCGGACAAGCCGATCGAGGCCGCCCGGGCGGATCATGAACTGAAGAAGGTTAAAGCCGTCTGGGCGAAGAAATTGCTGGATGCGGGCGGGCAGAACGAGCGCGAAGTCGCGGAGACGGCGGCCGAGGAAAAGATCGCCGAGATCAAGGTGCAGCAGGCGATTCAGGAAAAGGAACAGTACAAGCTCAAGCGCGACAAGCAGCAGACGCACATCGACCGGATGACCATCCGAGCGCCGATGGCGGGCGTGGTAAAGGATTTGATCAACGATGTGGGCTCGACCGTTGACCCGACCCGGCCATCGATCACGATCGTGCAGAACAATCCCCTGATCGTCGATGTGCAGGTGCCGGCCCTGGCTTCGCTGCAAATGAAAGTGGGAGACAAGCTGCGGGTGAGCTACGATAAGAAAGAGTGGAAAGACGCCAGCGTGAGCGTGCTTTCGCCCAAGGCCAATCCGGGCGCGGGCAACCGGTCGATCCACCTGGAACTGAAGAACCCCGAAGGACATCCTTCGGGGCTGCAGATTTTCGTGGAGCTTCCGGACAAGTTGCTGGCGGCGTCGGAGAATCGGTAACGCGGAATTTTCATACAGGTGTATGACGTCATGTTGAGCGCAGCGAAACATCTTGCCCCGCACATGAGGCAAGACCCTTCGCAAGCTCAGGGTGACAAACGGAAGTCAGTGAAAGAGAAGTCAGTGAATTTGAACGGGTGAGACTATGTCGTCTGGAATCGTGGAATCAAACCAGGGCTCGGGATCGGGCCAACAGCAGGCGAGCGGCAAGCGCTCCAAGCTGGTCGAGCGTCTGCTGGATGCTTCAGCGAACCTCCCTTCTTTCATGAAGGATCTGCTGAACACGATGGCGGTGACCGTGGCGGGCACGGAGGCGGCCGGGTTCCTGATCGAGCGGCAGGGCGATCCCAATACGCCCGGGCCGGTGAGCCTGCGGACGGTGACGCATATTCGGCCCGATGAATCGGACGATGAGGTGCGCGCGGCGGCCATTCAGGCATTCCAGGAAATCCTGCTGCCCTGCATCGCCCAGAACAAGGACGGCGCGATCGAAGTGGGCAGCCCCGATGGCGGCGAGCCGCAATTCTGCCTGATCACGCTGCTGCGAAATGAAGGGGCGGCCGTCGCGGCGGCGGCGGTGATCACGCGCTGCCGGGACCACGAGCGGGCGCGGCAGCGGCTAATGTCGATGCAGCTCGTGGCGGGGTATTTCGAACTGTACATGCTGCGGCGGCAGATGGATCAGAGCCGCGAGCTGGCGGTGCGGCACCAGAACGTGCTGCAACTGACGACATCGGTGGCTACGGCCGAGGGATTCGAAGCGGCGGCGATGAACTTCTGCAACGAGCTGTCGAACCGCTCCAACGCCAGCCGGGTGTCGGTCGGCTGGATCAAGGGGACGAGCATCAAGGTCAAAGCCCTTTCGCACACCGAGAAATTCGACAAGAAGCAGGACCTGATCGTCCGCATCCAGCGGGTGATGGAAGAATGCATGGACCAGGAGGAGCCGGTCCGCTTCGACTCCGAAGGGACGCGCTCGGACAACGTCACCCGCGAGGCCGAATCGCTCTGCCGCAGCCAGGGGGATTCGAGCGTTTACGCGGTGCCGCTGCGGCGGCGGGCCGAGTTGGTGGGCGTGGTGGTTCTGGAATATACGCCGCCCGCCAAGCTGACCGATGAAGTGGCCAACGCCCTGGCGGTGACGGCCGACCTGCTGGCGCCGCAGCTCTGGGATCGGCACGAGAACGACCGCTGGATCGCGGTGAAGGTGGGCAAGTCCATCGCGGCCGGGACAAAAGTGGCGATCGGGCCCAAGCATGTGCTGGCGAAATTGATCATCGCGCTGGTGATCGGGATCGCGGTGGTGCTGGTGTTCTGGCAGCCGATGTATCACGTGAGCGCGCCGTTCCAGTTCATCTCGGCGCAGAAGCGGACGCTTTCAGCGCCTTATGAAGGGTTTATCGATCAGGTGAAGGTCAAGCCGGGGCAGCGCTTCATCAAGGGCCAGTTGCTGCTGGTTCTGGATGCGACCGAGACGCGCAAGCGGCTGGCCAAGGCGGAAGCCGATTACGGCGCGTACATGGCGACGTACACCAAGGAAATTTCCAACAAGGAAGATGAAGGCGCGCCGGGTCGGGCGGCCACTGCGCTGGAGCAGGCCAAGTCGGCGCAGGCCGAGGCGGATTTGTACAAGTACCAGATGTCGCGGGCGACGATGGTCGCGCCGTTCGATGGGATCGTTCTGAAGGGCGATCTGGATGACAAGATCGGCGCGCACGTTCAGAACGGCGATCCGCTGATGGAAATCCAGGAAACCGGGCAGACGCTGGAGGCCGAGTTGCAGGTGGCCGAGCGCGATATTCATTATCTGAAGGAAGCGCCGATCGACCTGAGCAAGCCGTTCGACGTCAAGACGCTCAAGGACACCAACGGCTGGCGCGGCAAACTTTCGGCCAATTCCACCCCGGATCGCGAAGTTGGTTTCAGCGTCAAGCGAATCGTACCGCTGGGCAACGCCGATGCGAAGGACGCGGACAACACGTTCAAGGTGATCGTGCTTTTGGATGAGCAGCCCGATTTCATCAAACCCGGAATGGCCGGCGAGGCCCGCGTGGATGTGGGCAATCGTCGGTTGGGGTGGATCTGGACGCATCGGCTTGTCGATTGGATGAGGCTCAAACTTTGGTGGTAGCGATAGGTCCATTGTCCATGGTCAATTGTCCATGGCGAAGGATCGCGAACGGTAAAAGGGCGGTGGGAAGTGCCGACCTTACGATGGACAATTGACAATTGACAATGGACCTTTGACCAACACCCATGTCTAACCTTCGCCCGACATTTCACGAATCGTGGTATCGCGTCGCCGACTTGCGGGCGCGGCTTCGGCCCAGCGCGCAGATTTCGCGGCAGTATTATCGCGGCGAGCGATGGTATGTGGTGCGCGATCCGGCCGGCAACCAGTATCACCGGCTTTCATCGGCCGCGTATCGCTTTGTCGGGTTGCTGGATGGCTCGCGCACGGTGGCCGAGGCTTGGGACCTGGCGGGTGGGATCATGGCCGATGATGCGCCGACCCAGCCCGAGGTGGTGCAGATTCTCAGCCAGCTTCACGCGGCCAATCTGTTGGAAGCGAACATCACCGCCGATGCGGGCGTGCTACTGCGGCGGCATAAACAGATGATGAAGCGCCGGCTGCAGGGGCGCTTGATGAACGTCCTCTTCCCGCGCATTCCGCTTTGGGATCTGGATAGTTTCCTGGTGCGCTGGCTGCCGGTGATGCGGACGGTCTTGAGCAAGTTCGGCATTCTGCTCTGGCTGGGCGTGGTGATCGCGGCCGTCGCCATGATCATCCCGGACTGGCATAAGTTGAAGGAAGATGCCAGTTCGGCGATTTCGCCGGGAAATTGGCCGTGGCTCTGGGCGACATTCGTGATCATCAAACTGATCCACGAATTGGGGCACGCCTTTACCTGTAGACGATTCGGGGGGGAAGTTCACGAACTGGGCGTGATGTTCCTGGTGTTCGTGCCCGCGCCGTATGTGGATGCCAGCAGCGCCTGGAGTCTGCCCAGCAAATGGCAGCGCACGCTGGTGGGCGCGGGGGGGATGATTTTCGAGCTCTTCGTGGCGGCCATCTGCGCCTTCGTATGGAAATACACCGCGCCGGGGCTGGTGCATTCGCTGGCGTACAACACGATGCTGATTGCCAGCGTGAGCACGGTGATCTTCAATGCCAACCCGCTGCTGCGCTACGATGGCTATTACATGCTGTCGGATCTGCTGGAGATTCCCAATCTCAAGCAGAAGTCGATGGAATACTCGATGGGGTTGATCAAGCGCCATGTGTTCCGCGTGAAAAGCCCGATTCCCCTTCCGCCGCCGGGGCAGCGTTTCTGGCTGTTTCTATATGCGGTGACCTCGGGCGCGTATCGCGTGTTCGTGGGCGTGATGATCATCCTGGTGGTGTCGAACCAGGTGCCGGTGCTGGGCATCTTGATGGCGCTGGGCGGCGTGGTGACGTGGCTGGTCGTGCCGGTGGTCAAGGTGAGCAACTACATCCTGCTGGATCCGGAATTGCATCGCAAGCGCGGGCGGGCGGTGGCGTTCACCGTGGTGGTGGCGGGGATGATCGCGGTGTTAATCGGTGTGATCAAATTCCCCGAGCGCTTCGAGGCGGTGGGGATCGTCAAAGCGGAGAATGAATACACGCTCCGCGCGATTACGCCGGGGTTCGTCGAGCAGGTGCTGGTGAAGGATGGCCAGGCGGTGCTCGCGGGGCAGGTGATGGTGGTCTGTCGCGATCGCGAGATGGAGGCCGAGATTCTAAAGACGCAGGCCCAGGCCCGCGCCTCCGAAGCGCGGATGAAGCAGAGCCTGGTCTCCAGCCCGGCCGACTACCAGGTCGAGAAGGCGAACCTCGACGGCATCAAGAAACAACTGGCGATTCTGGTCAAGCAGCGCGATGACATGACCGTGCGCGCGCCGTTCGATGGCGTGGTGGTCGCGCCGATGATCCACGAACTGCAGGATCGGTACATCAAGCGCGGCGAGGATATCGCGACGGTGGTGAAGGCGGATTGGCTGCTGATCCGCGCGGTGGTGCCGCAGACGGATGCGGCGCTGCTCTTCATGAACCGGAATCTCTGGAGCCCGGTGAAGGACCTGCCGGGCGGCTGGGATGCGACGCCGTCGGATGTGAAGCACATGCTTGACGCGGCCGGCGCGAAATACGTTGAAACCCCGGCCGCCGAGGTGAGACAGCCCGGCGAGCCGATTCAGCGCGTCGCGGCCGCATCGTCGCAGGCGATGTTCGGCCGGCCGGGCAAGGTGGAGTTCGTGTTCGATTACGGGCAGCTTTCGAGCATCGCGGCGACGTTTGAGGCGGTCGGGCCGGTCAAGAGCGATGCGAAGGCGGCGTTCGATGAAATCGCGGCCGAGAATATCAAGGAATTCGGCAAGGCCGATGAAAAGGCGGCCGCGCCGCCGATCGCGGGCGCACGCCGGGCGCACTGGCTGGCCGAGCGCGACCAGGCGGCCCTGGATATCAGCCTGTCCGAGCAGTCCGGAAAAACGACCGTGGTCTATCAGGCGATGGGGAGGCTGGTGGAGGTGCGGATGGCGACGGCGCGATCCACGAATCTGACGGCTCGGGTTTTGATGCGGGTTCCCGCGGGGACGACGACGCTTCCGCACGCCTCGCTGACTTTCGCCGGCGGCGGCGAGCATCAGAACGATCCGCACGACCAGACCGGAACCAAGGTCACCACGCCGGAATTCGAAGTCGTCCTGCGAATGGAGAATCCGAACATGGCCTACCTGCCCGGCCAACGCGCCTACGTCCGCTTCACGATGGAACACGATCAACCCCTGCTGTATCAGTGGGGCCGGAAATTCTGGCAATTGTTGCAGACGCAGAATGCACAGAATAAATGGTTGTGAGTTGCTTGAGGAGTTGTGAGTTGCGGGTTGCGAGTTGCGAGTGAAAATGCAACTCGGCAGATTCGGAACCCGTACCGTTATGATCTGAACCGCTATTCTTAACTCGCAACCCACAACTCGAAACTCGCAACTGTTTTCTCGCAACTCTTAACTTGCAACTCTTAACTCGCAACTATGAGCGCATCATCCGCCAACGAACTCTGGGCCATCTTCGACTCGCGCCGGGTCAAGGCACCGGAGCTGCGCGGGCTGGATTCGGTGGCCAACGCGGCCGCCGGCTGGCTCAAGAACAAGCGGCGGATGCTGGCGCATTACAAAAAACAGGCGCAGCGGATCGAACTTCTGGAAAAGGACGTTCACGATCTCGGCTCGACGCGCTTCGCCGAGGAGGTCGGCAAAGTCCGCGACATGGCCCGCCGCAATCGCCTCAAGGATGAGCATCTGGATCGCGGGATGGCGCTGGTGCGCGAGGCGGCCTGGCGGGCCGTGCAGATGCGGCCGTTTCCCGTGCAGATCATGGGCGCGCTGGCGATGATCGGTGGGAATGTCGCGGAAATGGCCACCGGCGAGGGCAAGACGCTCACGGCTTCGCTGGCCGCCAGTGTCTGGGCCTGGCATGGCCGGCCGGTGCATGTGCTGACGGTGAACGATTACCTGGTGCAGCGCGATGCCCACGAGATGGGGCCGGTGTACAAAATGCTCGGCCTGAAGGTCGGCGATGTCGTGCATGAGACCACGCCGGAGGAGCGCATCGATCATTACCGGCGCGACGTGGTGTATGTGACCAGCAAGGAACTGGTGGCCGACTTTTTGCGCGACCAGATCGCCCTGGGGAATCTCCGCAACGCCGCGGCGACGAATGTGCGGATGCTCATGTCGGCCGGGAGTCTGAGCGGGCGGCTGATGGTGCCGGGGCTTTTTCGAGCGATCGTCGATGAGGCGGACTCGCTGCTGATCGATGAGGCGGTGACGCCCCTGATTATCTCCAACAGCCCCGAGGGCGATCCGAATGAAACCTATTATCGCGCGGCCGCATCGCTGGCCGAAAATCTGGAGCTGAACAAGGATTTCACGATCGACTGGACCGTGCGCAGCATCGATCTGACGGCGCGGGGGCAGGATGCGCTGGATGATTTGTGCGCCTCGGCCGAGCAGTCGGGATTCTGGAATGGGCGCAGACGCCGCGAGGAATTGGTGACCCTGGCGCTCAACGCGCGGTATTGCTACACGCGCGATGAGCAGTATCTCCTGGTGGATGATCCCGACGAGGTGGCGCAGTACGGCATGTGCGATCCGCTCAAGCGCAAGGTGGCGATCATCGATGAATACACCGGCCGCGTGATGGCGGATCGCTCCTGGCGGCATGGACTGCACCAGGCGATCGAGGTGAAAGAGGGCGTGAAGGTGACCGCGGATAAGGAAAACCTGGCGCGCCTGAGCTTCCAGCGATTTTTCCGGCAATATCCGCACATGTCCGGCATGACCGGCACCGCCTGGGAATCGCGCGGGGAAGTCTGGCAGATTTATCACCGGCCGATCGTGCGCATCCCGACGAATAAGCCGTGCATCCGCAAGCAGATGCGCATCCAGATGTTCGAGACGATGGATCAGAAGTACGATGCGGTGGTGGCGCGGACCAAAGTGCTGCACGAAAAGGAAGTGCCGGTGCTGATCGGCACGCGCTCGGTGCTGGCCTCGGAGGAAGTGAGCAAGCGACTCAAGGAGGCGGGGATGATCAACCACCAGGTTTTGAATGCCAGCCATACGGCGCAGGAAGCTTTCATCGTCGCCCAGGCCGGTCAGAAGGGGCAGATCACGGTGGCGACGAACATGGCCGGCCGCGGCACGGATATCAAACTGGCGCGGGGCGTTGCGGATATCGGCGGGCTGCATGTGATCTCGACCGAGCCGCACGGCAGCGGCCGCGTGGATCGCCAGCTCTTCGGCCGCGCTGCCCGGCAGGGGGATCCGGGAAGCGCCCAGATGTTCTGCTGCAAGGAGGATGATCTTTTCATCCGCCACGCCAAGGTGCTGCGGCATGCCTGGCGCGCGATCGGGGCGCGGCGGCTGATTGAGACCGCCCAGGCCCACGCCGAGCGCCTGGCGCGGTTCAACCGCAAGCAGGTGCTGAAGCAGGATGATTGGATGGATGAGTCGATGCCGTTCTAAATGATGGCGCGAGCTCTCGCATTTTTGGACAAGCCGGGACAGAGCTCCGGGAGCGCAGCGACCAGAGCGCCGTCCCGGATGGCGCGGTGGAGCGAAACGGCCTCAAAAATCCCCGGCGGTAATTGGCGATCATCCGTGAACTCCCTGCCGCTGTTTTGAATGCGGCATGGCTCCGCTGGTATAATGGAATAGAGATGACGCGACTGGCTGGAGAAATATCGACGCCCGGACGATTCAATAAGGATCGCAACGGCGTCGATGCGCATTTATTAGAGCGCATGACTGAAAACCAGTTTGTTCGCTGGGCGTTCGAACACGATGATATTCGGGCTGAATGGGCGGATGGGAAGGTGGAGATCTTGTCGCCGGAGAATGTGGATCATTCGGCGTTGCTGGTATGGCTCTTTGCCGTTCTTGCTCCATTCGTGCAGGAGAGGGATTTGGGGTCGATCCTGGGGTCGAATTTTTTTGTGCGGTTTGCTCGTCAGAAGCGGCGGCGTCTGCCGGATGTGTTGTTCGTTTCCAAATCGCGGCTTTCGATTGTGAAGAATACGGTTGTGGATGGCCCGCCCGATTTGATCATTGAGGTCGTCTCGCCCGAGAGCCAGACGCGCGACCGCCGCAAGAAATATCTCGAATACGAGCGGGCCGGCGTGCGGGAGTATTGGATCATCGATCCGTTATCGCGGACGATCGAGCTTTATGCGCCGGATCGAATGAAATTCGTCGCGGTTGAAGAAGCGGCCGGGGCGTTCCAGTCAAAGGTGCTGCCGGGATTTTTCCTGAAGACGGCGTGGCTTTGGCGCAGGCCGCTCCCGAAGGTGATGGGGACGTTGAGGGAGTTGGGTGTGGTTGGGTAATGGCGGGTGGGTTCAAATCGAACATCATTGGCCCAGCGCCGAAGGAATGCTCACCGGGGCAACGCCGGCACAAAGGGTGCGCCAACGATGGCCACGATTCCGAGGACCCAAATCGGAATGAACCAGATGTGGCCACCCGAATTGGGTGAAACCCACTGTTTGCCGCCCTTCGTAGCGCGGTAGATGACGTCGATGAGAATCGCGGCCACGCCGACTCCGTAAAGCAAGGGGCCGCCGTTGACGCGGAATAGAAGACCAGTTGCAATCGCTCCAATAAACGCAGCCGCAAACGCCATCCCCAGACCAAGCAAGTTGAAAATCATGGCTTATGCCTCCATGCTCCGCGGAATTCCGAGCTCATTCCTTGGTACTGAAGCATCAACGATCAGACGAATGGAAATCTGTCACCGGTAGGCACGATAGTCGATGGGATTGGCACGGTTCATCAGAATGACCGTACCCGCTCCGCCCAGGAAGCCGATCATAGCGCCCATTTGCAGTCCTGCACCAGGTCGGTCATTGGCAGACTTGAACCTCATGACGATTTCAAGAATGAGAGCCAGCAGCAGGGTCGGCCCGATGACCACGAGAGGCCGCACCCACCAAACGCGCTTTCCCGAATGCGGAGGCAAAGTAGCCAGGCGCTGGCGATATGCCGCCAGATTCTCTCCAGTATCGATCCATGAGAACTGGTCGAATGTCGCAAGTTGTCCGCACGCGGCACAAAAAGTTTTGGTTGCCTGGTCGCGCGGGTTCACCAATCTGAGAAAATCGCCTCCACTGATCGTCGTGCGCCCGCCACAGCCTGCATGAACGTATTCGCGGCTTGTTGGAATTGTCGGGAAATAAAGCGGCGGGTTGGTCGGCGCGGTTTCCGATTGGCTCATTTGTTACTCCCTACGCAAGATTGTACCGAGGGCGAGGACCACCGCAACACGCGGAATGAGAACGGTAACGGAATTGGGACCGCGCTCATGCACTTGCCGAAGAGAAGGGATCGGAACACTCGGCGTCCTCTTCGCCATTCGCCATTTGCCTTTTGCCTTTTGACATCCGCCCCCCTCTATTTCTCCACCCTCTTCCCCTTAAACGTAAACGTCTCCGCGCTCCCATCCGCCTTGGTCCACGCGATCGTTCCGCTGATTTCACCCAGCGCGGCCGAGCCGGTCCATTTGACCTCGGCCTTGCCGCTTTTCGCCGCCACGGTGAACGTGATCGCCTGCAACCCGCGGGAATCCGATTCGAATTTCATCGGGTCCTTGAACCCCTGCTTAACCGCCCACTCGGATGTGAACGCGTCGATTTTGAAGCTCACCGTATCCTGAACCTGCTTCCCCGAATCATCGGAAATCATCGTGAGAATCCACTGGCCGGCCAGCGGGTCCCTGGCGGCGCGGGCGGGGGCCGCCGCGCTCAGTAAAAATCCGGCCGCGATGAGGATGGACATGAGACCGCTGCTGATTCGCATGGCTTGCTCCTAGACCGAGTTGCCCCTGCCGCTACAATGCCGATACTCGCACCAGAGGAAAGCTCCATCATGCCCTGTGTCTGCCTCTACTTCCAGGTCCATCAGCCCTTCCGCCTCCGGCGCTACAGCGTCTTCGATACGGACCGGCATTATTTCGACGATTACAAAAACACCGAGATCATCCGGAAAGTGGCCCATAAGTGCTATCTTCCGGCCACCCAACTGATCCTGGACCTCGTGCGCAAGCACAATGGCCGGTTCAAGGTGGCTTACAGCATCACCGGGGTCGCGCTGGAGGCTTTCCAGGCCCATGCGCCGGAAGTGCTCGATACCTTCCACCAGCTCAATCAGACCGGCTGCGTGGAATTTTTGAACGAAACCTACCACCATTCCCTCTCTTTTTTATATTCCCGCGATGAATTTCGCGCCCAGGTGGAACTGCACCGCCGCAAGATCAAAGAGCTTTTCGGCCAGGAATCGCGCGTCTTCCGCAACACGGAATTGATCTACAACAACGACCTGGCCCATTTCGTCTCCCATCTCGGCTACGACGCCGCGCTGACCGAAGGCGCCGATCACATCCTCGGCTACCGCAGCCCGAATTTCGTCTACCGCCCGCCGCACGCGCCCAATCTCAAGCTGCTCCTGAAAAATTACCGGCTGAGCGATGACATCGCTTTTCGATTTTCGAACCCCAAGTGGGAGCAGTTCCCGCTGACGGCCGACAAATTCGCCAAATGGGTCAACCAGATCAACGGTCACGGCCAGCTTTGCAACCTGTTCATGGATTACGAAACCTTCGGCGAGCATCAGTGGGCCGAAACCGGCATCTTCGATTTCCTCGCCCACTTGCCCGAGGAGATTCTCAAGAACGGCGAGAACAGCTTCGCCACGCCGAGCGAGATCATCGACCGCTTCGAGCCGGCCGGGGAAATCGATGTGCCCCACATGATCTCCTGGGCCGACACCGAGCGCGATCTCTCCGCGTGGCTGGGCAACGCGATGCAGTCCAACGCGCTGCACGAGTTGTACAAGCTCGAAGGGGCGTTGAAGGAAAAAGGCGATGCGGACCTCATGGAAGACTGGCGCAAGCTGTCGACTTCGGACCACTTCTATTACATGTGTACGAAGTATTTCGCCGATGGCACGGTCCACAAGTATTTCAGCCCGTATGAATCGCCCTACGATTCGTACATTAATTTCATGAATGTGCTGGATAATGTGCGGACGCGGTTGAAGGAGTAGGGGCGTTGGGTGCCATGCTTAGACCCGCCGCCCAAGAGCGTTCTTCGCCGCATCGCTCCATCGGCGGGGATAAGCATGTCTGTGGCAACCCACGGATTCGGACGTGACAGGAGTATTCCGCATGCCACATGCTTATCCCCGCCGATTGCGCATTGGGGCGAAAGAAGACATCCGGCGGCGGGTCTAAGCATGGCACACTGAAACGCCTGCTCGTCGGTTCACGCAATCCGCCATCCACAATCGCCATCATTGGCCAGCCCGCGCCCGTTATGCTATTGTCCAACCCCATGTTCGCAGAGATGGCGGAAAAATTTGCGGAGCGGCTTTCTTCCGTGCCTTTTCGCGCGAAGATTCTGCTCGGGCTCGGCATCGCCACCTGCGCGGCGATTTTCGTCTTCATCTCCAAAGGCCTCCGCGTCCCGACCTACGCCGGCTACGGGGGAAGCATCCTGAACGAACCAGGGGCGCTCGGAAACCTGCTGCTGATCGGCTTGGGATTGGTCGTATGCGTCCTCGTGGGTACGCTCATTTCGGGGACGATTCGATTTGACGCCGGGCTGGTATGTGCGGCCGCCGGCATGGGGGCGCTTTCGTTGCGGGGAGGAACGGCCGGAGATGTCCTGCGGGCCGCCGCTCCGGCCGACAGCCCATTCGTCCTGGTCTGGATGGCGGTGGAATTGGCCGTGCTTTTCGCGCTGGTCGGGCTGGCGTGGGGTGTGCTCTGGCTGCTCCATCGGCAGGGTTGGCTTGCCTCCGATGAATTTCGCGATGGGGTTGAAGATCAGGTTCAGCCGATCGCGGTCAAACTGGCGGCCATGGGGATGCAGGTGGGCGCGATGCTCATGCTCCTGCTGCTGCTCGGGCAGACCGATGCGAAATTCCAGGCGCTGCTGGGAGTCGGCGTATCCGCCTTCCTGGCCGCCTGGCTGGCGAGTTTCGTGAATCCGGTTTCCCCCAGCCCATGGATTTGGACCGGCCCGCTGATTGTCGGGGTCATTGGGTATGTCGGATCGTATTTCAATCCCGAAGGCTGGAAGATCGGCCACGTCGCATCCGCCTTAGCGCCGCTGGCCCGCGCCCTCCCCATGGACTATGCCACCGCCGGCACGGCCGGCGCGATCCTGGGCTACTGGATGGTGCAGCGCGAGGGGACGGAGGTTTCGACGGAGACCGCGCCGGCAAGCGGTGAGCAGTCGGCAGCGGGCAGTCGGCAGTAAGTATTTCGGGCACCGCAGTTCCGGACCATCAGAATCTCACTTCTTACCCAGCATCGTCCCCGCCACGGTCAGGAGCTCACCCGCGAGCTTCAATGCATCCGCAGGTTGAAGCTTCACCGCCAGCTTGAACGAGGGGGATGCCACATCCTCCTCGGTCGGAACGTCCTTGCGGATCTGGAGGTGGATTCCATCACCGTTGGAATACACCCAGATTCCTTCACCCGCGCCGAGCTTGAAATTGATGCAACGCATTCCTTTCGGGGTCGCCATAAGTCTTTCCATTTTCCTTCGGGAGCCGCGCCTTATCAATCGGCCCGCCCAATAGTAACAATTGTTCTGATTTTCACAGCAAAGTCCCGCCAAAAATGTTCCATGTGGAGCATTTTTCATTTCCCGATCCCCCGGCCCGCCGAGACCCCATTTGTTCCACCAAACATTTTCCCCATTCCAAGCTACAATATTCATATGGCGGATTCAAAAGACATCCTCGAGCATCAATACCTCGAAATGCGCTGGCGCGCCCTCTCCCTGGCGGCCGACCTCGACCGCATCCAGCGCGGCGCGGGCGGCGCGCAACTGCTCAAATCCGACCCCAGGGCGATCAAACTGCGTAAGGTGTTCGAAATCCTCCTCACCGAAGGCCCCGACCGCGCCGAGCGCGTGCAGATGATCCTCAGCGATATGAGCCCGCCGCCGGGGAAATCTTGAACCACGAAGGTTGCGAAGGGCGCGAAGATAAGATTGTTCAGGGACACGGGCAGGATGCCCGTGCTACGAGAAATGAAATTCATTGATCCCCATATTCACTGTGTTTCGCGGACGACCGATGACTATCTGTTCATGGCCCGCGCCGGGGTGGTGGCGGTATCGGAGCCGGCCTTCTGGGCCGGGTACGACCGCTCCTGCGCCGCCTCCTTCGCGGATTATTTCCGGCATTTGATGGAGATCGAGCCCAAACGGGCGGCGCGCTATGGGATCGATCATTACTGCTGGATTTGCATTAATGCCAAGGAGGCCGAGGATGTGGCTTTGTCGCGCGAAGTGATCAAGCTGATCCCGCCCCTGCTCGATCATCCGCGTGTCCTCGGTGTCGGCGAAATCGGGCTGAATAAGAACACCCGCAATGAAATCACCGTCTTCGAAGAGCAGGTGGATATCGCGGCCAGGTACGACCAGATGATCCTCATCCACACGCCCCATCTCGAAGACAAGCACAAGGGCACATCGATCATCACCAGCATTCTGAAGAACGACAAGCGCATCAAGCCCGAGCGCGTGCTGATCGACCACTGCGAGGAGCACACGATCCGCATCGCCCGCGAAAACGGCTTCTGGGCCGGCCTGACGATCTACCCCGTGTCAAAAGTAACGCCAACGCGCGCGGCCGACATTCTCGAGCAAGTCGGCCCGAAGATGATCATGGTGAACTCGGCCAGCGACTGGGGGGAATCATCGCCGTCGATGCTGATCGACACGGCACTGGAGTATCGAAGGCGGGGGCATACGGAGAAAGAGTTGAGCGAGATTTTCTACAACAATCCCTGCCGGTTTTTCGGGCAGGGGGGGAAGTGGAAGTTGAAGGTGGAGTAGGTTGGCCGATAGAATGGGTGATTGGAGAAGCACCATGGGAAAAACTCTTTCGGAGCGGCCGAGAAAAGAACCACGAAGCGTCGATGCGATAGCCAAGCTATTGCAGGGATCGCGAAAGATGCCGCGCGCGAAGGCGAAGCGGTTGTCCGAGTTGCTCGATAAGGGCAATTGCGGGCGGCTCTCGACCGACGAGGATCGCGAGTTGAGCGGTCTTGTTGAACAGGTGCAGCGCCAGACTTTTCTGATGATCGCGAGGGCCGTGGCCCGTCGCAATCAAGAGGACATGGAGCGCAGTGGACGGGCCTCAAGTCGCGTCTCCATCCGGAAGACCGCCGACACTTCAAGGGGCTAATTGAATGTCCGGGGCTCACCTTCCACCACGCTTGAGGCAACGGATGCGAGAACGCGCCGGTTGGCGGTGCGAGTATTGCCACTACCCCGACCGGCTGCTCTATACGACGTTTCAATGCGATCATATCTCGCCGCGCGCTGAGGGAGGGCGAACGGTTGCGGCGAATCTCGCATGGTGTTGTCCATGGTGCAACAATCAAAAGCGCGCGGCCACGCGCGCGATCGATCCCAAGACGAGAATGCCGACTCGACTCTTCAATCCTCGGCGGGATCGATGGCAGGACCACTTTGGATGGTCCGCCGATGCGACGACGGCGATTGGGAAGACGCCGATCGGCCGCGCGACGATTGCTCACATGAAAATCAACGATGAATTGCTGATCATGGTTAGAAAGGAGATCATCAAGCTTGGTGCCGCCCCGTGGACAGAATCGGGCTAAAACTGCGGATGTACGGGTGGATAGGCTAATGGCTTGAACAATTCATGCTGGTGCGTCAACCGGGCGCCGCGTGTAAGATGAGTTGTGAGGTTGAATCGACAATGCCATCCAAATCCGGACGAAAGCCCTCAATCGCGCAGTTGCTCAAGAAAGCACCAAAGGCTCCCAAGGCATTCTCTAAGCGTCTCAATTCCTTGATCGACGAAAGCAAAGTCCGCCGATTGGAGCCAGCCGAAGAAACAGAGCTTCGGAAAATGATGGTCGACGTGGATGACATGACCATCAAACGAATGGAAACGGTACTGACGGAGTACATAGCGGTCTACGGTAAACTTCCTCCGAAAAAGTCGAGGCCGCGTTCTGGCCGCTCGAAGTAGTAACGAAAAGAGATTCTTCATGCCCCTCATCATCAACGGCCGCCCCATCGACGATTCCGCGATCGACTCGGAGTTCGCGCAGATCAAGTCGTATCACGAGCGGATGAACAACGTCTCCTGCTGCGAGCGCGATCCGGAGTTTCGGCAGACGGCCCGCGAGAATGTCGTGGCCCGCGTGCTGCTGGCGGATGAGGCGATGCGAGTGATCGAGCCATCGCCGGCCGGGGAGATCGATGCGACACTGGAACGCTTGAAGACCGAGCACGGTGGCGAATCGCAGTTCTATGCGGCCATGGGGATCGCGCCGGATCAGATCGACCTGGTCAGGAACGACATCGATGTGAACCTGCGGATCAACAAGCTGATGGACCGGCTGATCGAATCCGATCCCGCGCCGGCCGAGGCGGACCTGCGGGCCTGTTATCAGGAGAACCTGCCGGCCCTGACCACGCCCGAGGAGCGGCGCGGGTCGCACATTTCCAAGGGCGTTTCGCGCATGGCCAGCCGGGAGGGATTGCTGGAGGATTTCCGGGCGATCCGGGAAAAACTGCTCGATGGAGCGGATTTCGACGAGATGGCGAAAGAGCACAGCGACCGGGGGAAGGAACTGGTGGATCTCGGATATTTCCGGCGCGGCGATCTGCCCGAGGAGGTCGAGATCGTCGCCTTCTCGATGCGGGTAGGGGAGATCAGCCCGGTCTTCAGCTCATCGGTGGGCGTGCATATCGTGAAACTGACCGACATCCGCCGCCCGGCCGCCCGGCCGTTTGAGGAAGCGATCGACGAAGTCCGGCGGATGTACCTGGAGCAGAAAAAACGCGACAAAGCCCAGGAACTTGTCAAGAAACTTCAGGCGACCGCGGTGATCGAGGAAGCGCCGGCGGATGTGGATGAGGCGAATCAGATGGCGACTTGAGGGCGGGCAGAAGTGAGAAGTTAGAAGTTGGAAGCGAGAAGGGGCGGGAATAGGGATACGGAGCGGCTAACGCGCTCCGTATGGTTGACGTGAGCGATCCTTGCGACACTCAATTAAAATTGCATGGAAAAATCTCTTCGGCGTCAGAAGCTCACGAAGCCCGCGTATAGGAACATGACCACGTCAGCAGGTGGATGGGTCTGGTGATCCTGTGAGGCTCATACCCTCGCGTTCGCGGTTCGATCCCGCGACCTGCAATTATTACGCAGATTCTCATTCTCGGGCTCGTAGCTCAACGGTAGAGCGAGGGTTTGAAGTACCCTGTCGTTGGTGGTTCGAATCCATCCGTGCCCATCCTTTTGAACCGCGAAATTCGCGAAGGACGCGAAGCATCCAAAGCGTTCTGGATCAAAGGCCCGTGCCCTCCAGCGATTTCCACGGCCCCCATACCGCCACCGTCAGCCCGGGATTCTGGATATTGACGAAGAGAGTCGAGCCATCGGGGGAGAAAGTCACACCCGCCAGTTCGGAGAAGTTGTAGGTGTTTCTCGCGAATTCAATGACTTTCCCGGTCGGCGTGACTCTCAGCAGCCGCTTGCAATCCCTGTCGTTGTCTTCGCACACGAACACATCGCCCCATGGGGCCATCGTCAGGTTATCCGCGTTCTCGGCGATACTGGAATCTTCAGGCTCGATGAAGAGTTCGAGTTTTCCCGGCGATTTCGATTCATCGGCCCTCCCTTCGTGCGGGCTGGGGGTGTATTTCCAGATTTGCCCGTGAAGCTTCGCGCCGCCATTGGTGCACGCGAAGTAGACGCTGGCCCGGCCGAACCACATCCCCTCCGCGCGGGCGAATCGCGCCGCCTTTCCGCCGAAATACCCTTCGTAGCGCAGTTCGTCAGTGGGCGATTCGATGTCTTCGAGATCGGCCCACTCCACCTCCAGCACATCGCCCACACTCACCCGATGCCGCGACCAGTTGCGCGTGTCGAACGACCTTGCCGCGTGAATCTTAAGTGCCTGCAAGCGCCCCCCGGCCAGGAGGTTCCCCGGGGTTGTCGGGATGTAGCGGTAGATCAACCCATCGGGGCGATCCTCGGTCTGATAGACGATGCCCGTGGCGGGATCGATCGCGACCGCTTCATGATAGAACCGGCCCATCGGCTTGATGGGGATCGCCTTCACCAAACCGCTATCCGCGCGGGCGGGCACCTCGAAGTTATAGCCGTGATCCTGCTCGTGGAATTTGTCGGCCGACTGGGTCGTCTCCTCGCAGGTGATCCACGAGCCCCAGGGCGTCGGCCCGCCGGCGCAGTTACGCACGGTCCCGGCCAGGCTGAGAAACTGCTTCTCGACTTTGCGCGTGACCGTGTCGTAGAGAAGCGTGGTGGTGCCGCCGATGGCGGGGTGCTTGCCGAAGCCGTTGTCGTAGAGCTTACTGCGATCGATGCGGGCCAACAGTTCGTTCTCATTGCCGAAGGGGCCGAGGCTGTTCAGCCCGCGATCGAGTTCGTGATTGCAGACAAGGATCGTCTTGCCACCCGGCGCGGGGAAGGCACATTGGCCATCATGGATGCCGGGCGCGATCAGCCCATCATCCATCTTCTCCCCCGCTTGCGAGATCACCTGAAACTGGAAACCGGGCGGCACCGTCAGCACCGGCCCATTGCCGCGACGAGCGTATTTCCCCTTGATATCCGAGCCGACTTCATCGCACCCATCGATCAGCCGCAACGATGCGAACCCGGCCGCGACCGCGGCGGAGGCGAGCAGGAAGTAGCGGCGGGAGAGGGGCATTGAGTGGGGATTATAACATGGAAATCCCCGGGGAGTTTAGAAAGACAGTGAGACAATGGGACAATGAGACAATGAGAAAATAAGTTTGAGCCGTGTCCCGCCTGCTCAAGCCGCGCCCCCGCTCGGCGGCTTCGTTTCGCATCGAACCTCCATCATTCCGTCATCCCATCGTCCCATCGTCCCATCATCCCATCATCCCATCATCCCATCATCCCATTGTCTCATTGTCTCATTGTCTCATTGTCTCATTGTCTCATTGTCTCATTGTCCGCCCCCGCCCTTTAACTTTCCCCCCTCCGGCCGTAACTTCTCTCGACATATGAAAGACCCCCGTCATACCAAGCTGGCGCATTTGCTCGTTCATCATTCGGCCGGCGTCAAGCCGGGGGATAAGGTGCTGGTGGAGGCATTCGAGATTCCGCCGGAGTTCACGGTGGAACTGGTGCGGCAGATCGCCGCCGCCGGGGGGCTGCCGCTGGTGCAGACTTATCAGGATGCGGTTCGGCGGGCGCTTTTGAACAATATTTCCGAGGGGCAGATCGACCTGGCGGCCGAGCTGGATGTGGCGCGGATGGGTCGGGTGGATTGCTACATGGGCGTGCGCGGTTCGCATAACATCGCCGAGCTTTCGGATGTGCCGCGCGAGAAGATGGATCTGTGGGAGAAGCGGTATATGCACCCGGTTCACCTGGAGCAGCGGGTGAAGAAGACGAGGTGGGTGGTGCTGCGCTGGCCGCACCCTTCGATGGCCCAGGGGGCGAACATGTCTTCGGAGGCGTTCGAGGATTTCTACTTCCGCGTCTGCGCTGATGTCGACTACGCGAAGATGCGCCAGGCGATGAAGCCGCTGGAAGAGCTGATGGCCAGGACCGATGCGGTGCATATCAACGGCCCGGGGACGGACCTGCGTTTCTCCATTAAAGGCATCGGCTCCAAGGGATGCTGGGGCGAGCGGAACATTCCCGATGGCGAGTGCTTCTCCTGCCCGATCAAGGACTCCGTGCAGGGGCACGTGCAGTACAACTGCGAGACCACCTATCGCGGAACGATCTTCAATCACATCCGCCTGGCCTTCCGGGATGGGAAGATCGTCGAAGCGACGGCCGATTCCGAAGCCAATACGAAGAAGCTCAACGAGATTCTCGATTCCGATGAAGGCTCACGCTACATCGGCGAGTTCTCCCTGGCCTTCAACCCGCAGATCAAGAAGCCGATGAAAGACATCCTTTTCGATGAGAAGATCGATGGCTCTTTCCACTTCACGCCCGGCCAGGCCTACGAGAGCCCGGGCAACGGCAACCAGTCACAGATCCACTGGGACATGGTCTGCATCCAGCGGCCGGATTATGGCGGGGGCGAGATCAAGTTCGATGGGCGGGTGATTCGGCGGGATGGACGGTTCGTGGTCAGCGAATTGGAGGGGCTGAATCCGGAGAGGCTGGGGAGCTAGGGCCATGTCAAATGGCAAATGGCAAATGTCAAATGGCACATGGACAGATGTGGAAGATGTGTACGGTGTCGGCCGATGCTGGAATGGATTAGGATCGGCGCATGAACAACTGTCAGAAGATTCTTGGTGATGGGGTGACACTGATGATGCCGATAATCTGTCGGGCTGCGCGACGGAGGTTGTGCGGCGATCACCAGGAGGCCAAGGATGGCATTCGTGTTTCGAGCTC
>JBBRTW010000069.1:0-20608 GCA_038244055.1 Tepidisphaerales bacterium | reverse complement strand
TGCGTTCTTCTTATTCTAACTTCTCGCTTCTAACTTCTCGCTTCTAACTGGGGGGATGAGACAATGAGACAATGGGATGGAGGAAACCAAGCCGCGCGGCTTCGGTGCGTTCTTCTTATTCTAACTTCTCGCTTCTAACTTCTAACTTCTATCTTCCCGCTTCTCGCTTCTCGCTTCTAACCGGGGGGGGAAGACCTAAAGACATGGGGAAAAACGTAAAGACATAAAACATAAGGATGCTCGGGAGCTACTCGAGGATTCTTATGTCTTTATGTTTTATGTTTTCGGGCAGCGCGGAGCGGAGGACGGCGGGAAAAACCTAAAGTCATAAAACATAAGGAGGGAAGCGCGCAAAGTTATTTGGCTCGGTCAACTCGCAATATTCAGCGCCACGCTCCGACCCTTCTTCACGCGGATCGGGATCGGCCCTTCAAACGCCGCGTGACTGGCGCAATCGCCCTGGACACTGCGCATGGGGATGGCGCTGACGGGGGGGTGGCGCAGGCGGGCGATTTGGTCCATCATCAGGCGGATGGACCAGGTGATGGTGCGGCGGAAGGTGTGGAAGAGGCCGAGCATGCCGACGACCTGCATCGCGGCGGCTTTTTCGGAGACTTTGGTGCGCTTGCGCAGGAGGTTCCAGGCCAGCCAAATCGGGTTGTAGAAGGAGGCGTAGCCGAGCAGCATGTTGAACTGCTTATGCCAGGGGCGGGCGTGGCTGGAGGCGACGACGTAGTTGCCATCGTACATGTGCGGGCGGACTTCCTTGCCGCCGACGCTGGCCAGGACCTGGCCTTTGTTGAAGCAGTCCTCGAAGAGCTTGGTGCCGGCCGAGGGGGTCATCATGAGCACTTGCAGCGAGACCGCGCCAGCGCGGCGGAGGAGGTTGATCTGGTTGATGAGGCCGTAGTTCGTGCCGCGCGAGAAGAGCGGCTGGGAATCGTGGTGCATCATCATGGGCATCGGGCAGATGCCGGCATCGCGCAGCAGGTGGAAGGCCTCGATGGTCTTGGGGACGCTCTGGCCTTTGTTGACGAGGGTCGCGGTCATGTCCTCCACGCCCAGCCAGAGGGCCCGGCAGCCCGAATCGTGAACGAGCTCGAGATGATCCTTCATCTGGAGCGTATCGTGGACGGTTACTTCAGTGTGCCAGCGGATCTTCTTGCGCAGGGGGACGCCACCAAATTCGGCGCGGGCGAGTGTCTCGACGATCTCCAGCGTGCGGGCTTTGTTGTTGAAGAAGTTGTCATCCGCGCCAAAGAAATATTTGAGGCCGAACTCTTTATTGAGCCGCCACATTTCCTCGGCCATCCGGCCGCTGCTCTTGGTGCGGTACTGGCGCTGGTTGTAGGCCGGGATGGGGCAATAGGGGCAGGCGAATTTGCAGCCGAAGGTCAGCACGATCGAACTGATCGGGCTGAGCTTGCGGATTCGGCTGGCCTCGACCGGCTGGGCACCCAGCGTCGCGCTGCGGCTGGGTGATTCGAGGAGGCGATAGCCATGCACGGAATCGGCCATCTCATCGAGATTCCCCAGGAGGCGCTGAATGCCGGTATCGACCAGTTCTTCCGGCACCCCACCTTGCTCTCCTTGCTGGCCGCGCAATCCTCGCCCGCCGCTGCGGGCGTAGACCAGGCCGGGCACGTCGTCGAGCGCGCCGGTGTCGCGGGCGCGATAGAAGGCCGAGCGCATCGATTCGCCGTCGCCGCGCTCGGCCAGGATGACTTCGAGCAGGTTAAGCAGCACATATTCTTCGCCGGTCACCACCACATCCGCGCTGGTGGGGTCGGCGGGGTTGGCGCTGAAGAGTTCGTAAGGCTGGTAAACGGCATGGGGGCCGCCGGCGATAATCAGCGGCCGATGCGCCGGATCGATTCTCCGGGCATCGCGGATCATCTCCATGCACTGATCCGAATGCAGGCCCATGCTGGAGACCATGAACAGATCCGGCACCCGGCCATCGAGTTTCATCTGGGAGGGTTTGAAGCGCTTGTTCCACTGCTGGAGGACGATGCGGGTTTTGAGGAAGCCGGCATCGACCATGGCCGAGCCGATGGAGCGCACGCCGGCCGGGGCCATGCGGGTGTCGGCGTAAATGAAGGGGAGCATGCGCGTGCGGTGATCGAAGGCGCAGGCGATGACGGTGACCAGATCGTGCCGCGCCGCGATGAGGCGCAGGCGGCCGCGCAGGGCGGTCAACTGGCCGGGGCGCAGTAGCTCATCTCCTCGGTTTCGACGGGGAAGTTCCATTGTGTCAACTTCTCATGGTTGGGGGCGGAGCCCGCATCCCGAAAGGGGTGCAGGGAGTGCGGATTGGCCGGAACTACGCAACCCGCTTGCGGAGGTCCGACGAGGCATAGTGACATGGGAGGGGAATGAGGTCAAACCGGAGTATGGCTCAGCCCGCCAAAAAGATGAGCGATGCCGGCGGGTTTTAATCCGCCGGCATCGTCATGCTTCATCAACCATTCCCCCGCTATTTTCGATCATCGATTGGCTTACCGGCCATACCCATAGTTCGAGGGGTAGAAGTTGTTTCCACCGGGCATGTAGCCGTTGTACATGTAGCCATTCTGCATGTAGTACGACGGGTTGGCGTAGGGCATCATGTAGGCTTGGCCGCCGCCGTTGCTGAAGGGGGCCACACCGCGGATCGCGCCATTGGTCCAGTTGCCGACAGCGTTCATCTGGATGTTCGAGTTGTTGGCCCAGTTCGCGTTGTTGCGGGCATACTGGGCGCTGAGCTCGTTGTTCGACTGCGAGATAGTCATGGCGTTGAAGGGGAGCTGTTGGCCGCGGCAGGCGATGGCGGTCTGCATGCAGAGGCCGGGGAGGGCGGCGTAGAAGCGGCGGTCAAAATCCTGATTCATCGCAACGATGCCGCTCATGTCCATCGGAGGATATTGAGCCTTGGCGGAGGTAGTGATTCCGAGGCTTGCGAATCCGATCACGACGGCCGCGAGTGTGTGAACTTTGCTGAACATGTTGAACTCCTGACTTTCTTGTTTGATCTTTCGAGGCAGGCTTCCGGCACATCGCCGGGTGTTTTTCGTGCCTCGGACAGAAGAGATTCGGAGGCAGGGGCGGAATCTGGCGGAGGGAAGTGCGATTTTCGTAAATGTAGACAAATGCGGGGGTTACGCAGCTCCGTATCGCGGCGGACCGCGAAGTCCTGGAGCAGAAGCTGCAGCGCTAATGCTATTGGAATTGAGCCGGTGCTTGATGCGCATCCCCTGACCGCGATTCTTGACGTCGCTGATCACCTCTCCCTTGAAGGATTTGTTCTCGGCACCGAGGACAATGCGTATTCGACCCCCCATTCAAGCTCATCATCCATGCGCTTTACTCATCCGAGGCTTTCCCCGATGATGCGCTGAAGTCCTAAACTATGGCTTCTATCCTCATCATCAACGGCACGCTCCTCGATCCCTCCCAGGTTTTTGAACGGCGGGTGGATATTCTGATTCGGGATAAGAAGATCGCGGCGGTCGGGAAGAATCTGGGCAAGGCGGATCGGGTGATCGATGCGGCGGGGTGTTATGTGACGCCGGGGCTGCTGGATATTCATGTGCATTTTCGCGAGCCGGGGGATGAGGAGGAGGAGACGATCGCATCCGGGGCGGCCGCGGCGGTGGCGGGGGGCTTCACGACCGTCTGCTGCATGCCCAACACCAAGCCGGCCCTGGATAACGATGGGATGGTCGATTTCATCCTGCAGGAATCGGCGCGGGTGGGGCTGGCGCATGTCTATCCGATCGGGGCGATCACCCGCGGGCGCGAGGGGAAGGAACTGGCGGAGATGGGGTTGATGCGGGGGCGGGGGGCGGTGGCGTTCAGCGATGATGGCGTGGGCGTGGCGGATAGCTCGGTGATGCGCAAGGCGCTGCAGTACGCGAATATGTTCGATGTGGTGTTGATGCAGCACTGCGAGGACCCGAGCGTGGGGGGCGGGGCGATGCACGCGGGGCTGGTCTCGACGGCGCTGGGGTTGCCGGGGTATCCGAGCGAGGCCGAGCAGCTCATGATCGCGCGGGACCTGCTGCTCAATCGCACGATCGGCTGCCCGTATCATATCCAGCACATCTCGACGGCCTGGAGCGTGGAGCTGGTGCGGCGGGCCAAGAAGGATGGGGCGCGGGTGACCTGCGAGGTGTCGCCGCACCATCTGCTGCTGACCGATGAGAGCTGCCGGAGTTACGATACGAATTACAAGATGAACCCGCCGCTGCGGACCGAGGCGGATGTGAAGGCGTGCATCGAGGGGGTGATCGATGGGACGATAGACTGCCTGGCCACCGATCATGCGCCGCACCTTGCGGAGGAGAAGGAACTGGAATTCCAGTTCGCGCCCAACGGGATCATCGGTTTGGAGTGCGCGCTGCCGCTGTATATCAAGGCGCTGGTGGAGCCGGGGCACATTCCGTGGATGCGGCTGATCGAGCTGATGACCACCAAGCCGGCCGAGATCGTCAAGCTGGCCAAGGGGACGTTGCAGGAGGGGGCCGACGGGGATGTGACGATCATCGATCCGAATATGGCGTGGACGATCGATCAGGAGGAGTTTTACAGCAAGAGCCGGAATTGCCCGTTCCACGGCTGGCAGGTGAAAGGGCGGGCGGTGATGACGATCGTGGGCGGGGATGTGAAGTGGGAGCTGAAGGAAACGGCGGCGGGGGTGCATTGAGGGCGGGGCGGAGGGCCGGGGTTGCAAGGGGTTTCCAGCAATCATTTGTGTTGAAAATGACGTATGATTTGAGATGGAGGATTTAAGAATGATCCAACTGACGCAGCAGCAACACATGGAACTTGAAGCCACTTCCGGTGAACCCATTCGGGCCGTTGACCCGGAAAACAGCGCGGAATACGTCCTGGTCCGGGCCGACGTTTACGACCGGCTAAGGAAGATATTCACAGAGCAGGATTCGCTCTGGTCTCAAGGGGCCCACGCGGCCGCAATGGAAGTCTTCGCGCGCGATGGATGGGATGATCCCCAGATGGATGTCTACAATTCACTTCCGGCAGTTGAGCCAACATGAACGTTCGGCGGGGCGACATTGTTTTATTAGATTTTCCATACCCTTCGGGGGTGGGTGCCAAACTGCGCCCGAGGCTCGTAGTTCAAAACGACAGAGATAACGGACGCCTGACAACGACGGTCGTTGTTCAGATAACCACAACGACCCACCGCTCGCAGGAGCCCACGCAAGTGCTCGTCGAGATCGGCACGGTGGAAGGAAGACAATCCGGATTGGCTTTCGACTCGGTGGTGAATTGCATCAATATCGTGACGCTCGACCGGAATCGAGTGAAACGTCGCCTGGGGAATCTGCCCGTCGCATTGATGCAAATGGTGGACGAGGCTTTGAAGGCTGAATTTGAGATCCCCTGACAGTCGTAACTCATTGCCGCTCAAATCCTGCGATTTCAGCCGGCGAAATCGCATCGCCGGGCGCCTTTCAAATCAACTCCCCTTCGCTTCCCCGGATTCCTTCCGCGCCTGCTCGCGATGCTGGTGCCGTTTGACAGCCAGGTCGATGGCCAGCTTGATCGCCGCGCGCATCGAACCGGGGTTCGCTTTATTTCGGCCGACGATGTCGAACGCGGTGCCGTGGTCGGGGCTGGTGCGGATGATGGGCAGGCCGATCGTGCAGTTGACGGCTTCATCGAAGGCGAGGAGCTTGACGGGAATGAGCCCCTGGTCGTGGTACATGGCGACGACGGCATCATAGACGCCGGTCTTGGCCTTGATGAAAATCGTATCCGGGGGGTAGGGGCCGGTGACATCGATGCCCTGCTGGCGGGCCATGAAGATGGCGGGGGAGATGATGCGCTCTTCTTCATCGCCGAACTGGCCGTTTTCGGAGGCATGGGGGTTCAGGCCGCAAACGGCGATCTTGGGCTTGGGGATGTCGAACCAGTTGACCAGCGTTTCGTGAATCAACTCGATCGGCTGAAAGACCGCGCCGATATTCAGGCGGCCCCATAGACCATTGAGCGGGATGTGTACCGTCGCCAGCACCACCCGTAACGGCCCGCCGGTGAACATCATGTTGTAACGGCGCGCTCCGGTGCGCTGGGCGAAGAGTTCGGTGTGGCCGGGGTAGTGAAACCCGGCCAGTTTCCACGACTCCTTGGCGATGGGCGCGGTGACCACGGCATCGACAATGCCCTTCTGGGCCGCATCGATCGCATCGAGGCAGAAGCGCATCGAGGCTTCACCGCCGATTTTACTGGGAGAGCGGATGGTCGAGCCGAGGATCGAGTAATGATCGTAATCCACGACCGTCACGTCGAAACCATAGGATTTGAGGCGTCCCTGGTACTGATCGCGCCACCAGAAGGCATCGAGCTCGGCCAAGTCGGCCGCGTAGGCCAGGAGCTCATTCATCCCATAAATCACATAGCGCGCCCGATGCCGCAGGACGGGATCGGCCAGCGCCTTGACGATCACCTCCGGCCCGATGCCGGCGGGGTCGCCCATGGTGATCGCGATGGTGGGACGGTAATCCATGTGTGAGAGTTATGGGTTGCGAGTTGCGAGTCGTTACCGGAGACACTCAGACACTCAGACAATCAGACAATGAGAAGGGGCGCACGAATTGTCCGCGGTCTCAAGCTCATTCATCGGCTGCACAGTTCTTCTCGTTGTCTCCTTGTCTCATTGTCTCATTGTCTTCCTATCCACTGCCCACTGCCCACTGCCTACTGCCTACTGCCTACTGCCTACTGCCTACTGCCGACTAATCCTCCCCCCGGGGCTGAATCTTTTCAAGGTAGGAAATGATCGTTTTGGACATCGAATCGCATTCGAGGTTAAACCGATAACCGATGGGGTGGCGGCCCAGCGTGGTCAACTGGAGCGTCGTCGGGATCAGGGCGACTTCGAACGTGCTGCCGTCGATGGCCGCCAGGGTCAGGGAGACGCCATCGATCGCGATGGAGCCTTTGGGGATCAGGTACTTGACCAGGGCGGCCGGGGCTTGAATCCGCAGGCGGACTTCCTCCGGGGTGGAGACTTGGTGGAGCAGGGGCCCGGTGCCATCGACATGGCCCTGCACGAAATGGCCATCGATCGGGTCGCCGACGCGGAGCGAGCGCTCCATATGCACTTCATCGCCGACTTTGAACGCGCCGAGATTCGTCTTATCGAGCGATTCGCGGATCACATCGTAGGCCAGCGCCTTGCCGGTGGGCGAGGCGGGATTGTCGAGAATCGCGGCCACGGTGAGGCAGGTTCCGTTGATCGCGGTGGATTCACCATGCTGGTGGTCGGTCCAGGGGGCATGGAGGATGATGCGCCGGCCGAACGGGTTTTCTTCGACGGCAAGCACCCGCGCGGTTTTGTGAATAATTCCGTTGAACATTGCCCTAGGTTGTCCGCGCGCGATTGGCGGTTGTCAACAACGGGTTGGGGTTGCGGACCAGCGAACGGCGAATTGATGGCGTAACATGGCCGTAAAGCAACAGAATTTTGCAGCGCGGCGGGTGATCCGACGTGGAAACTCACAATGATCCATCAAATCCCCGCGCTGGCGGACAACCAACCTCCACGACCCGACTATTAACAACGGATAACGGGTAACGGACCACTGAAAACCGACGAACAAACCGCACCATGAACAACGGCGCCCCTTCTCAGGACACCTCCCCCACAACGCTCTCCACTCCGCGCCTGCGCCTGCAGCTCAAGCCGCGCTCCAACTCGATCCTGTGGAAGATGCTTGGCGTCGCGGTGGCGTTTCATCTGGTGCTGATCCTCGTCACCAGCAAGAGCCTCTTTTTCTCGGACAAGCAATCGCCTGAACAGATTTTCGAGAAGGGGGAGCAGGCGATGGCGGGGGGGAAATACCTGGAGGCGATGGAGATCTACCGGCAGGTGCTGGATCTCCAGCCCAAGGTAGCGCCGGTGTTCGAGAAGGCGGCCGAGCAGCATCGCAACGCGGACCGCCTGGCGCGGCAGCAGGCAGCCAAGCTGACGGCACCCGCGACGCGCGAATCGACGGGGACATTGGATCCCACCCGGCCGGCGGCCCCCGCCACGCGAGATAGCGGGACCGGGCAGGCGATAAAGGTGATCCCGGCCACGAAACCGGCGTTTGAAGTGCCGCCGGAGTTTCGGACGAAGTGACGCGGTTGCTTTGGAATGCAATCGCAAAGAGGCAAAGGTTCAAAGGCGCAGAGGAAAAAAAGGAGAGGTAAAATTCTGTGCGCGATCGGGCGCGAATGACCGGGGACGCCATCCGGGACGGCGCTCTGGTCGCTGTCGCTCCCGACACTCTGTCCCGGCTAGTCTTGTAGTTTTGGTGCGGATGAGAAAATAGTGGCCGAGGAGTGCGGCATCTCTCGCCTCGCCGCTTCCAAATTACTCCGATCCCTTTCACGTCCCGCCCGAATCGGTGTAAGGTATAAAGAACGCGGGTTCTTCTTATGATGCCAATTCTTCCCATCCGGTCGTTTTATCGTGCGCTGCTGGCGGTGGTGCTGGCGTTGCTGGGTCCGGCGGCGGCATTGGCAGCGCCGGCGTCTTCGGCAGCCCCGGTGGATTTTAATCGGGAGGTTCGGCCGATTCTTTCGGGGATGTGCTTCAAGTGCCATGGGATCGATGACAAGGCCCGCAAGGGGGGCTTGAGGCTGGATGTTCGGGAGGCGGCGATCAGGCCGGCCAAATCGGAGAAGATCGCCATCGTGCCCGGCAAGCCCGAGGCGAGCGAACTCGTGCGGCGGATTTTGACGGAGGATGAAGATGATCTGATGCCGCCGCCGGCGACCAAGCGGGTGCTTTCGGCGGCGCAGAAGCAGGTTTTGAAGCGGTGGGTGGCCGAGGGGGCGGAGTATCAGCCGCACTGGGCGTTTGTCGCGCCGATGCAGGCACCGCTGCCGGCGGTGAAGCAGGGGGGATGGGCAAAAAATGCGATCGATGCGTATGTACTGGCGAAGTTGGAGGCCGAGGGGCTCGCGCCGTCGCCCGAGGCGGATCGATACACGCTGGTTCGGCGAGTGTACCTGGATCTGATCGGATTGCCGCCGACGCCGGAGGAGGCGGATGCGTTTGTGAAGGATGCTTCGCCACAGGCGTATGAGGCGCTGGTGGATCGGCTGCTGGCCGCGCCGCAGTATGGAGAGCGATGGGCGCGGCGTTGGCTGGATTTGGCGCGGTATTCGGACACCAACGGGTATGAGAAGGACCGGCCGAGGTCGATGTGGGCGTATCGGGACTGGGTGATCAATGCGCTGAATGCCGACATGCCATTCGATCAGTTTACGATCGAGCAGATCGCGGGGGACATGCTGCCGGGGGCGACATTGGCGCAGAAGACGGCGACGGGCTTCCATCGCAATACGATGATCAACGAGGAGGGGGGGATCGATCCGCTGGAATATCGGTTCTATTCGATGGTGGATCGGGTGGGGACGACGGGCACGACCTGGCTGGGGCTGACGGTGATGTGCGCCCAGTGCCACACGCACAAATTCGATCCGATTTTGCAGAAGGAGTATTACGGGCTGATGGCGTTTTTGAACAACGCAAATGAGCCGGTGATGGAATTGACGACCGCGGAGATCGCGGCCAAACGCGCCGAGGCCGAGACGAAAGCCGAAAAGATGTGGGCGGAGCTGCCGGAGAAATTCGCGGTGGGCAAGACAGGGGGCTGGACGCCGGTGGCGGGGACGCTGACGACTGCCGGGGTTTCGAAGGCGGAGAAGCTTGCGGATAACTCCTGGAGGATCGGCGGGGACGCGCCGGAGAAGGATGCGTATACGTTTACGTTCGATAGCGATGGTGCGCCGGTGGACCGGATTCGACTGGAGACTCTTGCGGAGGATGGGCATGGGCCGGGGCGGACGCCGCATGGGAATTTCGTGCTGTCGGAGTTCTCGGTGAGCGCTGGGCCCAAGGCTGAGCCGGCGACGGCGAAGAAGGTGAAGGTCGCGCGCGCGGAGGCGGATTTCGCGCAGGTAAAATATCCGGTGGAGCATGCGATCGATGGCAGCAAGCAGGGTGGGTGGGGAATCAGCCCGCAGGAGAATAAGGACCACGCGGCGACTTTTTATCTGGCGGCGCCGGTTGCGAATGCGGGAGGGACGCACTGGGCGATCAAGCTCGATCAGCAGTTTGGCACGAAGCACACGATCGGGCGGCTGCGGATCAGCATCGGCACGAAAACTCAGGAGGTTCTGAGCGATCCGGCGATGCGTAAAGTGGCGGTTGAGAAGGCGTTTAGCGAATGGCAGGCGCAGCAGGCGGGGGCGGCGGTCCGTTGGAGCGCGATTCGGCCGAGCCGGATGAGCAGCAATGCGCCGACGCTGACGCAGCTTGAGGATGGATCGATCCTGGTGAGCGGCGACATCACCAAGAGCGATCATCTCGATCTAAACTTCAATAATGAAATCAACGGGATCACGGCGGTGCGGCTGGAGGCGCTGCCGGATTCGAGTTTGCCGGGCAATGGGCCGGGGAAGGTTTATTACGAGGGACCGGCCGGGGATTTTTTCCTGAGCGAGATGAATCTGTCGGCGGATGGAAAGCCGGCGGCGTTCGCATCGGCCGTGGAGAGCTTCGCATCGGGGAAGAACAACGCGGCCAAGGCGATCGATGGGGATCAGCAGAGCGGCTGGTCGATCAACGGCGGGCAGGGGAAGGCGCATCACGCGGTGTTCGTGCTGGCCAAGCCGCTCGGCGACGTCAAAGAGCTGGCCTTGCGGATGCTCTTCGAGAAATATTACGCGGCCACCATCGGCCGATTCCGGATCTGGGTATCGACCGATCCGAAGGCGGGGAAGACGACGCCGCTGCCGCCGGAGGTGGAGAATGCGCTGGCGACGGCTGCCGAGCAGCGCACGGCCGAGCAGTCGGCCGCGATCTTTCGGCATTGGCTGAGCGTCGCGCCGGAACTGGCGGAGGGGCGGAAGCAGATCGATGCGGTGCGGGCTGGGGTCCCTAAGCCGCAGACGACGCTGGTGATGTCGGAGCGGCCGGCGGGGCATACGCGGGTGACGCATCTGCATAATCGCGGGGAGTTTTTGCAGCCGAAGGAGGAGATTGAGCCGTGTGTGCCCGGTTTCCTGCCCGCGATCGCGAGCGATGCGCCGCGGACTCGGCTGACCTTCGCGCGGTGGCTGGTTTCGCCGGAGAATCCGCTGACGGCGCGGGTGATGGTGAATCGGCAGTGGGCGGCGATTTTCGGGCGCGGGATTGTCCGGACCACCGAGGATTTCGGATTCCAGGGAGAGCTGCCATCGAATCAGCCGCTGCTGGATTATCTGGCGGTGGAGTTCGTCAAAGAGGGGTGGTCGATGAAGAAGCTTCATCGGCTGATCGTGACCAGCGCGACGTATCGGCAGAGCTCGAAGGTGACGCCGGAACTGCTGGCGAAGGACCCGCTGAATGTGCTGCTGGCGCGCGGGCCGAGATTCAGGGAGGAGGCGGAGATCGTGCGCGATTCAGCGCTGAAGGCGGCGGGGCTGCTGTCGACGAAAATCGGCGGGCCGAGCGTTTTCCCGCCGCAGCCGCCATCGGTGACGACGGAAGGGGCATATGGGCCGCTGCAATGGAAGGCCAGCACCGGGGAGGACCGGTATCGGCGGAGTTTGTATACGTTCAACAAGCGGACTGCGCCGTTCGCGCTGTATAGCACGTTCGATGCGCCCAGCGGCGATGTGTGCGTGGCTCGGCGGGAGATTTCCAATACGCCGCTGCAGGCGCTGTCGCTGCTGAATGATGAGGTGTTCGTGGAGGCGGCGCAGGCGATGGGGAAGACTTTCGCGGCGTTGAAGGAGACAGATCAGGAGAAGGCGGCGGCGATTTTCCGAAGGTTCATGACCCGGCCGGCGGATGCGGATGAGCTTGCGATGCTGGTGGAGTTCACCAAGGCGCAGCGGGCGCGATTGAGCGCGCGGCCGGCGGATGCGAAGAAACTGGCCGGGGCGGGGAATGCGGAGGCGGATGCGGTCGAGATCGCGACATGGACCGCGACGGCGCGGGCGGTGATGACTCTGGATGAGGGTGTGACGAAGAATTGATTTGTGTAGCACGGGCATCTTGCCCGTGTGGGGAGTTTAAGATTTTGATGGATTCGTTTTAGACATGAGAGAAGACAACATGGGCAGGATGCCCATGCTACGATGGAGAGATCCAATGACCCCCCAAGACCAACTTCTTCTTCGCACGACCCGCCGCCACTTCTTCCGCGATTGCGGGGTGGGCGTGGGCAAGATCGCGCTGGCTTCGCTGCTGACAGAATCGATGCGGTCAAACCGCGCCTGGGCCGATTCCGCCCAATCCGCAATCCGCAGTCCGCAATCCGCAATTCCCCCCAAGCCGCCCCACTTCGCCCCTCGCGCCAAAGCCGTCATCCACCTTTTCATGGCCGGCGCGCCGAGCCAGCTCGATCTGTTCGACTACAAGCCCGAGCTCACGAAGATGGAGGGCAAGCCGCTGCCGCCTTCGGTGTATGGGAGCCAGCGGTATGCGTTTATCCGAGCGGACGCGGCCGTTTTGGGGCCGCGGTTCAAGTTTGCCAAGCACGGGAAATCCGGCGCGGAATTATCCGAGATGCTGCCATATCTGGCAGGGGTGGCGGACGACATTTGCATCATCAAATCATGTCGCACGGACCAGTTCAATCATGCGCCGGCGCAGATTTTCTTTAACACGGGTTTCGCCCAGCCGGGCCGGCCGAGCATGGGGGCGTGGGTGACTTATGGGCTTGGGGCGCTGACCGAGAATCTGCCGGCGTTCGTGGTCATGTCGACCGGCTCGGGGATTTCCGGCGGGGCGGCCAACTGGTCGAGCGGGTTTTTGCCAACGGTTTATACAGGCGTGCGTTTCCGCAATTCGGGCGATCCGATTTTGGATGTGGCGAGTCCGGAGGGGGTCGATGCGGGGATGCAGCGCGATACGCTGGACCTGGTGGGGGCGCTCAATCGCAAGCGCCTGGCGGCCGATGGTGATCCGGAAATCGCCACGCGCATCGCGGGGTATGAGATGGCGTATCGGCTGCAAGCATCCGCGCCGGAATTGACCGATCTGAAATCCGAATCCAAAGCCACGCTCGACATGTATGGCTGCGACCCGGTTAAACCCTCCTTCGCCCGCGCGTGTTTGCTGGCGCGGCGGATGGTGGAGCGCGGGGTGCGATTTATCAACATTTACCACGAAGGGTGGGATGCCCACTCCGATGTCTCCGGCAATCTAAAGAAAAATTGCGGCAGCACCGATCAAGGCGCGGCCGCTTTGGTGAAGGACCTCAAAGCCCGCGGCCTGCTCGATTCCACGCTGGTCATCTGGGGCGGCGAGTTCGGCCGAACGCCGATGGTGGAGACCAATGCGGCGCTGGGGCGGTCGCTGGGGCGCGATCACCACCCGACTGCCTACACAATGTGGCTGGCGGGTGGGGGAATCAAGGCGGGGATGACCTATGGATCAACCGATGATCTGGGGTTCCATGTCGCCGAGAAACCGGTGCACGTTCACGATTTGCAGGCGACGATCATGCACACGCTGGGCCTGGATCACGAGCGGCTGACGTACCGGTATCAGGGCCGGGATTTCCGGCTGACGGATGTGCATGGGAATGTGGTGAAGGATATTCTGGCGTAAGAAATTGCGTGCCACTGGTCTCAATGAGTGCCATGCCCTGCCGAGCCGGACATCAGTTAAATTCGCATTATCGTGTGACCGGCTCGTCTATGCATGCCCGCGAAATATCCCTTTCGAATATCGGGGTTAAAAAGCTCGAATGCATTCTGCCGCTGGCATGCCCATGTAGTCCGGCGTAAAAAGTTCGTAAGCTGTTCGCCGTGGGCATGCCCAGACGAGGCGATCGAGCCGCGCGGCGGAATTACTTTAACTTGCGCCTCGTCAGGGCATGGCACCCGTTTCCATGGCACCCGATTTTCCGACATTCAGGCCGGTAGTGGCTCGGCGCGGATATTGCGATCGCCTTGCCCACGCACCCTCCCGCATACCACCCACATCAACAACCCCGCCGCGACCAGTCCGATCGACACCACCATCGAGAAACTCATGGGCCCCCAGACGGGCGGCTCGGTACGGATCATCTCCAGGACGAAACGGCTGATTCCCTTGAGGAGCAGCATGAGGGCGAACACCCGGCCTGGCGCGGGGGAGAGGGCCAGGAAGGCGATGCAGACGAGGCAAATGAAGCCGGCGTTGAAGGCGCTGTAGAGCTGGGTGGGATGGACGGGAAGGGCCCGGTAATTCTCGGCCAGTTTTTCAAGGTTGGGGTGGCCGCGAAGTTGTTCTTTGGTTTTGAAGGCCGGGAGCCACGATGAAGAATCAGGGCGCAGGTGCCCGGAAATATCCCGCTGGAGTTGCAGGGGGGCACGCTTAAAATCCAGCAATTCTTCGGGCAGTTTGATCTCCCCCCGCTGGTACTGCTCCTGAAAGGCATTGGAACCATAGGGAAACTGCACGGCCCAGGACGCGGTGCATTCTTCGCCAAAACAGCAGCCATTGAGGTAGCACCCCACCCGCCCCCAGGCCAATCCGAGCATCACACAGGGCGCGACGATATCCATTCCCCGCAGCACCGGCACTTTCCTCCAGATCGCGTAGAAGATGAGAATGGGGGTGGCGAGAAGAAAGCCGCCGTAGAAGGTCAGACCGCCGCTGGAGACATCGAACATATTCTTGATGTTCTGCCAGGCGGATAGATCGGAGCGGGTGAAGGTGGACCAGTTCTCCAGAACATGCGAAAGCCGCGCTCCGAGCACGCCCGTCACCAGGCCGATCAGGCCGGCCGTCACGAAGGTATCCCCATTGAGCCCATGTCGCCGGGCCAGGTAGCGCATGAGCTGCGCCCCGCAGATGAACCCGATCACCAGCATCAGGCCATAGCCATACACCGGCCGGTCAAACCAGGGGATTCGGAAGAGTTCTTGGTACATCGAGGAGTCCTAAGCGATTGCGGATTGCGGATTGCGTATTGCGGAATGAGATTCCCGGCCTCTTCATGTTTCATGTTTTCATGTTTCACGCATCCGCAGTTCATCCTTCTGCCTACTGCCTACCGCCCACTGCCTACTCCTCACTCCCACGGCTCTTCCGGGGTCGTCGGATGATCGATGGTTTCGGCCACGCCGTTCTCTTCCGTCGCGATGATTACGCGGGCGCGGTGGGACTTGGCCTCATCGGACGTGGTATAGACCCAGCCGATGATGATCACCTTGTTGCCGACCTTGGTCAGGCGGGCGGCGGCCCCGTTGATGCCGATGATTCCGCTTCCGGGCGGGCCGGGGATGATGTAGGTTTCGAAACGGTTGCCATTGTCGCAGTCGGCGATCAATACGGCTTCATTGGGCAACAGGCCGGTTGCGCGAAGCAGCTTAGAATCGATGGTGATCGATCCGTGGTAATTGACATCGGTAAACGTCACCGTCGCGCGGTGGATCTTTGCTTTGAGGAGTCGAAGGAACATGTACCTCCGATTGTAGGGCCGCGCCTCTATTGGGGGAAGTGAGCCTTAAGCGACCTGCTGAGCCGCATGCCCCAAACCCGCATCATCGCGGGCATGTTTGACGGTATTTCGCCCCGCCTGTTTGGCCGCGTAAAGCGCGCCATCGGCTTCCAGGAGCAGATCGGCGCATTGTTGCATTCCCGCCCGCCGGCCGCTGATGCCGATGCTGATGGTGATCTGCAGTTCATCTCCGCCAATTGTGAAGACCCGCGCGGCCATCGCCTGGCGGCAGCGGTGGGCGCAGACCTCGGCCTCCTGAACGGTCTGGGCGGGGAGGATGACCAGGAATTCCTCGCCGCCCACCCGGCAGACGATATCGGTGCTGCGGACGCTGTCGCGGAGCACCTCGGCCACGCCCTGGAGGACCTGGTCGCCGGCGCTGTGGCCGAACGTGTCGTTGACGCGCTTGAAGTGATCGATGTCGAGGCTGAGCACCGAGAGGGATTTGCCGTATCGCTCGCTGAGGGACCAGTGTTCCTCCAGCCGGAGCATCCCCTGGCGGCGATTGAACAGGCCGGTGAGATCGTCTGTGATGGCCAGCGTCTGGAGGCGGCGGTTGAGTTGGAAGAGTTGTTCGTTCATTTGCAGCGATCCGGTGGAGCGCCGGGAAAGCTCATCGTGGATCGTCAGGGCGCGCTGGGCGGAATGGATGCGGGCCAGGAGATCCCCTTCGGTGAAGGGCTTTGCCAGGAAATCATCGACGCCGACGTCGAATGCCCGGCGCATGCGGTCGGGCTCTGAATGGCAGGTGAGCATGATGAAGTGGATGTGGCGCGTGCCCGAGCGGGCATGGATGCATCGGCAGAGTTCCAGGCCGTCCATGCCGGGCATTTCCCAGTCTGCGATGACCAGGCGCGGTTCGAAATCATCGAGCAATGCCACGGCTTCGATTCCGTTGGAGGCGGTTGCGGATTCGATGCACTGCGTACTGAGGAAGTGGGAGAGAATGTCGCGCACGGCCGGGTCATCATCGACGACGATGGCGCGCATCTGGGAATGGGCGCTGGGCGATTCCATGGACTGCGCCTTGGACTGGGCCATCGTGTGATTGGCCTCGTCCTTGAAATGCTCCTTGATGGCGATGAACTGCTTCTCGGTTCGGAAAAAGGCATCGAGGATGTCGGGGTCGAAATGGGTGCCGCGCTCGGAGGCCATCAGCGCGCGCGCCTGATGGTGCGAAAGCGGCTCGCGATAGACGCGCCGGCTTGTCAGGGCATCGTACACATCCGCCAGCGCCACGATGCGGGCGGCCAGGGGAATCTCCTCACCGGCCAGATGGTGCGGGTAGCCCGTTCCATCCCACCATTCGTGATGGGATTCGGCGATGTCGCGCGCCATTTGCAGGAAGCGGATGTTGGGGAAGCGCTTGAGGGAGGCATCGAGCGTCTGCCCGCCCAGCGTGGTGTGGGCCCGCATGATGGCGAACTCCTCCTCGTTGAGCTTGCCGGGCTTGAGGAGCACGGCGTCGGGAATGCCGACTTTGCCGATATCGTGCAGCGGCGCGGTCTGGAAAATCAGGCGGACGAATTCGGCATCGACAACGCTGTGATACCGTTCGGTGGTCGAAAGAAACTGCGCCAGCAGGCGCGCGTAACTCTGGACGCGCTCGATATGCGCCCCTGTTTCCGGATCGCGGCTTTCGGCCAGCTTGGCGAGGGCGAACATCGCCAGATCGCGCGTTTCCAGGCCCAGGATGCGGTCCGCGGTCTTGAGGCTGACCACCAGCTCGGCGGGGTCGAACGGCTTGAGGAGAAACGCATCCGCGCCGGCTTGAAGGCCTTCGATTTTTTCTTCGCCCCTTTGGTGGCTGGTGAGCATGAGGATGTAGATGTAGCGGTCGAATTCCTCGGCGCGGATGGCCTTGCATAGCTCGATGCCGTTCATCCGGGGCATTTCCCAGTCGGTGATGACGAGCTGGATCTGCTGATCGCGCAGCTTGGCCATCGCTTCCTGGCCATCGCCGGCGCGCTCGACCTCGTACCCCATCTGATCGAACACGCCCGCGAGCATGTCGAGGCAGATTTCATCATCATCGACGATCAAAGCGCGCATAGAGGAATATCACATTCAGTTCGGTTCGCTGCCGCGAGGTTGGTCGCGGCCCGGATCCTCGGACGATTTCGGACACTTCAGAAAGTGCGGTCCATCATTCATTTCGGTCGGCCGGGACGGCAGAGTCAGTCGGGCAATCGCCTATCATCACCGACTGTAAGACAGCTAACGCGATGCAATCGTTTTGGCGTTATCGGACGCGGGAACGGCCAGTCGCTCCATGGCGGTTGCGAGGAAATCGTGGAGGCGCTGCAACTCTGATTCGAGGCCGGAAAGGCACTGCGCGGAGCCGGCCAGGCAGTCGGTGAGGGCCAGCTTTTCGAGGTCTGCGGCGAGTTTGCAGACGGTGTCGGCGGCGATGTTGGCAGCGGCACCTTTAATCTTGTGGGCGGCGCGGGCGGCGGCCGGCGCATCGCCGATTTTGAGATGCTGGGCGAGATTGGCGATATCCTTGCCCAGCGCGCCTTCGAATTTGTTGAGCGCCTTGGCGGCCAGGGCGCGGTTGCCCATGCAACGGCGCTGCAACGCTTCGAGATCGACGGGAACAGTTTCCGGCGATGCTTCAGTGGCCGCGATGCCGGGGACGGCAGTAACTGAAATGGCAGGAGCAATGCCCGGAGAGACGTCGGCGGAAACCGACTGTTGAACCAATTGGGGTAGTTCCTCCAGATTCGCCGCCGGCGCTGCGGACACTGCTCTGCGGTCGGGCGGGAGCAATTCGCGGATCGCGGCGAACAATTCCGCTGGCTCGATCGGCTTGGTGACGTAACCATCCATCCCCGCGGCCAGGCATTGTTCCCGATCGCCTTTAATGGCGTTGGCGGTAAGGGCGATGATCGTCACGCGGCGGCGCTTGGGATCGTCCCGCTCGGCCTGTCGAAGTCGTGCGGTCGCTTCAAAGCCATCCATTTCCGGCATCTGACAGTCCATCAGGATCACGTCGAAATCTCTGCTCATCGCGGCCTCGACGCCCAGCCGGCCATTGACGGCCTCGGCAATAATGCATCCGCCGCGCTGGAGAATCTCGCCGGCGACCATCCGGTTTACTTCGTTGTCCTCCACAAGCAGGACGTTGATGCCGGTGAGGCGCTGGACGCGCTGAGGTTCGACGGGCTTCAGATCGCGATCGGAGGCGGCCAGCGCATCGACAATCGCATCGTACAACGTCGAGGGCAGGGCCGGTTTGGTCAGGCTCGCGGCGAACCCGCGCTGACGCAACTGCTGGCTGGATTCGACATCGCCCAACGAGCCGAGGCTGATGAGGATGATGTTCCGGCACACGGAGTCGGCCTTGATCTGCGCCGCCAGTTGCAGACCATCGGGTTGCGGCATGTGCAAGTCGAGGATGGCCAGATCGTAGGGGCGGGATTCCTGGAATGCGCCGCGAAGGCGGCCAAGCGCTTCATCGGCGCTGCCGGCGACATCCACCCGCAAATCCCAACTGACGAGCTGGGTCAGGAGAATCTCGCGATTGGTGGCGTTGTCATCGACGACCAGTACGCGGAGGCCGCGCGGGCTGACGGCGGGCTCAATGGCCGCGAATTTGGTCTGGGCGCGTTTTTCGAAAGTCAGCGTGAACCAGAAGGTCGATCCCCCGCCCGGCTGGCTGCGCACGCCGATTTTTCCGCCCATCAACTCAACGATGCGTCCGCAGATCGCCAGCCCCAGGCCGGTGCCGCCATATTTGCGCGTCGTGGAAGCATCCACCTGCGAGAACGATTTGAAGAGGCGTTCGAGGCGGTCGGGGGGGATGCCGATGCCGGTGTCGCGGATGCTGAAGGTGATGGTGGCGTGGGTTTCGGTTTGAGAATCGACCGCCGCTTGAATGACGACCTCGCCTTTCTCGGTGAACTTGACCGCGTTCGAGGCCAGATTGAGAAGCACCTGGCGAAGCCGCACGGAATCGGTCGCCACGATGCGCGGAACATCCCGGGAAACGCTGCACAGCAGCTCCAACCCTTTCTTGCCGGCCCGCTCGCCGACGATCTGGGCGACGGTTTCAACCGATTCCCAGAGGTCCACATCGGTGCGGTCGAGTTCCAGCTTGCCGGCTTCGATCTTGGAAAAGTCCAGGATGTTATTGATGAGATCGAGAAGCGCGCGGGCCGAGGATTTGGCGATCTCACCGTATCGGCGCTGGCTTGGGTTGGGATCGGCGGCCATGATCAGGTCGACCATGCCAATCACGCCGTTGAGCGGCGTGCGCAGCTCGTGCGACATGTTGGCCAGGAAGAGGCTCTTGGCCCGCGATGCCTCCTCGGCCGCCAGCAGGGCGGTTTGGAGATCGGCCGTCCGCTGCCTGACCTGCTCCTGGAGCGTATCGTTAAACTCGCGAAGCTTGAGATCCCTCTCTTGAAGCGCGATGCGCATACCGTCGAACGACTTGGCGAGTTGGCCGATTAGATCCGCACCCCCATCGCCGATGGGCGCGGAGAAGTCGCCTTGCGAGAGGGCGCGGCTGGCCGAGGCCAGGCGGTCCAGGCGGCGCAGCCAGGCGCCGATGGTGAGAAAGAGAATGGCGGCCCCGAGCCCGCCGGCGGCGAGGGCGGCCACCAGGGTGATCCGGCTTTGCCGCGCCTGGGCGAGTTCGGCATCGCGCGCGGAAAGCCCGACGATAACCCGGCCTATCGTGCCGGATGGATGATGCGGCTCGGTAACCGCCACGGGCGCGGTGGTGATCGGGTCGATGTCCGCATCAGGGGCAAATTCATCGGGCTGCGCGGAGGACTCGATGGTTTGCCGGCCAATGATGAATTGCTCGTCGCTCGCACCGCCGTGTGCGAACGCCTGGTAGGCCGAATCATCGCGAATGGCGGTGGACACGGGGGCGGGCCCGTTGCCGTAGATCGCGATGAAGAGAATGTGCTCATCGCGAAGGAAGCTGCGGGCCAGGCGCGACAACTCGCGCGTGTCGCGGACGGCCAGCGCCAGCTCGGAGGCGCGGGAGATGCCCAGGGCCACCGATTGAGCCGACCGGCTCTGCTCGGCGGCGATTTGCCGACGGATCTGCACCAGGCTGATGACCGCAACGACCGTCACCGCGGCGGTGATGATCGCCAGCGTGAATAGCGTCGTTT
>JBBRTW010000068.1:0-20830 GCA_038244055.1 Tepidisphaerales bacterium | reverse complement strand
GCTCGGGATCGTTCAGGCCGGCTTTGAAAGTCGTGATGACACTGGCGGCGGCGCGGCAGGGGGTTTCCTGGCCGATGACTTGTTGATGAAGCGCATTGGCCACGATTTGCGGATCGAGGGGGATTTCATCGCGGAGGAAGACCTGCGGCAGGCCAGTCTGGCGGATGAAGAGGTCGATCGCATCAGCCGGGGCGATGCGGAGCGATTGGCCGGTGGTGCGGGTGCGCGAAGCGCGGTCGAAAAGTTCGCTGATGAATGCGGCTGCCTTGCCGGGGAATGGGCTGTAGGGCATGAAGCGCGAGAAGAGGCGATGCACGACATCGATGACAGCGCGGTCGAAGTCGATCTGGAGGTTCTGTCGATGGGACTGGGCGACCTGGGTCATGGCGGAGATGGCCGAGGCGCGCGAGAAGGGGGGGATGGTGACGATATGAAAGACATCCGCCAGACCGGGCAGGAGGCGGCGGATCGCATCGACCTCGGCCGGCGTGGCTTCGGCGACCAGACGCAACTCAGACCGTTGCAGGTAGGGCAGGAGGTATGCGGCGACGGAAGAGACGGGCGAATTGCCGCCGGTGCGAACCAGGTCCAGAAGATTTTCAATGCAAAGTACGCCCGAGAGATGCCCGACCTCGCCGATGACCGTTTCAACGCGCTCCTGCCACATCCCCAGGTATTTCATGCCGGAGATGATGCGCGGCGCGGAGGTGAGCCAGAAGCGGCTGACTTTGCGGATCGTTTCGGCATCGGGCCGGCCGGGTTCGGCGATGGCGCGGGAGGAGAGCTCGCGGTTGTCGCGCTCGATGCGGCGTGCGGCATCGGCCAGGATGCTGGTTTTGCCGATTCCGGACTCGCCGACGAGCAGGATGGGCGCGCGCTCGACACACAATGCATCGACGAGACGGGTGACCAGATCATCGCGCTCCCAGGCGCGGGAGTAGCGCGAGCGCATCTCGCGCGAGCCGAGCGGGTCGGCGATGGCGGCCAGCGCCTCCAACTCCGGCGCTTCGATTTTCTCGCGGCGCTCGCGGGGAATCTGGATCACCACATCATCGAGCTGGGCCGACATTGGAGCGAGATAGCGGGCCACATCGGCGGGGGTGAGGCCGCGCAGCTTGTTCTGGACGTACTGCGTCGCCAGGGGCCTTAGATCATCGGCATCGTAGTAGTTGAAGCGGATCGACATCGTGGGGAGCGAGGCGATGCGCAGGCCGGCGAGTGTCTGGCCCATGACCACCGGGACGCGGAGCACGATCGTCTCGCCGCAGGGATAGGGCCGGCGGCCTTCGAGATATTCCGGGCGAATCTCCACCTTGATCGTCGTCAACTCCGGTTTGGTGAAATCGGGCGGGGTCATCCATTCGAAGCGGCGATAGAGGCGCTCGAGGTGATCGCGCAGTTGCTGCACCGCGCCGGCCGGGGTTTCGGCAATGGCGGCCACGTCGCCGTTGTCCTCGACGAGGATCGCGGTGTGGAAACCCGCGGGGTCGCGGATGATGAGGATGGGGAAGCGGTAGGCGGGCATTTATCGTAGCACGGGCGTTTGTCGTAGCACGGGCATCCTGCCCGTGTTGGTCGTGTTAAATGTTATCGACAATCATATTGCACATTCGATCATTCCACACGGGCAGGATGCCCGTGCCACGGGAGAGGGATATTGGCGAGGACCATTCTTCGGATTTCTTCGGGCGAGGTTTGCTTTTCGCAGAGCAGGCCGGTGCGGAGATCGATGGTGGCGGTGTGGGGGTCGTAGAGGCGGATGACCGGGCCGGCGGGATAGGGGGCGGAGTCGGGGGTGGATTGGCTGGTGGCGACGGCGGCGCGCCAGTCGTTGCGCATCGCGATGCGCTGCTCGGCGGCTTGGGCGGCGTCTTCGGATTCGTCGAGGGCGGTGGCGATCACCTGAATGGGCACAAGGTTTTCATGGGGCGGAAAAAAGAGATGGGTGCCGGATTCCGGGCGGACCATGGCGAATATCCCCGGCATGTCGAGGAGGAGGAATTCAGAGCAGGGATCGGTGGATTTTAATTGGGTCGCGGTGAAACCATGCTGGCGGGCGAAGAGGTTGGTGTAGGTCTGGCGCAGCAGCTCGGTGATGACATGATGATTGCCGCCCATGCGCCGCAACTCAATCAGAACGCGATTCTCAGCCGGCCCGGCCATGGCATCGAGCATGGCGCATTCCTGCAAAACCTCGGCCGTGCGATCGCCCGGCCCATCGCCCATCGGCAACGATCTGCCAGCGAGTTCCGCCAGCCGCGCCGAAAGCTCGGGCGTGGTCAGCAGATCGGAAAGCATTGCATTATCTTCAGGCGCGGTGCGGCGGATGCGCTTGATCGGCCGGGGGGCGCGCATGAGATTGCGCGAGCGCGGCGGGCGGGAGAGTTCCTGATCGATGGATTGAATCAGCCGGTCAACCCGCTGAATCTGCTCGCGGATGGCGAAATATTTGAAATGGGCGGCCGATAGCGCATCGGCGGAGACGGAGCGGTTGGCGGCGGCCTCGCTGGCGGAAAGGCGCGTTTCGAGCGCATCGAGATATTCTTCCACGCGGGCGAGGATCGGATCGACGTCGGCATCATCGATCGCCAGCAGCGCATTGTTCGGTTTGGCGGAAACCAGCGCCTGGATATGGGGCACGACCGCATCGCCCGCGCCGGGGTAGATGGTGATGAGGGTCGGCGCATCGGGCTTGAGGCCGGAGAGACGCTGGGCGATGGGCTGGGTGAGCTGTTTCTCCACCGCCCGGCGGAGGGCGCGAGCGCCGAGTTGCGGGTGGTATCCCTGCTCGATGATCCGCTCCATGGCGGCGGGTTCGACCTGCAAAACGCAGCGGCGATGCACGAGGCCTTCGCGCGCGAACAGGGCGGTGATGAGGTGGTCGGCGATGGCAGAGACATGCTGGCGGGTCAGCTCGTTGAAGGGGACGATGCGGTCGATGCGGTTGAAGAATTCGGGGCGGAAGAAGGCGCGGGCGGCATCGAGGAAGACCTCATCGCGCGCCGATTCGGCCGGGCGCAGGCCAAACTGCGATGCGGCGGCGCGGGTGCCGAGGTTGGAGGTCATGATGATGATGGCGTTGGTGAAGTCGCTGGTTCGGCCGAGCGAATCGGTGAGGCGGCCTTCACCCAGCACCTGGAGCAGCAGATCGAAAACCGCGGGATGCGCCTTCTCGATCTCATCGAGCAGCACGATGCAGTAGGGCTGGCGGCGGACCGCGCTGGTGAGCAGGCCTTCGGACTGGGCGAAGGTGCCGATCAGGCGCAGTACCGAACCGCCCTCGACGTACTCGTTCATGTCGAAGCGGAGCAGGCGCGCTTCATCGCCATAGAGATACCCGGCCGCCGCTTTGGCGCATTGAGTCTTGCCGACGCCGGTGGGCCCGAGGAAGAGGAAGGTGCCGAGGGGGCGGCCGGGATCGTTGAGGCGGGCCTTGGCGATGGTGATGACATCCGCCAGCGCTTCGAGCGCCGCCTCCTGCCCGACAATCTTGCGGGCCAGCGCATCGATCACATCCTGCCGCTCCAGACGCTGGGTGGTGTCGAGGAAGGAGATCGAGAGGCCGGAGGAGGCTTGAAATTCGGCGATGGCGGTCTCACGGGAGATGTCCTTTCGATGGTGCTTGGTGGCGAGCTGCGCCAGCAGGCCGGCGGCTTTGCCGGGCATGGATTGATCGCGGACGTGGTGCGCCAGCAGGTCCATGGCCGAGGGGAGGACTTCAACATCGAAGCGGCAATCGTGCCGGGATTCCAGGCGGCGGGTGAAGTGAATCAGCACGCGGCGGGTCTGGCCTTCGCTCGGCTCGCGCACGGGCAGGACGTGAAATTGATCGGCGAAACCGCGATCGCGCTCCTGGAGAACGCGGAAGGAATCGGGCGTCATCTCCGCCAGCAACCGAAAATCGCGGCGCTCGATCCACGGGCGCATGACCGAGGCGACATTGAGCTCGGAATCGGCGGAGATGCCGGCCTGGAAGAGGCCCAGCACATCGTCGAAGTAGAGAACGTGATGGCGCTCCCGCGCTTCTTCGAGAATCGCCAGCAGGCGGTTCTCCCACTGGCCGACGTAGGACATGCCGGCGATCAGGCGGGCCGGGGAGAGGAGCCAGAGATTTCGCTCGGCGACGTGGGGCGTTTTGCGCTCGGTGACGCGGCGATGGACGGCCTCGTGGATGATGGCGGTTTTGCCCACCTTGCGCGGGCCGACGAGCATGATGGGCCTGCGATCGGGCGCGGCCAGGAGGCGGGTCAATTCATCGACTTCCGCATCGCGCAGAACGACGCGATCGAGATCATCGGGATAGAGCCAGTCGAGGCAGCGGCCGACCTTCTGGAGCTCGGCCCGGCCGGAGACTTTTCCGCCGCCGAAGAGGCCGAGCAGGCCTTCGATGGAGGGCTTGGGAATCTGCGGATGAGGATGGATATCGATCTCGAGCGGGGTGACCCAGGCGCGGTTATAAGTGGTGAGGTCTTCGCTGACGGAAAAGTCTTCGGCCTCCTCTTTTTCGCGGCGGCGGAGGTGATCGGTGACCACATCGCGGGCGCGGTTGAGCAGCGTCTGCCCGCGGGTGATTTCGAACCAGAGATCATCGATCGCGGGGATGATGGCGAGGCGGCGATCGAGCGCGTCGAAGTCGATGACCAGGCAGCGGCAGTCGATGGTCTGGCGGCGGAGCTGGACGGTGAATTTGAGGGCGTTTTCGGCCAGCGCCGGTGAAAATGTCCAGGGGATCAGCTCCTCCTGGCGCGGGGCGGAGGCAAGCTGATCGAGAATCTCGCGAATCTTGCGGGCCAGCTTCGACATGCCCCCGCTCAACTGCTGGGCGACCTCGGCCGGCTTGGCGATAAATAGCGGGCGCAGCGTAAAACGCGGGCTGGGGCTGCCGGGGACTTTGTGCTCCTCGATGTAGATGGGGATGGAGAGGTTCATCGGGAATTAGCCACAGATTTGCACGGATGGGCACAGATTAAGAAATAAATCCATCGGTATTGCTTCCGGTCCGCGCGGGTCATCCTGAGGGAGCTTAAGGCGACCGAAGGATCTTGCATCAACGACCAGGGCCAGTCAGCTTTCGAAACACTCTCAAACTAACCGCAAGATGCTTCGCTACGCTCAGCATGACCCAGTCCCATCTCTCACCTTTGACTTCGATTCTCTTTCTTAAACTTCTCTATTATCTGTGCCCATCTGTGCAAATCTGTGGCTCAGTTTACTTTCGCAGATCGATGCAGACCAGTCGCTTCCCATCGCGGGCGTAGTAGAGGCCTGATGAGAGCGCCCCGCCCGCGCGGACATCGGGGTCTAGGATTTTGGCGCGGGCGATTTCCTTGAATGATTCAGGCGTTGCTGCGACTCGGACCAAGTCGCCCTTTTCCGTCAGGACCAGCAAATCCTCGCCCACGAGCATGAGCGTGGCCGCGCCGAACGCTTCCTTGGTCCACATGATCTTCCCGGTTTTGAGCTCGATGCAGCGCAAACTGCAACCGGCCTCCTGCCGGCCGTCGATGCCGTAGAGATAACCATCGCGATGGATGGGCGTGGCGTAGTGGGAGGAGAGGGTTTCATCGTTTCGCCAGATTTCGGCGGGCTTTTCGGGGTCGAATTTGAGGAGGGCCGCGCCGGTGCCGTAGCTGGCGGTAAGGAAGATTTGCTCGCCGATGACCAGGGGCGTGGCGGCATTGACCGAAGCGTTGGTGCGCGAGCGGAAGGGGATGATCCAGTGGACCTTGCCGCTGTCGGGTGCGAGGCCGACCAGCCCGGCGCGGGTGAGATCGAGGACCCAGCGGTTTCCGCCGAAGGTTGCGGCGATGGGCGAGGAATAGCCGGCCTCGTGATTGGTGGCCTGCCAGAGGATTTTGCCGGTGGCGGCATCGAAGGCGACGATCCCCGCGCCGCCGGCATCGCTCTTGCCGCCGATGTTGACGATGACAGCGCTGCCCTCGACCAGCGGCGAGCAGGCCATGCCGAAGTAGCCTTTGCCTGCGTTGAGCTGGGTGCGCGTGGGGATGGACCAGAGCTGCTTGCCGGTGGCCAGATCCCATGCCGAGAGGGTTCCTTCAGCGCCGAAAGTAAAAACCCGGCCGGCGGCGATGGTGGGTGTGCCGCGCGGGCCTTCATCGAATCCAAAATCATCGCGATAGGTGGTTTCGTAATCGGATTTCCAGATCGGCTTGCCGTCGGCGGCATTGAGGCATTCGACGACTTCCTTATCATCCTGGCGATGGAAGAGGATCAGCTTGCCGCCGGAGATGATGGGCGAACTCCAGCCCGCGCCCAGCTTTTTCTCCCAGAGCTGTTTCGGGCCGGCGGCCGGCCATGTGGGGGCGAGGGTTTTGGGGTCGCCGCGGTAGATTCCATCGCGCTGCTGGCCGAGCAATTGCGGCCAATCTTCCTTCGCCGCAGCAGGCTCTTCGGCCGGCGCGGCGGCGAGGAGGGTGCAAGTGGAGAGAATCCCGACGGCGATGGAGAGCATCGAGTTTCGCACGGCAGGATATTGACCGGGGAGGGGGCCAAAGACAAGGCGGTCATTTGTTCCCCCTGATTTATCCGATAAGATAGGACGCTCATGGAGACGACTATGCATACGCCTTTGCGCCGATGGGGTTGTGCGGTTGCGATTTCGCTGGCATCGGCCGCTTTGATTGCGGCCGGGGATACCCCGCCGGCGGGGGGCGGCGCTGGCGGTAGCGGCGGCAGCGCCGGAAGCGCGAAGCCGGCCGCTCAGCCGACCACCAAGCCGGGCAGTGGCGTGCAGGCGGTGCCGGCCAGCCAGTTGCTCGATAGCCTGCTCAAGCCGCCATCCGCCAGCGGACAGCCGCTGCAGCCGATCCCGCAGGGCCCGACCGCCGACACGACCAGCGGCAAGGCGGCCGTCATGCCGGGTGCGCCGCAGCTCAATCTGATGCGCGAGGGGTCCTATGTGGTGGATCGCATCGGCCGATTGACCAAGAGCGCCGACGGGCAGACGGCGGAGATTACCTTCGATTCCGATGGCAAAGTGCTTAAGGACCCGCCGATGGTGATCCTGCCCAATCAGAAACTGGCGCAGATGGAAAACGCGGTGCAGGGCGCCAATCGCGATATCCGCTTCCGCCTGACGGGGATGGTGACAGAGTACAAAGGGCGGAATTTCATTCTGCTGGAGAAGGTGATGGTGGTGCCGGATGTGTTGCAGCAGTTTTGAGAGGTAGAAGATAGAAGATAGAAGTTAGAAGCGAGAAGTTGGACGTGGAGCCTCTATGATTTCATCCTGATGGATGCGAGGCAAAAAACCAGCGCAAAGAGGCGAAGGTACAAAGAGGCAAAGGAAGAATGGGGATGAAAAATGACAAATTGAAGATGTGATTTCGGACGACGCTCCCTGGCGCGATATTTCTTTCTGTATTTCTTTGCGCCTTTGTTCCTTTGCAACTTTGCATCCATCTTTTGTCTCGACGTCCAGAAGCGCGGTAGTGCATGGCATTTCTCTCAAACCGTCGCCGTGAAGAGGAGTGGATGGATCGGCCGGATGCGGATCCGGGGGAGTTGTTGCGGAGTCTGGCGTTTATCCGGCGGGTGAATCGGTGGCTGGGGTATACGCGGGCGACGCTCGGGCATTTGCAACAGTTCAGCAAGGGTTGGAAACCGGGCGAGCGCATTGAGATCATCGATCTGGCGACGGGGTCGGCCGATATTCCACGGGCGATTTTAGAATGGGCGACGAGGGCGGGATTTGATGTGCGGGTGACGGCCGTCGATGCCCACGCGGAGACGATTCAGGCGGCGGCGGAATTTTGTGGGAAATCGCATGGCTGGCAGGCCGGCAGGGAAAGAAGGGGACAGGGGGATGATTTGCGATTGCGCCTGGTGCGGGCGGATGTGATGGATTTGCCCTTCGAGGCCGGGAGTTTCGATTATGCGATCACCAATATGTTCCTGCATCATCTGGATGAGGCGCAGGTCGTGCGGGTGATGAAGATCATGGATCGGCTGGCGCGGAGGGGGGTGATCGTGGCCGATCTGCTGCGCAGCCGGCGGGCCTGGTGGTGGATCAAGGCGTTCACGATGTTCTCGAACCCCATGGTGCGGCACGATGCGGTGGTGAGCGTGGCCCAGGCCTTCGACCGGGGGGAAATACTCATGCTGCGGGATGAGGCGGGATTGGGGTATGCCCGATATTACCGGCATTTCGGGCATCGGTTTGTGCTGGCGGGGGAGAAGATTGGCCGATAGAAACGCTGGAAAGGATTCCGACGATGGCCAATGCGCTGGGCGATGTGTTGACGCGGGCGGTCTGCTGGACCGCCGGCATGATCGAGGGATTGGTGCTGGGCGTGGTCGGGCACCGGGGAATTCGCGGCGGTTCTGCTGGATTGGGGCGCGTGGATGCGGGGCTGGAGCAGCCATATCGCGAGCTTGGCCGGGCGATTCTGGGCCGCAACCGGCGGCAGATCGCGCGAGTTCTGGGAATTCCGCCGACGGCCTGCGTGGGGTTCGGGGTGGAGATCGAGGGAACGCTACCGACGACCTACTGGGATGCGACGACCTGGTATTACCCGTTCGATCAAAGGGAACGGAAGGCGATTGCGATCCGTTTTGTCGGGGATCGGGCGCGCGAGGTGGAGTTTATCGGGGCGCCGTGAGGTGTCGTAGCATGGGCATCCTGCCCATGTGAATCAAACGTAGGTTGGGCGCGGAATCGGTGGGAAGAGCTCATGAAGCCATGGCACTTTTGGCGTCGTGATCTCCTTTTCCCTATTTGTGAGATCGTCGCGATAGCTGCCATTCCCCAAGTCGAGTTTCTTGGCTTCGGTCAGGAGCTGACGCGCGGTTTCAAAGTCCCGGGCTTTGATGAGCTCGTCCACATGAGTCTTAATGGTGCGACCGAACGTTTCCTGGTTTGGGCCGCGAGTGGCGGGATCCTTGGCAATTCGGTCCGCGGCGAATTGGACGCCTTCTTTGAACTTTGTTGCCTGAAGATAGGCTTTGAGAGTCTGTTTCTGGAAGCTGTCGATTTTGCCACCCGGTTTTCCTTCCCAATACGCCGTGACCGCGAGCAGGAAGGGAATGGCCTTGTCCGGCTTCTTAATCGAATCGCTGGCGTAAAGCGCGCCAAGATTCTCCTCGACAACCACCTTGGCTTCGGCCGGCGCGCGATCACCGAGCGCCTCGTATTTCTTGTATAGCGCTTCGAACGCGACAAGCCTTTTCTGCGGCGAATCTTCAAACCAGGACCCCTGCGCCCACTCCATCAAATCCGTTGGGCTAAACTGGTCAAAGAGAATCGCCAGGCTGCTCCACGCAGCCTCACTGACGAATGGATCCGCGTCGGATTTCATCGCGGAATAAAGCTGCTTGGCCTGACTCGGTGTTCCAATGATGCCCATCGCCTTGGCGGCTTCGAGGCGAATGCCGGCATCGCGCTCGGTGGCCAGGAGGGTGGCCGTCTCCCGCGCGATCGAATCGCGGAAATTGACGGCGTTCATAATGCTCAGTGCTTTGATGGCGCTGATTCTGGCGTTGGGCGTGTTGCGAACGGGATCGGGATCGCGCATCACGGCCAGGAGCGTGGGCACCAACTGGGCATCCTTGAGCGGCACCATCGCGCCGACCAGTCGCTCGCGCAAAGTCATCGCGCCGGCGTCATTGGCGCGGGCGAACGTCTTGAGCAGGGCGTTGGAGACCTGCCGGGTGAGATCGGGGTCTTTGGTGATTTCCGTGCCCATGTCGGTCAGCGCCTTGGCGGCGGCTTCAGCCACGAGGTAAGTGGGATCGTCGAGCATGGTGATGAGCACGGGAACGGCCGTGACATCTTTAGTGGGCGCGACCGCGCGGATCAGCCAGACCCGCGCCTGCGGATCGCGCTCGCGCTTGAGTTGGGCGAGGACCGCTTTGGCCGAGGCGGGGTCGTTGATGCGCTCGATGGTTTCGGCGACGCGCTTGCGGGTGTCGACCGAACTGTCGGCGATCATCGAGCGCAGGCGATCCATGATTTCATCGTTGATCTTGTGTCCCTGGTTGATGCGCTCGATGATCAACCCCGCGCCGGCGCTGCGAAACTCCGGGACGGGATTTTTCAGGCAGCTCAGCGTGTAATCGTCCAGTTTGGCGGGGTCGGTGATGAATCGGGCGGTGTCGACGACCTGCCTGTCGATCGCCACGCGCACTTCGCGCATGCGGCGGGCGTCGCGCTGCAATTCTCCAAAGCGGTCGTTCAAGCGTTCGGCGCGAAAGTCGGCCGGTGATTTTGATTCCTGCAAGCGCCACCAGGCCACCCATTGCGACACATCGGTCCCGAATTCGGAGTGGCCGGTCATTTCCGCCAGGGCGTCGGCCGCGGCGAGGATGATGGAGCGCTCATCGCCGCTGTGCCGCAACTGATCGATCAAAAGAGCGGCGGTTTCCTTATCGCTGAGAGCGCCCATGGCGCTCAAGGCGGCGGCGCGGAGGCGGGCCTGGACATTCTTCTGCTGGACGAAATCGCGCAAGCGGGCGGTGGCTTCGGGGCGGTCCTTATAGTTGACCAGCGCCTGGCTGATCGCCTCAACCATGGGCGGGTCGCTCTCCTGCTTGGTGGGTAGCAGCCTGATCAGATCATTCATCAACTGCGGCGGCGGTGTCTCCGCCTCGCCGACCGCTCGTGCCACAGCAAGCTGAGGCGCGGGCTTGACCCCCTGCAGGGCATCGAGAAGAGGGGTAATTGCCCCAGCCTGCAAAAGCCGCTTGGCGGCCTCATCGCGGTCCTTGGGGCTGACACTGTCGGGTCCGAACAAAACCGCCTGCAACCCTTCAGCATCCTTGCGGGCGATTTCAGAGGGATCGGGTGTCGCCGGCTGGGCCAAAACAGGCAGCGCCGGCGCGGCCGCGACGGCGGCGGTGAAGAGGATGAAGTTGAGCCAGCGTTTCGCGGTCAATGCCTTGCCTGAACGTATAGACTTCGATCCACCCAACTATCCACCCAACTTATCCTATCTCATACCTCCGGCAAAGCCGCTGCGCGCACTCGGGCGAACAAATTTATGCGCGACCGGGGGAGGGGGCATTCCCCCCACACGGGCAGACATAAACAGCCGTTGATGGTTCGGGTATGACGCTTGTAGCGAATTCCAAGTGAACTGTTGGCTGCCTCAAACGTCTTATTTGGGAATCCTCATCCGCGGGATTCTGTTTGACGCCCTTTTTGGCCGAATGTAAGGTAGCTTCGAGAAAAGATTTTTCCATCACATAAGAAGGATCGTTTATGCACAAGAGGTTTGGCCGCTGGGTGCTGGGTTTGGCCTGTGTGGTGGGGGGCGCGGCGGTGACGTCGCCCATGTGGGTCCATGCGGACCCGCCGGCGGTTGCGCCGACCCAGGTCGGCAATGTCGATCAGCTCAAGGCCGAGGCGTTCAAAGCGCTCCGCGCCGGCAAGTTCGATCGCACCAACGAACTGCTCACGCAGGCCGCCGCCACCGCGACCAACGACACCGAGCTGGCGAAAATGGCCGGCTGGACCCAGGCCTTCGAAGCGCAGCGGCAGGTGTTCGTCACCGAGCGGCATAAGCAATTCGAGAAGGCGGTCGGCGATGTCAAGCTGTTGCTGAAAAACAACAAGGCCGATTACGCGCTCGATTTCGTCGCCCGCGCCTATCTGCTGGCGGATGACAAGAAGGCCTTCCGCAACGAAAAATGGGTCGATGACCTGGTCAAGAACACGATCGAGTCGGCCCATAAGTACGAGTCGGCCGAGCAGTGGCTCAAGGCCCTGCGCCTTTATTCGGACCTGGGCTCGGTCGAGCCGGCCAACCCGGAATGGAAGGATCGCCTCAAGATCGCCACCCGCCGCATTCGCCTGCTGGCGATGTACAACCCCGATCAGTTCAAGAAGATCCAGGAATCCGAATCGACCGATCGCGAATCGGTGGATCAGCTCATCAAGCCCACCACCAAGCCCACTACCAAGCCGACCACCAAGCCCGCGACCAAGCCCGAAGAAGACCGCGATGACAGCTTCAAGACCGACTGGCATCAGTCCCTGAAGGATATCCGGATGGATATGCTCTGGAACGCGCTGGTCGATGCCCGCACCAACTACTATCGCGAAGTCAGCTATCGCGATCTGGGCCTGGGCGGACTCAAGAGCCTCAAGCTCCTGGCCACCACCAAGGGCCTCGAAAGCGCCTTCCCCAACCTCAAGGATGCCACCAAGCGCGATGCCTTCCTGGCCAAGATCGAAGATCACCTGACCAAGCTCCAGGCCGCCACGGCCGCCAACGAGCAGATCACGCTCCGCCGCGCCATCGATGGCGTGGCCCGCTCCAACGATGACACGATCCAACTCCCCGAGGAAGTGTTCGTCAATGAATTCGCCGATGGCGCGTTCAGCGAGCTCGATCCGTTTACCTCGATGATCTGGCCCAACGATGTCGAGGAATTCAACAAGACCACGCAGGGCGAGTTCAGCGGCGTGGGCATCCAGATCCAGAGCGATGATGATGGGAGCCTGCGCGTGGTCAGCCCCCTGGAAGATTCGCCCGGCTACCGCGCCGGCATCAAGGCCGGCGATATCATCTCCAAGATCAACGGCAAGAATGCCAAGGGCATCAGCCTCAATCAGGCCGTGAAGAACATCACCGGCAAGTCCGGCACCAAGGTCACCCTCACCGTTCGCAGCCAGGATAGCAGCGTCCGCGATATCGAGATCGTCCGCCAGTTGATCAAGGTTGCCTCGGTCAAGGGCTGGTCGCATCGCCCCGGCGGCGGCTGGGATTATTTCATCGACCCCGCCAACAAGATCGGCTACATCCGCCTGACCAATTTCACGAAGATGTCGGCCGATGAATTGAACGTCGCCGTCGCGGACATGCGCAAGGATGGCGTCAAGGCCCTGATCTTCGACCTCCGCTACAACCCCGGCGGCCTGCTCACGGCGGCCACCGAGATCTGCGACAAATTCCTCTCCAGCGGCACGATCGTCAGCACCCATGCCGACCGCGAAACGCCCAATCAGGCGACCGAGGCCCGCGCTTCGGTGCAGGAGGATGAAGTCCGCGATCTGCCGATTATCGTGCTGGTGAACCAGTATTCCGCCTCGGCTTCGGAGATCGTTTCCGGCGCGCTGAAGGACCAGAAGCGGGCGCTCATCGTCGGCGAGCGCACCTTCGGCAAAGGCTCGGTGCAGATGCTCTTCCCGCTGGCCGGCCGGACGGCGTATCTGAAGCTGACCACCAGCCACTATTACCTGCCGAGCGGCAAGTGCATCCATCGCGAAGAGAATTCGATGGATTGGGGCGTTGACCCCGATGTGACCGTCGAGATGACCCCCGAGCAGATGCGGGCGGCCATTGACTCGCGCCAGGAACTGGATGTGCTCCGCAACGCCGACAATGGCGAAGAAAAGCCCAAGCCCAAGGAAGGCGACAAGCCCATCGTCAAGAAGGACCCGCTCGCTCAGGATGCCCAATTGTCGGCCGCCCTTCTGCTTCTGCGTCTGCAATTGGCCGGCGCCAAGTTCTGAGCGATTCACGATGATGAGTTGAATGGACAATCAGGCCCGCGAGCCGTACGGTTCGCGGGCCTTTTGCAAGGCGTTTTTTCGGAGGGTATTTCCATGCGGCGATGGAGATTCGCGGTTGTTGTGCTGGCGTTTTCAATGATTTCGGGCGCGCTGGCGCGGGCGGACGATGAGACGTTTCTTGCCATTCGAGAAGATGATGCGGGCAAGACCGTGAATCTGAACGACCAGAGTGGCGCGATGATTTTCCTAAAGGGCAATCCCACCACCGGCTATCGCTGGACGCTGGCGGGGATCGATGGAAAATCCCTCGCGCTGGAGGGTGAGGTGGTTTACCTCAAGGAAGATCCCGGCCCCCCCGGCATCGCCGGCCGCGGCGGCGTTTTTGGAGCGACATTCCGCCCCAAAGAGGCGGGAACATCGAAGATCACGCTGGAATACAAGCGCCCATGGGAGAAGGATAAGCCCGCCGCCAAGACATTTACCGTGACAGTCGTCGTAAAGGCCCCAGCGACAAAGCCGACAACACAACCTACGACCAAACCCACGACCAAACCCGCAACCCTTCCCGCGAAGTAGCGGCGATGTCGTCATTGAAGTGCGTCAAAGTCGCACCGCCCCCGAGCGCCAAGCGCCTTACTCCCTCTCCCAAGCGGCGCAAGTTGATGTGATAGAAGAACGGCAGAATCGCCGCGTGGGAGAGGGCGGGGGTGAGGGGTTTCCGCGACTTTGTGAACCGGCGTCATTCCCATCGGTTGCTCGGGGAATTATCAGAAGAACACATCAATCACCCCAAGAATCCCCACGACCGTGCTGATAATCCCATTGATGGTGAAGAACGCCAGCCCGACTTTCGACAGGTCATCGGCGCGAACCAGGCTGTGTTCCACGATGAGCAGGACAATCGCCATCGCCGCCCCCGTGAAATAGAGAATCGACAGCAGCGGCGAAACGATCCCCACGAGAATCAGCAGGCCCGCGCAAACAGCATGAGTGATCCGCGCCACCCACAGCGCCTTCGCGACCCCCAGTTTCGCCGGCACGGAGAAAACGCCCGTCTCCAGATCGCTTTTATAATCCTGGCAGGCGTAAATGATATCGAACCCCGCCGTCCACAGCAGCACCGCCCCCGCGATCACCACCGGCGGCCAGTCGATCGACCCGCTGATCGCCACCCACGCGCAAATCGGCGCCAGCGCCAGCGCCGCCCCGAGATAGTAATGACACAGCCGCGTGAAGCGCTTGAGCAGCGGATAGCACGATACAAACCCCAGCACCGGCAAACTCAGAATTAGCGGCCAGGGATTTTCATAGAGGATGTAAAACCCCCACGTCAGCACGATAAACCACACCGCGCACAGGATCAGGGCGGCCACCATGAAAGAGCGCGACAGCGCCCCGCTCGGAATCGCCCGCCGCGCCGTCCGCGGATTGAGCGCATCCAGCCGCGCATCCAGCAGGCGATTGGCGACCATCGCCACCGTCCGCGCCGTTACCATGCAGAAAATAATCAGCAGCACCGCCCCAAGCCTCGGCCACCCGCGCGCCGCCAGAAACGTCGAAAGAATCGCCCAGGGCATCGCGAAGATCGTGTGGCTGATCTTAATGTCCCCCGCAAAAACGCGGAGCTTCGCGGCGAAAGTCGCGCGACCGCGAGGGTGAGTTGGGGAGTCCGCGTCTTGTGTCATCGCATCCATTCCAGCGTCTTTGCTGCGATCGTCATTCTGAGGCAGCGTCAGCGACCGATGAATCCAGCATCCAGGTATTGGCTCGTTCACGTTGCGGTCGGTCCAAAACGCATCGGCCGGATCCTTCGGTCGTCTATACTCCCTCAGGATGACCGCCACGCCTCAGGATGACCATCGCGCCTCAGGTTAACCGCCAGGCTTATATCCGTGTCTATCTGCGTTCATCTGGTTCGTCTGTGGCCAAAGTCATCCCACCTGCGCCAAATCCATCGAATCCCCAAACATCTCGATCAGCGCCTTCCTCAAGTCCGCATGCTCCGGCAATCTCAACCGCGGGTCCCGCCCCAGCATTTCCAGCGCATCGTCCTTCGCCAACTGCAACAGGTCCAGCTCCTGCGTGATATCCGCCAGCTTGAACTCCGGCAGCCCATGCTGCCGCGTCCCGAAGAATTCGCCCGGCCCGCGCAGTTGCAGGTCCTTCTCGGCGATCTCGAAGCCATTGGTCGTCTGCGTCAGCGCCTTCAGTCGTTCCTCGGCCTGATCGTTCCGCGCATCGCCGACGAGAATGCAGAACGATGTATGCTCGCCCCGGCCGACCCGCCCGCGTAACTGATGAAGCTGCGAAAGCCCGAACGATCCCGCATCCTGAATGACCATGACGGTCGCGTTGGGGACATCGATGCCCACTTCGATCACGGTGGTCGCCACCAGCACCTGCGTCTTTCCATCTCGAAACGCGGTCATCGCATCGTGCTTTTCCTCGGTGGCCATCTGCCCATGCAGCATCGCCAGCTTGATCCCCGCCAGCGGCCCGGCCGATGCGCTGAGCCGCTCGTACTCCTTCTTCACGCTCTTGGCATCATCCAGCCCCGTGTCTTCGATCTGCGAGACCACGATGTATGCCTGCCGGCCCTTCTCCACCTGCGCCCGCACGAATTCCCACGCCACCGCCGACTGCTTGGCCGGCACCCAGCGCGTCTTGATCGGCTGCCGGCCGGGCGGGAGATGGTCGATGGTGGAGACGTCGAAATCCGCGAAATACGACAGCGCCAGCGTGCGCGGGATGGGCGTGGCCGTCATCACCAGGTAATGCGGGCTGAGCCCCTTGCCCTTGAGCACCGCCCGCTGGCGAACGCCCAGTTTATGCTGCTCATCCACCACCACCAGCCCGAGATTGGCGAACTCGATATCCTCGGCGATCAGCGCCTGCGTCCCCACCGCGATATGCACTTTCCCGCTCGCCAGCGCCCGCAGCAGCCCGCCTTTGGATTCGCGCTTGGTGCGGCTGGTGTAGAGTTCCACGGTGACGTTCGATGAGCCGAGAATTTTCGACAGAGTGAGATAATGCTGCTCGGCCAGCACCTCGGTGGGAGCCAGTATCGCGGTCTGCAATCGGTTGGCCACCGCGCAGAGCATCGCATACAGCGCGACCACGGTTTTACCCGAGCCGACATCCCCCTGCAGCAGCCGATTCATCGGCCGGGCGGATTGCAGATCGCCCAGAATCTCCCAGATCGCTTTGGTCTGCTCATCGGTTAGTTCAAACGGAAATCGCGCCCGGATGCGCTGGTCGAGCAGTTTATCCACCCTTAGCACCGGCGCTGTCACCCGGCCATCGCGCAGTTGCTTGGAAATCCCCAGCCCGAGCTGCATGAGGATCAGCTCATCGTAAATGATTCGCCGGCGGGCCTGCAGCGCCTCGCGCATGCTGTTCGGGCGGTGGATGGTCTGGTATGCCTCGCGCCGGCCGATGAGGTGTCGGCGAACCTGCAGGGGCCCGGGGAACCACTCCTTGATGTGCGCCAGCGCCGAATCGAGGTTCGCATCGATGATGCGCTGGATCGCCTCGGTCGTGAGTTTGGCCGTTGCGGGGTAGATCGGCCGAAAGACCGCCTCGCGCACCGGCGCGGTGTCTTCATCGACGATCCACCACTTGGGGTTCTGCATCTGGGGATAATTGCGGTAGAAGCCGACTTTGCCCTTCACGCGCAGGCGGATGCCGGGATGGATTTTTGGGCGAAGATACGCCCCGTGAAACCAGACAATGCTGAGCGAGCCCGTGCCATCATCGAGCGTGGCCTCGAATCTCGGCCGCGGGCGGGTGGAAACGTAATCGACGGCGATCACCTTTCCCGTGGCCGTCTGGATCGGCCCGGAATCGAGCTGGTTGATCGAGCGCTCTTCAGTCTCGTGCTGGTAGGAGCGCGGGAAGTAATCCAGAAGCTCGCCCAGCGTGTGGACGCCGAGGTCCGCGAGTATTTTGGCGCGACTCGACCCGACGCCGGACAAGCGCTCGATGGGCGTCGAAAGAGCGATGATCTCACCAGCCTGCGAGATTTCCGCGCGCGGGGAATCCATGTGGGGGAGGATTCTAAATGATCTTTACGGATTCCGCGAAATAGAGGGTGCCTGAAGTGACACGGCCGTCCCGGCCGTGCTGGCGGTGTAAAAGGTTAAAAAGCCCTCGATCGGGAGCCTATTCGACTTCCCTCGCATCTCGCACGGGCGGGACGCCCGTGTCACGGTTACGCCCCGAACATCCCCACCAGCAGATCGTCCCCCGGATACGCGTGCCCCCGATGCTGCACGAACGCCTCCGCGAATTTCGCGCCGATTTGTTTGCCCCGCTCCGCATCATGCCGCTTGACCGAATCCAGATACTCGTCCATCCCATGATGCGCCCGCAGCCATTGCCGCTGGCTGGCGTGGCAGGCGAGCATTTCCAGTTTCCGCGCGTGCACCGAGCTGATGTCGATCACCGTCGTCGGCTCGATCGCCCGTCCCAGCGAATCGATCCCTTCGATCGGATCGCAGTAATACATCCACGGCACGCCCGAGCCTTCGATCAGCGGATAGGCCGAGATATTCGGCGCGCCATAGACGAACGAGGCCGCCCGCGCCAGTTTCGAGACTTCCACATGATCCATCATGTAGTCATCCTGGGCATGCGTGAAAACCAGCCCCGGCGCGATCCGGCGGAAGAGATCGACCGCCTTTTGAATCGTGCCCTTGTCGTAGCAAACCAGCCCATCGCGCTCATCGAGGCAGTGATAAGTCGCCCCGATCATCGCGGCCGCCGTGCCCGCCTCCGCCGTCCGGATGGCCGAGATTTCCCAGCGCGTGCGATCGACGGTCCCGCAATCCCCCGGCGTGGCCGTGGCGATGTGAACCTCCCACCCCGCCTCGGCCAGCCGAATCAGCGTCCCCGCGCAGAGAATTTCCGCGTCATCGGGATGGGCTAATAACGATAAGGCGACTTTGCGATTCATGAGCCGCTATCGTAACCGGCGGCGCGTGGGAATTGCGAATCCGCCCATTCAGCATTCATCATTCAGAATTCAGCATTGAATGTCCGCCTATTCCCTCACCATCGCCTGATCCGCCATCACCGCCCCCGTCAGGCTCAGGATGATCCCCGAATAGTGCAGCAACGTCCCAAGGTTGGAAACCGCCAGCGCGACGCCGCCGAAGAACATCGCGAACGCGATGAACCCCAGCGAGAAACGTATCCGTCGATTGCGCGGCATGAACGCTCCAGAAATCCGGCCCGAACTTCTGGAGTATAGACTCTCATTCAATGAGTTGTTTATTCCCGAATCATCAAAAATCGCCGGGGTTTTCAGGCTGTCGGGGATACCGCTACAGCCGCGCGAGTGACCCCGCCATTGGGTGGTTCTCACGGCGAATCTCTCCGATCCTCTACCCCGCAACAACCCCTATAACCCGCTCAATCCTCCTCATACCGCAGCACCGGAATGCTCACCCCCCGCGGCGTGGGCGTGGCGTGGGGCATTTTCGGCTCCGGGATATCCGCCAGGGTCATTACCATCGCGATCTCATCGCACTTTTCATTTTTTGGGCAGCGCACGCAATCGCTCCAGACCTTGAGAGGCAGGCTCTCCTTGGTCACCACCTCGAATCCCAGCTTCTCGAAAAATCGCTGCTCGTAGGTCAGGCTCATCAACTTGCGAATCTGCATCCGCCGGGCGTCTTCGATGCACCATCGGACGAGCTGCGTGCCGATCCCCTTGCCCCGCGCTGCGTTATCCACCGCCAGCGAGCGCACCTCGGCCAGATCGGCCCAGATGATCGACACCCCCACGCAGCCGAGCACCTGGCCCGTCTGCGGGTCCTCGTAGACCGCGAAGTCGCGCAGCGATTCGAACAACTGGGCATAACTCTTGAACAGCATCTTCCCCAGCTCCGCGTGGGAGTTAATGATGTCCGAAATCCGGGGGACGTCGTTGATGGTGGCGTTTCTGATCACTTGTGTTTTCACCGTCTGAATTGTTCTATCCTAGCTCGGGAAGTTCGCCATCGCTTCATCCTTGTCAGCCAATCGTGACCTTACATTCCGAATTTGGATCCGCTGACTTGAGCCACCCTTTCAGCCTTCTGAATAACATTAACAATCGCCCTGGCTTCCGTCGTTTCTGAATCTTGATTTGGCCAAAATTATCCGTTTGGATTTTCGAGACGTTTCGAACGTCCGTGGTTTCCACAACCGTGCCTCGACCGTTTTCGTCGATTCGCAGTCGTTCGAGAGTGCATGTCTCGACGCCGCCAGACAGATAATGGTATTCACCATTAATTAGAATGCCGCCAGCGCCTGAACAGCTACCGGGAGGAATAATCCCAGGCATCGGGGTTGCGATGATCCAATACGTGGTAACTCTTAATCCCGAACTTAAGGCATCCGATAACGTTTCCAAGGCCTCGATGAATTGCTTGAGCCGAAGTGTGCGAGGTTCGCCATCCTGATTGCTTCCAAACGCGGTTTCAAGGGCATTTTGGAGATCCGTGTTTCCGTCGCCCGCGCCAATGACCGCAGCCAACTCCGTGCTGTCGACCTTGTAAGCCCGCCGAGCCTGATCCAATTCGATGGTAAGCAACAATCCCATTACATTGCCTTCTTGCTCAACCTGGCCATCGGCAAGCTCCAACTGAGAGCATCACGATTTCATTCCTTCGCACTCACCCAACCACCAGCACCATCTCCACCTCCACCGCCGCATCCAGCGGCAACGTATTCACGCCCACCGCCGCCCGCACATGCTTTCCGGCCTCTCCGAAAAGCTCCAGCAGCAGTTCCGAAGCCCCGTTGGCGACTTTGGGCTGTTCAATGAAGGCGGTGTCGCTGGAGACGAACGCTCCCACCCGCGCCACGCCCGAGATCTCCTCTAATTTTACAACACTCGCGGCCGCCGCCAGGCCATTGATAATGCATTGCCGCGCGGCTTCTTTCGCCAAATCCAGCGAACACCGCGACGGCACCTGCCCGACCGCCAGCAACTTCCCCTCACGCATCGGCAACTGCCCGGCCACGAAAATCAGATTCCCCACGCGCTTGGCCGGGATGTACGCCCCAAACGGCCCGGAAACGGTCGGGAGAATAATTCCCAGCGACGCCAGTTTGTCTTTCAGTCCCATGCCCCCCATTCTAACACGAAATCGTCACACGTTTGTAACCTCGCAAAACCAAACGCCGGCATGAAGTGTCAAACCAATGACCGCCGAAATCTTCCTATACCCCACACCCTATACGCTATACCCTTCTTGTAATTGTTTACCGCCTCCACGCGCAGATCAAGCCTGGCCCCGTGGTGGTGAGAATTCTTATGACTGGGAGTTGACCGGCTATCCGCCGCCGATCAGCAGGGGTCGCTGTTGC
>JBBRTW010000067.1:0-20914 GCA_038244055.1 Tepidisphaerales bacterium | reverse complement strand
CCGCGAAGGGCTCGCCGAGGCCAAGACCTCGATCACGCTCGAACCCCTCTCGCGCTCGGGCAAATTCCAATCGCTGCTGGTGAAGGACATCGTTCCCGGCGGCATCATGGACAAGCAATTCGGCTTCAAGGCCGGCGATGTCATCCTGGGAACCAACGAAATGTCGTTCGACATGGCCAGCGATGGGGACATGGCGACCGATCTCTTATTCGAGGCCCACGCACGAGGGCGGACACTGACGGTGATGCGCGATGGGAACCGCGTTACGCTGCCTTTGGCACCTGCAGCGCCTTCCACAGTCGCACCCGGCAAGACAAGCGGCGGGCCGACGGGGCCGCTGAAGGATTTGATTCAGATTCCTACCCATTGATTTGATGAGCGCCTGCACGAATACAACCGTGTCGAGCACCACGCGCGGCGCGGCCTAGTTCACGCAATCTCCCGGTGTTTTCCAGTACGATATGCCGCCTGAGCCGCGGTGATTTCCTCAATCAACTGCTCATCCGTGGTCCGCGCATCGGCGAATTCTCTCCGCAGGGGGTCCAAAATCTCCTCGAGCGAATTCTTCGCCGCAGTCTGTTCCAGGAGCTTGGAAACGTAGGTGGAGAGGTCCGTACCCGATGCCTCGGCGATTTCCCGAAGGCGCGCCTCGGCCGCGGGGGGAATGGAGATCGTCAGCGTCATAAAGGCATTATAGCATGCCGCAGTGCTCCTACCACGAGTTTTTCAGCACGGTCGAGCTGATTCCTACTTCTCCAGCGGCGGCCCGCCCGCCTTCTCCAGATACCGAATCTCCGTCGCCTTTGAGGCCTTGGGGATCACGAAGAACAGGGTCACGCCCGTGGCCGCGCCTTCGGCTTTGGCAACCGTCGCGATGTCTTTCTCCGATTCGTAATGGGCGCTGATCCGCTGCGAACCATCCGAGAGCGTGATCGTCACCAGAGCGCCGCGCGTTTTGTAGACCGCGCCGCCCTGATCGGCCACCGCGAAATCGCCGAGCTTGGCGGCCCAGGCCCAGTCCGTCGCGGTGCGCGGGGTCAGCTTCACCTGAACAACGCGGCTGGTATCCGCCACCGCCAGTTCCTTGACGGTGTAGTCGCCCTTGGCGAGTTCCTTGGGCGCTGCGCCCGAATCGCTGGGAATGATCTCCAGGCTGACGAACTTCCGGCCTTTGAGCACGCCGGTGACGGCCGAGGTGGCCACGGGGTCCGCATCGGCATCGGGAACACCGACATTGACGGGCATGGGCAACAGCGACCCGGCCGCAACAAATACGGGCGTCGTCAGGGGCGCTGTATCCCAGCCATTGTCGGCCGAAGGCGTTGGAGTCGGGGTCGGCGTGGGGGTTGGAGTGGGAGTGGGCGTGGGGGTGGGTGTCGGAGTTGGTGTGGGGGTCGGCGTGGGAGTCGGTGTGACCGCGACCGGAGTCGGGTTGGGCGTGGTCTTGGTGCCCGGGGCTTTCAACTCTGTCTTGCGATAGGGCCAGTATTTGGAATCTTCGCGCGGCATCGCCTTGTTGATCTTGACATCCTCGAGCGGAAACTGAACGGTTCGCTTCACTTCAAGGAATGTTCCCGGTGCGATTCGATCCGTCTTTCCCTCGGCGACAATCGAATGATCCACCTCGAATACGAATACCGCCCCATTGTTCTCCTTGGTCACGTTGAAGAACAGCACATCATCGGCTTTGTTCACCCAGAGCTTGCCATCTTCCAGCGTGCCGATCGGGAAATAGTTCTTGAACCCGCCCGCCGGGTCCGGCTGAGCCACCAGACGCACGGCCGAGGTGACCACGCGCACATAGCGCTCTTGCTCCAGTTCATCTGCGGCATCCTGCGAAAACAGGATCTGAATCGCCACAAAATCCTTTCCCGATCCCGCCAGGCGGGGGACTTTGTAGTCTTTGTTGGGGCGGATCGCCACTATTTCCGCGGCGGCCTGATTGAGGCGGGCCGGGAGGATAAAAAACTCCCCAATGCTGACCTGCTCGCCGCTCTTGTTGGTCGCCGTGTGCTTGGCGCTGGCCTCGATGCCGACGCGCTGTCCGAACAGTTCCTGCAGCAGGTTCGGATGGATTGCCTTGAACGGCTTGCCCGTATCCAGCGATCCGCCATCGCTGAGATGGCTGTATAAGGCCAGCACGAGATCGTCGACCGGCAGGATCAGTCCCGACTCATCCTTCTCGGCCAGATCATCATTCTTGAGTTCATCGTTGACCGAGCGATCCATCTGCCGCGCATTCGGCGGTGAAATTCGCACGGCGCGCGCGGCGGAGGTGGGATATCGGCAATACCCCGCGATGCTTGCCTCGAAAGGCAGATACTGCGCCGCAATGACGATCAGCCCCATCGCAATTCCACCGGCCACCACGCCGAAGAGCGCCCCGCCGATCCCATCCACTATTGCCGGCACCCGGATATTTCCCGGCACCATCGAATCGAACAGGAACCGCAATACGATGTAGCTCACCGCGAAGAGCGCGACCAGGCACGCCCCCTGCGCCTGGTCGTTGAATTTGCCGCCCGAGAGCGAGGCCGATACGCCTTCATACAGGCTCATGGCGATCGCGCCGGACACCACCGCGATGACCGCGGAGATGAACCCGCTCAGCAGCCCCTGCATCCAGTGCCAGTAGCCGATCAGGCCGACGAAAATGATGACGAGAATGGAAAGCATGGCGTTTGTGTTTTCTCTTGAGTAATCCGAACTTCAAACCAGAACGCGAGAAAGGGTGACAAACGGCTACGCGCCGGATCGACCGGCCGGCGGCCGGGAGGGCGCGGATGGCTTGGCCGGCGCTCGCGGGCCGGTCTTGGGCGGACCGGCCTTGGTCGGCACTCGAGCGGGAGCTCCGCCATCGCCGCCACCACTCGTCGGCGGCGCAGGCTGATCCGCCCGCAGGACCCGCAGCATTTCCTGAACGCTGGTCTCGCCCTCTGAAACCTGCATCAGCGCCATTTCCTGTAGGAATCGCCCGCGCTGTTTGCGGAAGACCGCCTTGAGCTGATTCACCGATCCGCCGGCTTCGACGATCTGCCGGACTTCATCATCCACGGTCAGCGTTTCGAAAAACCCGAAGCGGCCCTTGTAGCGCAGTTCCTTGCAGAAATCGCAGGGCACCGGGTTGCCCTTGGCATCGCGCACGGGCTCGGTGCGCGCCTGATAGAGCTTGGAAACGCGGGCCGGATCGAGGTTGAGTTTGCGGACGGTATCCGGATCGGGGGCGTAGCCCACTTTGCAGGCATTGCACAGCCGCCGCATGTTCCGCCCCGACACCACCAGCTTGAGATTCTGCATCGCCTGATGGTCATCCCCCACCATCTTGCGCCACATGTCCAGCGCCTGGAATGTGCTGCCCGCCCGCAGGCCTATGTATGCCCGTTTGCCCCCCGCCGCGAAGGCCACCAGCGCCTTGGCCGACTTGGGATTCTCGACCGAGGTCAGCATGACGATGTCGGGTTCCTGGCTGATGATCCAATCGACCTTCTGGATTTCCTCTTCCGGGCTGGCGTTGGCGGAGATGGGGTTCTGGGTGATGCCTTCGATATCCTCATCGGGGGCGCGCTCGACGGTGTGGATGTGCGTCAAAAACGCATCGTGTGCCCGGAGAATCGCATAGTTCATGCTCGTCAGCCCGCTCCCCTTGGGCGCGGAAACAAGGACGATTCCATCGGTCGACTGGATCAGCTCCTGGAACATCGCCAGTTGATCCGGCGACAGGCCCAGGCCTTCAAGTCGGAACGCGTGCCGCTTCTTGGGATCCACCGAAACCCGCAAAAACTCGCCGGCCGCGCTGCCGGCCGTCTGCAACTCCAGTTCATGCCGAGTTCCCGAAACCGCCACCTTCATTTTCCCCTTCTGTGGCTTGCGCTTCTCGTTCAAATCCAGCCCGACGAGCTTCTTCAGATAATCCACCGCCGTCTGCGAGGTGGCCAGTTCCATGTTTGCCGCGTTGTAGGGCACCCCATCGACCGTATAGCGAATCTGCGCCACTCCCTCGGCCGGGGCCATGTCGATCCGCTCGCTCCCGCGCACCAGCGGGTCGCCCAGAATCGTCTGCAGCGCCGAATAACCGGCCGCATCCGGATCCTCGGCCGCCGGCGGCGTTACCACAGATCCGTTCCGCCCGATCAAGCCGACCTGCCCCTCCTGCACCGTCACAGGGCCCACCTGTTTTTTGCGCGAGAAGAAGTTCTTTAGATCCTGCTTCACATCCGCCAGGCCCACTTTCTTCTGGCGAATCCCCAGGTAAATGCCGATCTCCGCCAGCATCACCACAATCAGGATCGCAAAGCAGATCCAGAAATTGGGCAGCGCGAAGAACAGGACATAGGCGAGCACCGCGCCCCCGATGAACGACCCGCTGATCGGCTCGCGCTTGAGATACGCGGCATCGGCGTCCTTGTCGATCCAGGTCAGAATCCGCATCCAGATCAGCAGCACCACCAGCGCTGCGAGACCTTTGACGATGCTCAGATAGCCCCCGACCTCCACAGCGGCCAGCGGCGACAGATGAAATGCCATCATCAAACCTCTCTCGAATCGTTAGGCCGAACCTCGCTTCAAACTCCCGGCAGACAGGATGACAGTCTACTTGGCCGCGCCGGTTTCCGCTAGATTGCCTCTGGCATCGCCAGCTTCCGGGCGCCATGCCCTGACGAGCTGCCAGTAGAACATCTTACGCAGAACCCGCGCCCTCGGCTCGTCTGGGCATGCCCCTCGTGTATCGTTTAATCCAATGTCTGCCGAGGCGGCGCTGCATCCCGCGCCGGCGGCTGGTCAGCCTTGGGGATGATGATCTCCTTCTCAGTCTCCCCCCGCCGGATGACCTCGATGGTTCGCCCGAATTCCTTGGTGAGTTGCCCTACGGTCATCCCGCCGGTGGCCAATACCAGCATGATGAAGGCCATCAACTCCAGCAGCACTCCAATCCCCACGACCACCTGCATAAAGCCCGCATGACCGATCATCAGCCCGACGCTGTAAATCAGCATCACGATGATCATCGCCCCAAAGGCCGTATAAAACTGGGCCCGGTTGCGGATGTACTTGGGAAAAAGGGTGCAGACGAAGATATACGCGACGATTGCTGCGGTGACGCCTTCCATGCCCGCCCAGAATACCGCTAAACCGCCCGGCGGCAATAATCACCCATCGCCGCGCGCTAAAGTGGTATGAACTTCCCATCCCGCCAGAGCATCCTCACGCCGCTGGCCGGGCAGAAATACTCCACCGTCCCATCCATCTTCCACTCGGCCTGCAACATCGCTTCATCCCCCACCGTTTCCAGAATCACATTCACATGCACGCCCGCCACGCCCTGGTGCAATTCCCAGCGGCGGCAGCGGCGGAAGCTCAGGCTCCCCAGCGCGGGTTGGCCCTGGGAATTGAGCAGCACCTGAAACTCATCCGGCGGCATACTGACTTGGGACACAAACGTGCTATCGCCGCAATCGCGGTAATTCCCGGCCGTCATCGGGCAGGGCTGCCCGTTCAACCGGCAGGTGCGGTTGGAAGGCTCCAGGCTGGCACATTGGGAATGGGTGGTTACGTCGGCCATGGCATGCTTGAAAATGGGCGGCCGACGAATTGCCTCGGGGCGAGCGCCTCTTCGGTTGTCGGATGCGAATTCTATCGCGATTGGGAGCGCGCCTCAAGGCGGCGCGGAACGAACAGGCGATTTTCGCAGCAAATCCGTCCTGATCCATAATTCAAATCGCTTGTCGGCCCAGGAAATGCGGCTGATGAACCACGGCCGCTGCTCGCGAATCACCTCGACCGTATACAACGATCCTTTAGGCTCGCCGGGCACCGCGCCGTCCTCCACGGGGTAGATCATGACATCCATATTGCGATCGCGCCCCGTCATCGCGTCGGGCGGCAAAAGCACCCATCGATTTCCCATGTTCAGCGGAGGCAGGTCATAGGGCGCAGGCTCGGCTGTCATTCCGATGCGCAGCCCCTGACCACCAAGCTCCGCCAATCGCCGCGCTGCCCGAACGCGCGTTCCATTGCCCGAAGCATCTTCGACAAAGCCCATCAGATACGACAACCCGAAAATCGCGACCGACAGTGCAAATCCTCCGCCGAGAATTGCCCGGCCGATGCGCGGTCTGCAAATCACACCCATCCCCCAGATGCCCGCGATCGCCAGTGCCACATCGGGAATAATCGCAAATCGGCCAAACTCACCCAATTTCCCGGCCGCCAGAGAAATGAACTGCCCGAGCACGGCGGTCGAGGGAATTAAAAGCAGCAGGCCAACCCCGGCCGACCCGGGGCGCAGATGAATCCCCTTTCGCTCTCCCTGGCTGAATCTCACCGTCACCAGCAGCATCGTGCCGATCGCCCCCAACCCTGCCAAAACGGGCGAAGCGCCCTCCGCAATCAACTGAATTGATGTCGGCAGCGCGCCCGCAGTCGTTTCCCCTCCGACCAGCGCCTTGGCTTTACCCAGCGCCCCCAGATTTGAGCGAATCAATTGCGGATTGAGAATGAGATTGATCGGAACGAACGGATTGGTCGCGCAGTAGAGCACAATCCCCGAAAAGACCGCCACGCCGAACATTTTCCCGCGGCGCGCCCAGGTCTCCTTCCTCAACATGACCATGACTGGCAGAATCAAAAACGCCACGAGGCCCGACAGAACCATCCCCATCGACGCGCCGCACAGTGCCCCCGCAATTATCACCTCGCGCCACCGCCCCCGCTCGATCCATCTCGCCGCAGCCAGCACCGCCAGCAGCACCAGCACCGCTCCCGCCAGGTGCGGCTTGGCTTCATGCGCGGCATTGACCACCACCGGCATGAATAAAAAACAGGCCGCCATGCACGCCGGCAGCCACACACCCTCGCACAATCTCCGCCCGATCCGATAAACGGCCCAGATTCCGATCAATCCCCACACCGCGCTGTAAGCCCGCGCGACCACATAAAACCGCCCGAATGCTTCGGGGCGATCCAGATAATTCGTCAGGTCGGGCTTGAGGTCCACCAAGCCCATCATCCCGCCGATTTTCAGCAGCCCGCCGACCGGATAAATCCAGAGCCCGCCATATTGATACATTCTCGGATCGAGCCCGCCGCGCATCCCCGCCAGCGCCATGAACGTGACCATTTCATCGGGCTGATACGAGAAGAGCCGATAGCGGCGAATGATCTGGGCGCGATCTTTATCCGTATCATTTAGCGCTTTCGATTCCCCCGGCCGCAGGTCCAACGGATCGGCATCCTGATCCGCCCCGCGATTGCCATCGGGCTTCCACGCCCCCCCTGCTTCAATAATTTTCTTCCCATCCCAGGCCGGCTGTGTTGTGCCGAATAAAAACCGATCCGCATCGCGCGAGGGCAATCCCCAATCGATCCCAGTGAAGAACACGATGGCCCCTGCCACGAGCAAACCCGCCAGAACCAGACGATCTTTCCGCGCCTCAGCCATTGCCCGCAGTCTACACGGAGCAGAGGCTTCTCCCCAGATGGAGTGCGGCACTACAGGAGAGGGAACCAAAGATTCTCGTTCACATGCTTCTTCAAATTCGCCTTCACTACTACACTATTCCCATGTCCTCCTTCTGGGATTTCAAAGAAAGCCTCAACAAAAAGCCCGCCGAAGCGCCGCCCGGCCCGGAGGCGAAAAAGCCGCTGACGGTTTCGCAACTCACGCTCCAGATCGAGCGCGCCCTCAAATCCTCATTCCCATCCTCCATCGCCGTGCGCGGGGAGATTTCCAATTTCAAAGCCCACGGCGCATCCGGCCATCTCTATTTCACGCTCAAAGACACCGAATCCTGCATCGATTGCGTCATGTTCCGCTCCGATGCGATGCGCCTGAAATTCAAGCCGGCCGATGGTCTGGACCTGGTCGCCACGGGCCGGGTTGGCGTGTACGGCCAGCGCGGCAAGTACCAGTTCTACGTTTCCTCGCTCTCCCCCATCGGCCAGGGCGCGCTCGAACTGGCCCGCCAGCAGATCGAGGCCAGGCTCCGCGCGCTCGGGCTCTTCGATGCCGAAAACAAAAAGCCCATCCCCCGCTACCCGCGGCGAATCGTGCTCGTCACCAGCCAGGAAACGGCCGCCCTTCAGGACATGCTCAAAGTTCTCCGCCGATTCCCATTCCTGGAACTGTCCATCTATCACGTCCCCGTTCAAGGCGGATCGGCCGCGCCTAAAATCGCCGCCGCCCTGAAACATCTGCATTCGCTGCCCGCCAATTCCACCTTCCCGATTCCCGATCTCATCCTACTCTCGCGCGGCGGCGGTTCTCTCGAAGACCTCTGGGCATTCAATGAAGAAATCGTCGCCCGCGCCGTGGCCGGGTCTTCCATCCCGATCATCACGGGCATCGGCCATGAAATCGACGTCTCCATCGCCGATCTCGCGGCCGACTACCACGCCCACACCCCCACCGAAGCCGCGCAGATCGCCACGCGCCATTGGCGCACCGCGGCCGATGGAATCGATACCGCCGCCCTTCGCCTCCGCCGCGAAACGCGCTCGATGGTCGCCGAGGCCCGCCGGCGATTGCTGGCGATCCAGCGCCACGAGCTTTTCCGCCGGCCGATGGATGTCATCAACCAGCTTCGCCAGCGCCTCGACGATCGCCAGCAGACTCTGTCGCTGGCGGTGGCCGAGCGACTGCGCATTGGCCGGGCGGCCCTGTCGAAGATCGAAATCCGCCTCCGCGAGCGCCATCCCCGTCACCTGATCGGCCTGAACCAACAGCGCCTGTCGGCCGCCCGCGAGCGTCTGGCCATCGCCGCCGGCCACGCCCTGGCCCGCCAGACCGACCGCATCGCCGGCCTCTCGGCGCGCCTCGAAGGCGTCAATCCAGAAATGGTTCTCAAACGCGGCTACAGCATGACCCTCCTGAAAAAGGGCGGCCAGATCATCCGCGATCCCGAACAAGTCAAAACCGGCGATACCCTGATCACGCGCCTCGGCGGCGGGCAGATCGAATCGATTGTGGTCGATGCCCGGCAGCTCAGACTTTTCGAATGAACGCGATGGCCGCCCCAATCACGCATTCGCCAGCAACCTTTTCCGCGCCGCTTCAAATTCAGCCTCGGTCAACACGCCCATCTCGCGCAACGATGAGAGTTTCTCCAATTGCTCGACGACCTTCGCCGGCAGTGTCTTGATCGCTTCCTTCGGCTTGACCTTCTTCCCCTCTTCGCCCTTCACCGGGATCGGCCGATGGGTGCGGATTCCGCCGGGGCTGCTCTTGAGGATTTCGGGCGCGGGCGCTTTCATCTCCAATGCCGGCTCGCCGCGCTGCTCGCGCTCGTAGGCCGTTTTCAGCAGGTTTCTCATCATCATCAGCATCGTATCGGGCTCGAGGAAAACCGCCGGCGGGCGATAGTAGACCGTCTTCTCATCCACGACGCGCAAGGTCCCCGGCGCGCCGGCCATTCCGTACTGCGCCTTGGCCGCCTCGCGCACCGTCAGCACCACATCGGGTGGATGCTTGACGATCTTGTCGATCCCGAAATGCCCCGCCAACAGCCGCATTTCCGTGAGCGCGAATAGCAGCAACACCTGCCGTGGCGGCTCGCCGAACGCATCGGTCACATCCTTCTGAAGCTCCGCGACATTGGCCAGATCGGTGCAGCGCGTCACCCGACGGTAGAGGTCCATGCGCTGCCGGTCGGCCGCGACGTATTCGGTGGGAATGAACGCCGAAAGCCCGATATCGACATGCGCCTCGGGCATGACCGGGCGCGGCTGCTGCTTGAGTTGCCTTACCGCCTCTTCGAGCAACTGGCAGTACATCTCGTAGCCGACGGTGGCGATGTGCCCGCTCTGCTCGGCCCCGAGGATGTTGCCCGCGCCGCGGATTTCCAGGTCGCGCATGGCGATTTTGAAACCCGCGCCCAGGTGGCTGTACTCTTCGATCGCCTTAAGGCGCTTTGCCGCCACGGGCGTAACCATCCGGTCGCCCGGCAGCAGCAGATAGCAGTACGCCCGGTTCTTCCATCGCCCCACGCGCCCGCGCAACTGGTGCAATTCGCTCAGACCAAACCGATCGGCGTTGTCGATGATGATCGTGTTGGCGTTGGGAATATCCAGCCCGGATTCGATGATGGTCGTACACACGAGTACATCCGCCTCATGCCGAATAAACTTCACCATGATCTCTTCGAGCTCCCCCTCGCCCATCTGCCCGTGCCCCACCAGGATGCGCGCCTCAGGCACCATCCGCTGAACCTCGGCCGCCGTCTCCAGGATGCTCCCCACGCGATTATGCACGAAATAAATCTGCCCCTCGCGCTGCAATTCCCGCTGAATGGCCATCTTCACGCGGCTCTTATCGTATTGCATCACCTCCGTTACCACGCTGCGGCGATCCTGCGGGGCGGTGGTCAGCGATGAAATATCGCGCAGGCCGACCATCGACATATGCAGCGTGCGCGGGATGGGCGTGGCCGACATCGTCAGCACATCCACCGTCCGCCTGACCTTTTTCAGCCGCTCCTTATGCGTCACGCCGAAACGCTGCTCTTCATCGATCACCACCAGCCCGAGGTCCTTGAACTTGATATCCTCGGAGATCAGCCGGTGCGTGCCGATCAAAATATCGATCTCCCCGGCCGAGATGCGCTTGACGATATCCTTCTGCTCCCGCCCCGTCTTCCAGCGGCTGATCGAATCGATCGCGAATGGATAGCTGGCCATCCGCTCCTTGAAACTGCGGTAATGCTGCTCGGCCAAGACGGTCGTCGGCACCAGCACGGCGACCTGCTTGCCCGCCTCCACCGCCTTGAACGCCGCCCGCATCGCCAGCTCAGTTTTTCCGTAGCCGACATCGCCGCAGAGCAGGCGGTCCATCGGCCGGGGGTTTTCCATGTCCTTCTTGATTTCATCGGCCGACGTCACCTGGTCATCGGTCGGCTCGTAGGGAAATTCCGCCTCGAATTCCGTCTGCCACGGCGTATCCGGCGGGAAGCTCGTCCCCCGCTCGGCCTCCCGCGCCGCCTGCACTTCGATCATCTCGGCCGCCAGATCCATCACCGCCTCGGTGACCCGCGCCTTCTGCTTTTCCCAAGCCCCCGACCCCAGGCGCGACAGCGGCGGATGCCCGTGAAAGCCGCCGATGTACTTCTGGATCAGATTGATCCGAGAGGCCGGGACGTGCAGGCTGGCATTCTCGGCAAAGCGGAGCGTGAGATACTCCTCCTTTTTTCCCTCCTTCTCGACAATCTGAATCCCCGTGAATTTCGCGATGCCGTGCGCCACATGCACGACATAGTCGCCGACCTTCAGATCGAGAAACGAATCCACCGGCCGGGAGTTGATGACCTTCTTCACCCGCCGCCGCTGCTCGTAACGGTGGAAAAGTTCGTGGTGGGCAACAAAGGCGAAAGAGAGTTGCGAGTTGCGAGTTGCGAGTTGCGAGTCGGAGGAAATAAAAGGCTCCCGTCCCTTTTTTCCTTCCACGTTCTCCCGCTGCTTTAAGTTTTTAGTTTTTAGTTTTTCCTCCCCCACGTCTCCCCACACAAACCCATGATGCAAATACCCCATCTCCAGCCGCAGTTTCGCCCGCAGGCCCGGCATGTCCGCATCCAGCATCTCGCTGAAACGCTGCTTCTCCCCTTCGTTTTCGCAGAAGACAGTCACCGCCGCCTCGCCGGCCATCTGGCCCAGCTCCTTCAGCGCTTCCTTGGCCGTCGTCTCGAATTTCTGGAGCGACCGGATCGGCAACTGGACACTGCCGACCTCGCCCACCAGGCTGCCGATGGCCACCGCCCCTTGATCGAACTGCGAAAGCTCCAGCCGCATGAAGCGCTCGGCGTTCTTCAGCACCGAACCCAGCGGATAAATCCCCTTGACGTTCTCCGGCAGTCGGTCCAGATAACTTTTGGCCTGCTCGGCGATTTCCAACGGCGCCCAGATCACCACCAGCGTGTCATCGGGGATATGCGAGAAAAGAATCGTCGAATCGTAATCGTCGAATTTGCCTTTGAGATCGATCAGGCGGACCGCTTCGATCGTCTTTCCCGATCCGAGCGAATTCAGGTCGAACGTCTTGATCGATTCCACTTCATCGCCGAAAAAATCAACGCGAACCGTCAGCCCCACCTGCTCCCCCGCCTGCTCGAATTCGCCGGGGATGTAGACATCGATGATCCCCCCGCGCACCGCGAAGTCCCCCGGCACTTCCACCTGATCCAGCCGGTTGTACCCATGCTCGCTCAGCCAGACGATCAGCTTTTCCGGCTCCAGCGCCTGCCCCTTTTGCAGGTTCCAGATCAGCTCATTCAACTGCCTCTTCGAAGGCACCGGCTGCATCACCGCCTGCACCGGCGCGACAATGAGCGGCGGCGGGGATTGCGGGTTGCGGATTGCGGATTGTGGATTGGATGTATCGCCGATCGACCCGCGCTTCGCCGAACCCGCATCGCTTTTGGCCGCAGTCGTCCCATCCCCCATCCCCGCCAGCCGCGCGACCAATTGCATCCGGTTGGCGACCAGTTCCTCCGATGCGCTCCCCAGCGCGCCGGATAACTCCAGCGCCGGCATAATCTCCGGCCGGCGTCCCAGGAACAGGGCGATGTCATCGGCGATGTCATCCGCCTCATCCAGATGCCCGCACATGAGCAACACCGGCTGGCCCAGCCCCCGCTGCAGCGCCGCCGTCACCGCGCCCACCGAGGACCCCCACAACCCCGAGGCCGCCGCCGCGCCCTTGGCGCGCAGCATCTCCAGCAATTCCACCACCGGGCGCGCAGCCACCAGCCGCCCGAGAACCTCTCCGGGGGGTAAATCCTTCGCCATATGCCTCCATCGTAGGCTTCGCCCCGTCTCAATCAACCCGCGTCCTCGGGCTTCGATGAAAATGCAACCGCAAAGACGCAAAGGAACAAAGGCACAAAGGATTCAAAGAGAATGGATCCAAAGAAAATCCAAGGAATGATTTCTTTCTTCTTTGCTTCTTTGCGCCTTTGCCTCTTTGCGCGCCTCTTCGCTCACACCCACCCAGTCAACTCACCCCGCCTTAAGTTTTTAGTTTTTAGTTTTAATTAACCCTATTTCCGATCCTCGCCCTCCACCGGCACAACATAGCTATCCACCTTCCAGGCCGGGCTGTAATCCGAGCCAACCACGCCCCTGACCGTCAAATCGGGTTGCGGCGTTTCTGGATAGGGTCTTTCCGCCAGCGCCGTGTAGATGTTGTCTCCCCCCAGCGCCGCGTACGGCGACTTCCGGAATTCCACATGCATATCCGCATACAACACGCTCTGCCCCGCCCGGCGATGGTTGTTGCTGTTGGCTTTGGCCAACTCCAGCGGCGGATCGTTGAAGGCCGGACCGGTCACGTCGCTCGTGCCGCTCTTGCCTGGGTTTTTGTCGGCCGCCAGCACGAAGTCGGCCGCCAGGAATTCGTTGAATTTGTAACCCGCCGCCAGACTGAACGGACACGCATACGAATAGCTCAGATTCCGCGCATGCTTGAAATTCGAGCGGCTCTCCCGCGCCGTCGATTGGCCGGAGGCATCGGACACCGGATCGGCCATATCCCCGGAACTCGGGCAAATGAACAACTCGGCCGGCGCGTATCCCTGGCGAACCAGCAGCCAGAGCGATGCGGTCACATCGTTGGCCGAGACTTTTCCATCGCCCGAAAAAGGATTGCTGGCGTACGGCCCGGTAAACGCGAAATAGCCGTTGAAATTCCCTCCCGTGTCGGCCACCACGCGCGGGAACATTCCCGAATTGGCGGATGCATATTTCGACAGCGCCAGCCCGATCCCCCGCAGGTTCGACTGGCAGCGGACGCGATGATCGGTTTCCCGCGTCTTGCGAATGAAGGGGATGAATATGCTCAGGAGCAGGAGAAAAATCACCACGATGACCAGCAACTCGCCCATGGTAAATCCACGGCGAACGCGCATGGGTCGCCCGGCACTCGATCGACTTACATCATCGGAGAAACACATCGTCGGCGCATTGTACGCCATGCAGCAAACCGCCCAACACCCCCATTTAACTTTTTACATCGAACATTTTGCAGTCGCCTAGTTGTTGCTCTGCCCGAACCGATCGCGATTGTTCTGCTCTTCCAGCACCAGGCGCTCAAACTCCGCCTTGGGATAGAGCCCGCCGCGGTACTCGTATAACTGCGCCGGCATCGCGGCCGTCCCGCTGGCCTTCTCCAATTTGATCACTCTGAGCGAATTGAATGATTTATCCGAACCCGTCGCCACCGAAAGCCCCGCCAGCGCGCTTCCACCCGGCATGGCCAGATCCGTTAACGATGCGCCGTCGAACTGCGATGAATAACTGAACGTGATCGGCTGATACCCGTCCTTGGAGATGTCCACCTTGTGAATGCCGACCCGCTTGAGCTCCAATTGCGCCGGCGTCGTCAGCTTCGCCCCGCCGTCGACCACCAGGCTCGCCCCGGCCGGATCGGTCTCGAACTTGACCTTCTGCTTATCCCCGCGAACGGTCGCGCACCCGCTGCCCACGAACAGAATCGCCGCCAGAGAGATCATGCAAATTTTCATAGATTTCGCTCCGTAATCAAACCTACCACGATTATCGTCCGCGCCCATCCGGAACATGAATCCGCCAGACCCGATCATAACCGAGGGCCTTCCAGGCATTCAAATTCGAGCGGAGTTTCAGTTGCACGAGCATCCTGCTTGTGTAAACGGTGGCGATTCAAAAACCTCCCGCTTTTCGTGCTCAAAACCGCCGACATGGGCAAGATGCCCATGCTACGTCAGGCGCTCAGCGCTTCCTTCCGTCGCAACTGCCCGCAGGCCGCATCGATATCCCTCCCGCGGCTCTTCCTCACATGCACGTTCACCGCCGCCTTGCGCAGAATCTCCTGGAACTCCACCACATCCCGCGAGAGCGGCCGCTTGAAGGGCAGCCCTTCCACTTCGTTGTACCGGATCAAATTCACGTTCGCCCGCAGTGTCTTGCAGACCTTGGCCAGTTGCCGCGCGTGCTCCGGGCGGTCGTTCACGCCCGCAAGCAGAATGTATTCCAGCGTGATTTCCCGGCCAGTCTTGTCGAAATAAAACCGCGCCGCATCCAGAATCTCATCGAGCGAGAAATGATGCGCCCAGGGAATCAGTTCCTTCCGCAGCGCCTCGTTGGGAGCATGCAGCGAAATCGCCAGGTTGATCGGCAGTTCCTCCTTGGCCAGGTCCCGCATCTTCGGCGGCACGCCCACCGTCGAGATCGTGATCTTTCGGCCGCCGATGTTGAAACATTCCGGATCGTGCAGAATCCGCACCGCCTTCATCAGATTCGCGTAGTTCGCCAATGGCTCGCCCATGCCCATGAACACGACGTGATTGATCCGCTCACCTCGGGAGTTGCGAGTTGTGAGTTGCGAGTTGCGAGAAGCGGAAATGCGACTTGACTTGTGTGAACTGCGAGCCGAGTCGGACGGTTCCCCTTCTCGCTTCTCGCTTCTAACTTCCAACTTCTCTTCAAGGAACGAATTCAACCAGAATATCTGCTCCACAATCTGCCCGGCCGACAGATTCCCCTTCATCCCGCCAATCCCGCTGGCGCAAAACGTACACCCCACCGGGCATCCCACCTGCGACGAAACGCATGCCGTCCGCCGCTCGCCATCCGGGATCATCACACATTCCGCCTGCGGACCGCCGGGCTCAGCCCCGAGCACTGTCAGCGAACTTGCGGCCTCCTTTTCACTGTCTTCGCCAATTCCTGCGACGTGCTCCCCTTCATCCTTCATCCTTCCTTCTTCATCCTTCTTCTGCCCTTCCCACCCCACCAGCAACTTCCGCGTCCCATCCTCACTTAACTGATTCCGCTTGACCTTCCCCCCCGCGAACGTCACCCGCTCGGCCAGCATCGCCCGGTCGCCCTTTGACAGGTTCGTCATCTTCCCAGGCTCGGCCATGAATCGCCCATAAACCCACTCCCTCACCTGTTGTGCCCGAAAACGAGGCCAGCCCCACCCCTTGACCAGTTCATCGAACTCCCCCGGCAGCAGGTCGAAAAAATGGGGCATTTTCGGATTGTCGGCGGGGTTTAGCATACAATTGTCGTGTCGAGGATGCTCCGTCCGCGATTGGCCCAATCGCCACTCCGGGGCAAGCACCCTGAATCCGGACGGTTTTACCGTTGACGTTCTGGACGTTAACTGGTTTCCTACCGAGGTGCAATGAGCGTTTCGTCCTCTGATCATCCGCAGTTATCCACTTCCGCCAAGAGCGATGCGCCCAGAAATGGCGACGCGCCACCGACCGCAACGGGTGGTAGCAGGGATTCCGCGCCGCCAGCCCATGCCTCCTCTTCAGATCGGTTTGGCCAGCCGACGGATGAGAATCTTCTGGCTTCTTATCGCGCCGGCGACCGCGCCGCTTTCGCGACCCTGGTGCAGCGCTATCAACGCGAGCTTTTCCACTTTCTCGTGCGGTTTCTGGGCGATCGCGCCGCCGCAGAGGATATTTTCCAGGAAACGTTTCTCCAGGTCCACCAGTCGGCCGACCAGTTCGATCCCACCCGCCGCTTCCGCCCCTGGCTCTTCACAATCGCCGCTAATAAAGCGCGCGATCTGATGCGATCGCAGGCGCGCCGGCCGACCAATCCACTCCAGGCCAACATTTCCGCCTCGGATGAGGAGGGTGGCCAGTTCATCGACCTGATGGAAGCCGCCGAACCCCAACCGGGCGAAACCATGGAACGCGAAGAGCTCCAGCGCATGGTTCAAGGCACAATCGAGGCCATGCCCGAGCACCTCCGGGAGATTCTCCTCCTCTCCTATTTTCACCAATTCCCCTACAAGGAGATAGGGGACATCCTTAAAATTCCCCTTGGAACCGTAAAATCGCGACTTCATGCCGCAGTCGCCTATTTCGCTGACCGATGGAAAAATGGATTGAAGCGAACACGCGGGGGTTAATCCATCGTATGAGTAAATGCACATCGTTCGTATTGTGAAACCTGTTGCGAACTCGTTCGCGACACGATATTGGTAGGGAAGGCACAACCGCGATCGACGATGGTGTCGCTTGCCGGCAACTCGTTCGGGAAAGTTCCAATGACTGTCAAACTCAGCAACGATGACCGTTGTGCCGTCGACCTGCTTTTAGATCACGCCGAAAGCCCCCGGCCGGGAATCAGTTCCTGCTTCTCTCACGCCCCCAGCGCCGCGATTCAGCAGCGCTTGGTTCGGGTGGAGCAACTCCTCAAACAACTCGATCATCACACAGCGCCCGATCCCGGGGGCGATCTGCTGGCGCGGACTATGGCGCGCTGCACGAATAATGATTCCAGCGCTATCACCCCGCCCGATATGGCCGAGGCCGGCGGCACTCGCCCGCTGGCGTGACGCGTAAATGCGACCGCGACCGCGGCCGCGCAGCTACGGCATACACGGATAAGCAAGTCCGCTTACCCATGCCACCCGAAAGGGCTATGATGCGGGGGCATGAAGGTTTCGGAGATTTTTTATTCATTGCAGGGCGAGGGGAAGCTTCTGGGCGTGCCCTCGGTCTTCATCAGGGCATCGGGATGCAATCTCAGATGCTCGTGGTGCGATACGCCTTATGCGAGTTGGACGCCCGAAGGGATTGAAATGTCGGTTGATGAAATGGTGGTCAAAGTCAAAGAACTCGGGCCGGCGGCGCGGCATGTGGTGGTGACCGGCGGTGAGCCGATGATCATGCCGGAGATTGTGGCGCTTTGCGGCGAACTGAAATCGGCCGGCTATCACATCACCATCGAAACCGCCGCGACGGTTTTCAAAGACCTGGCCGTCGATCTGGCATCGCTCTCGCCCAAGTTATCCAACTCGACCCCCTGGGAGCGCGAAGGCGGGAAATTCGCCGCCGCGCACGAGAAGCAGCGGATCAACGTCGAAGTCATCCAGAAGTTCATCGATACCTCGCCGGACTTTCAACTCAAATTCGTCGTCAGCGAATGGAAAGACCTGGCCGAGATCGATGAACTGCTGAAGCAACTGCGAGGCTGGAAAAACGAGGATGTGCAGCTCATGGCCGAAGGAACCGATGCGCGAACGCTGGAAGAGCGGGCGTTGTGGCTGGCCGATGTATGCAAGGAGCGCGGTTGGCGATTGACGCCGAGGTTGCATGTGATGATCTGGGGCAATCGGCGGGGGACGTAGAGGGAAGACAATGAGACGATGAGACGATGAGACGATGAGATTTGAACTGCTGCAATGCTTCATCGCCGTGTCGCTCTCGAAGTTCAGACCGCCTGCTCCCTCTCCTGTACTCGGGAGAGGGCGGGGGTGAGGGCCAAACGATGAAATGCGTTCCCTGATCTTCCCCGGCAATACACGACGATTACACCACAGCAAATGAGGTTGTAAAAAGGCCCGGCCTGCCGCTATACCCTACACCCGATACCCTATACCCTACCTCGCCCAAACGCACCGCTGCCGAAGTCCAGCGTCTCGTCCGCGACCCCATGAAACTCAACCCCGAACAAGAACAAGTCGCCAGCCACACCACCGGCCGAATCCTCACGCTCGCCGGCCCGGGTTCCGGAAAAACGCGCACCCTGACCGAGCGCACCGGCCGACTGATGCGCGCCGGCGTCGCCCCATCATCGATCCTCTGCCTGACCTTCACCAACAAGGCCCGCGATGAGATGAAAATGCGCATCACGGCCGCTTTCGGCGAACCGGCGGCCCGCGTCTTCATCTCCAATTTCCACGGCCTGTGCGGGATGATCCTCCGTCGTCTCGGCGGCGGGCTCGGATACACCGAGCGGCTGACGGTGATCGACACCGATGATCAAGTCGATCTGCTGGCCCAGATCGCCCGCAAGCGCGGCTTGGAGTTGACCAAGCCGGCCGCCAAATCGCTGGCATATGTGGCCAATGACTGGCGCGAGAAACTTGGCGGCCCGGAAGACTTGCCCATCGCCGGCGGCGGTAAGCTAAGCGAAGCGGAGTTGCGAGTGATCGAGAAATACGTCGCGACCCTACGCGAGCGGAATCAATGCGATTTCTCCGGGCTGCTCTCGGAGACCGTCCGCCTCCTTCGCGAACAGGCCGATGTGCGCGACAAATTGCAGAAGAAATTCCGCTTCATCCAGGTCGATGAATTCCAGGATACCAACAAGGCGCAACATGAAATCGTCGAGCTGATCTGCGGGGCGGAGGATAATCTGCTGGCGGTGGGCGATGGCGACCAGAGCATCTACGAATGGCGCGGCGCCAGCCCCGACGGCATCAAGAACTTCATCGCCAACGGAAAGAAGAAGACCGGCAAATGCCGCATCATCAAGCTGGGCACGAATTACCGTTCCACGCCGCAGATCATCGAAGTGGCCGACTGTCTCATCCGCCACTGCGCCGATCGAATCCCCGTCGAGTTCAGCACGATCCACAAGGACGGCGAGCCGGTCAAAGCCGCGAAACTGCCGACGCCCGAGGATGAGGCCAATGTCGTGGCGATGAATATCGAAACCGTCATCAAAAGCGGCACCCAGCCGCGCGAGATCGCCGTCTTCTACCGCGCCAACGACATGTCGCGCCTGGTCGAACAATCGCTGGCCAAGCGGCAGATCGCCTACAAAGTCGTCGGCAGCGGCAGCTATTACGACCGCATGGAGGTCAAGGATGTCCTCTCCATGCTGCGCTTCATCTGCAATCCCAAAGATGGCATCTCCTTCGCCCGCGTGGCCAACAAACCCGCGCGGGGAATGGGCGATGCGCTGATCGGCCGGCTCGAAGCCTTCGCCGAGCGGCACAAGCTCGATTTGATGCACGTCATGAGCGATGAGGTGCTTCCCCACATTCGCGATGAGCATGACAAGCCGCTCTCCGACTCGGCCATGAAAGCCGCCCGCGCCGCGCGGTATGTGTTCGACATCTCGCCCGTCGGCCGGACCGTGGCGGCCGTCGCCAACGAAGTGCTCAGCCGCTCCAAATACGATCAGTGGCTGGGCGACAAATACGATGACAAGGAAGATTGCGAAGCGCGGAGGCGAAACATCAACGAGCTGGTGAACTCGATCGCCGAATTCTGCCGCACCGATCCGCGCGCCAGCATCGCCGATTACCTCCAGAGCATTTCGCTCTACACCGATGGCGAAGAGAATCAAAACGACAATGCCGTCCGCCTGATGTCCCTGCATGCCTCCAAGGGGCTGGAGTTCGATGTGGTCTACATGATCGGCGTGGAGAAAGGCATTCTCCCGCATGAAAAAGCGGTGCAGGAGCGCGGCGAGCGCGGGCTCGATGAGGAGCGGCGGCTCTGCTACGTGGGCTTCACCCGCGCCCGGAAAATCCTCCGCATCACCTGGTGCGAGAAGCGCCAGGATGCCTTTTCAAGAAGCGCCACCGCCCGCTTTCGCGCCACCATCCCCCGCCGTTTCCTGATTGAAGCGGGACTGATCAGCGAAGAAGAATACGCCTCCGCACTCAAGGGTTCGCCGGTGACCAAAGCATCCCCAAAGCCAAAACACAGTAAGTAAGCCGCATCGAAATCACAGCACTTCCAGCGCCTGCGGATAAGACCCCAGCACCGTCATTTGCAGGCAATGCGCCCGCGCCTGCTCGATCGCGCGTTTCATGGCCGCGTCATCCGCATGCCCCTGTGCATCGATGAAGAAATAGTATTCCCAGTTCACCTTTTTGCTCGGCCGCTTCTCGATATCCGTCAGGTTGATTCCGTTTTCCTTGAACACGTCCAAAACCTCCGCCAGCGCGCCGGGCTTGTGGGCGGTCGTGAACATGATCGCCGTCTTATCATCGCCAGACCGTCGGGCCGGCTCGCGGCTGATCACCAGGAAACGCGTTTCATTGTCGGGGTTGTCCTCGATGTTCTCGAACAAAACGTGCAGCCCGTAAAGCTCCCCCGCCAGTGTCGTGCCGATCGCGGCCACGCCTTCATTCTTGCTCGCAAGTTCGGCCGCGTGGCTGGTCGATGCGGCTGGCTGCACATCCCGATCCTTG
>JBBRTW010000066.1:0-20919 GCA_038244055.1 Tepidisphaerales bacterium | reverse complement strand
CTTCGCCACAGCTTCATCACCATCCTCCTGACCATCGCCACCCTTGGCCTGACCGTTTATCTCTACTTCATCGTCCCCAAGGGATTCTTTCCGCAGCAGGATACCGGCCGATTGACCGGCTCGATCCAGGCCGATCAGAATACATCGTTTCGATCCATGCGCAGCTTGCTCACCAGTTTCGTCAACGCGGTGAATGAAGATCCGGCGGTGGATGGCGTGATCGGTTTCACCGGCGGCGGCGGCCCGGGCGGCGGCTCATCGAATGTCGGCCGGATGTTCATCAGCCTCAAGCCTCTCGACAAGCGGAAGATGTCGGCCGACCAGGTCATCGGCCGGCTGCGCGGAAGGCTCTCGCGCATTGCCGGTGCAACGCTCTACCTCCAGGCGGTGCAGGATGTGCGGGTCGGCGGACGGGCCAGCCAGGCGCAGTTTCAGTACACGCTGCAGGGGGATAATCTCGCGGATTTGATGGAATGGGCCCCCAAGGTGCTCGCCGGGGTGCGCAAGCTTCCCGGGCTGCTCGATGTCAACACCGACCAGCAAAATCGCGGACTGCAGACCGCGCTCACGATCGACCGCGATACGGCTTTCCGGCTGGGCGTCACGCCGCAGCTCATGGATGACACGCTCTACGATGCGTTCGGCCAGCGCCAGGTCTCGACGCTTTACACCCAGCTTGCGCAATACCATGTGGTGATGGAGGTCGACCCCTCATTCGGCGAGAACCCCGATTCGCTGCAGAACATCTACGTTCACTCCAAGACCGGCGCGCTGGTCCCTCTCAGCGCGTTCGCGCGCTATGCTCCCGCCATCACATCGCTGACGGTCAATCACCAGGGCCAGTTCCCCGCCATCACCATCTCCTTCAATCTCACGCCCGGCTATGCGCTGGGCGAGGCCGTCACCGCCATTCATGGCGCCGAGCGCGACATGGGCCTGCCCGTCACCATCCACGGCAGTTTCCAGGGCACCGCGCAGGCCTTCCAATCCTCCCTGCAGAGCCAGCCGATCCTGATCCTGGCGGCGCTGATTACCGTCTATATCGTCCTGGGCGTGCTCTACGAGAGCTACATCCACCCGATCACGATTCTCTCGACGCTCCCCTCGGCGGGCGTGGGCGCGCTGCTGGCGCTGCTGCTGTTTAACACCGAGCTAAGCGTGATCGCGCTCATCGGCATCATCCTTCTCATCGGCATCGTCAAGAAAAATGCGATCATGATGATCGACTTCGCGCTGGAGGCCGAGCGCAGCCATGGCCTCTCTCCGCGCGATGCCATCTTCAAGGCCTGCATTCTCCGCTTCCGGCCGATTACCATGACGACGATGGCCGCGCTCTTGGGCGGCCTGCCCCTGGCGCTGGGCACCGGCACGGGTTCGGAGCTGCGCAAACCCCTGGGCATCGCCATCGTAGGCGGTTTGATCTTCAGCCAGATGTTGACCCTCTACACGACGCCAGTCATCTATCTCTATCTCGATCGGCTGCGGCTCTTTATTTCAGGATCGCGGCCCCCGGCCCATCATCATCCTCACATTATTCTTCCCGCTCAGCTTCCGGGAACATGACCCCCATGAAAACCAACTTCGCATTCTCCCTCGCCGTCTCCGCCGCCGTTTGCGTGGCTCTTGGACTGACGTTGACCTCCTGCGTCGTCGGCCCGAACTACGACCGGCCGGAGGTGCCGACATCGGCGGCGTTCAAGAGTCCCACCACGCGCCAGTCGCGCCAGGAAATCCCGCGCGACTGGTGGAAGCTCTTCAACGATCCCACGCTCAATCAGCTCGAAGATGCCGCAAGCGCCAATACCGGCCTGGCCGCCGCCATCGCCCGCGTCACCCAGGCCCGCGCCGCCGCGCGGGTGGTCGGCAGCCAGTTCTATCCGGTCATTACGTTCAACCCCTCCGAGACCCGCTCGCGCGTTCCCATCAATACCAATGGCGGAAGTTCATCGAATAGTTCCGGTTCCCGCGCCACCGCTCGAACCAGCACCTCCGTCCGCATCCCCTTCGATCTCAATTATGAGGTGGATATCTGGGGCCGGGTCCGCCGACAGGTGGAGTCGGCCGATGCATCGGTCACCGCCTCGGAGCTCGATTATGAAGTTGTGCTCCAGACACTCCAGGCCGATGTCGCCCAGACGTACTTCAACATCCGTGCCTTCGACCTCCAGGCCACTATTCTCGCCCAGACCACCGAGTCCTACCGCCGCCAGGTCGAGTTGACGCAGAAGCAGCTTCGCGCCGGGCTGGTCGGGCAGGTCGCCGCCGCGCAGGCCGATGCACAGCTTCACGCCACCCGCACCCAGCAGCTTGAAGTCACCCGCCAGCGCGATGATGCGGAGCATTCCCTGGCCATTCTCATCGGCCGACCGCCGGTTGAGTTGAATGTCGCCATTAAGCCGCTCGATCTTGAGCCGCCTTCGATTCCCGCCGGCCTGCCCGCCGACCTGCTCCGCCGCCGCCCGGATGTGGCCGAGTCGGAGCAGAACCTGATCGCCTCCAATGCCCAGATCGGCGTGGCCATCGCCCAGTTTTATCCCAATATCCAGCTCTCGGGCGCGGCCGGTTTCGAGAGCTTCGACCTTCGTCACGCCGTCGACTGGCAAAATCGGATCTGGTCGTTTGGCCCGAGCGTTTCCTGGCCGATCTTCGAGGGCGGCAAGCTCGATGCCAATCTCGAGCAGGTCAAAGCCCGCTACGCCGAATTGCTGGCCGATTACCGCGGCTCGGTGCTGAATGCGATCGGCGACGTGGAGAATTCTCTCACCGATCTCCACTACCGCGCTGATGAGGCTCGCGCACAGGCCCTGGCCGTCAAATCCTCGCGCGAGTACCTGCGCCTCTCGCAGCTTCAATACGATCAGGGGCTGATCGGTTATCTCCAGGTCATCGATGCCGAGCGCACGCTGCTGACCAACGAACTATCGGCCGCGCAGATCCTGAACCAGCGCCTGACCGCGACGGTCCTGCTTATTAAATCTCTTGGCGGCGGTTGGGATTTCCAGCAGGTCCGGCCGGCGGCGCAACCGGCGACAAATCCCGCGACCGATCCGACAGCCAACCCGACGACGAACTCCGCAGCTAAATGATCGTGCGCGCTCGGGCGGTGTTGGCACTCCACGCCATCCGGGACGGCGCTCTGTCGCTGCGCTCCGGCGCTCTGTCCCGGCTTGTCCGGAGGCGTGGGATTGCGCAGGGTCATTTTAGAACAGGCCCATGAATTTCCTGCACGAATTCTTCCGGCCCACATCCAGCAGTTCCGTGATCTGCTCCTTGTCGAATTTCTCCATCAGATAATCCGATCCCTTTTTGAGCTTGGCTTCCATCTCCTCTTTGTAGAGCGGGAAGAGCGCGTAGAAGTTGATGGTCTTCCCGCCGACTTTGAGTTGATGAAACCCCTCTTCCACCAAGCTCGATTGGAGCAGCAGCATGCAGCACATCTTCGTGTTGCTCCCAAATGGCTCAGGCGGGTCGCCGTTGGGGATCGTGTGGCCCGAGCCGACCCAGGTCTCATACTCGTGCGGCATCCGCGCGATCGTCTTGAGCCAGCGGATCGGCCAGTAGTTGGCATCATCCTCGAATGACTGCTCGTCCAGCGGCCAGTCGGGCGGCAGGCAGATGAGAAGCTCCGCATGGGCGAACTCGCGCATCGCCGGATCATCGCCCACGGTCATCGGCCGATCGCTCATGCCGCTGGTGACCAGCGTATGCCACGGCCGCGCCTCGGTGGGAGCGACCATGTGAATGTCGATGTGAACCAGGTCCGAGACGATCTCATGGAATACGCCATCGGCCGGGCCGATGTATTTCTCGATATGTTTTGAAATCGCATCGATCGAATCCGAATCTCCAATTGCCAGCTCGAAGGGCTTGGTGCGCGCCTCGTGCCGGTAGATGTCCGCGCCCGATTCGCTGGTCTCGTGCGGCGGCATCGAGCGAATGAGCGCATCGAAGTCCTTCGCCTCCGCCAGTTCCAGCGCCTCGGGGTCTTCCATCGGGAACTTCACGATTCCCCCGCATTTGCATTTGGCGCGCTTGCCCGCCAGCTCCGGCTTCCACGAATACCGCTTCCCGCATTCGCATGTGATCTTCCCAGCCACGATTCCCTCCGTCGATTAAGTGGCAGGAATATACCGGCTCGGAGCAGTCAAAACGAGAATTCGCCACAGAGCACACAGAGCACACAGAGAAAAGGAGATGGTTGAACAAGCCGGGACACAGCGCCGGGAGCGACAGCGAACAGAGCGCCGTCCCGGATGGCGTCGAAGCGCCCCAAATCGCGCAAGACCTCTACCTATTCATTCATATCTTTCTTCCTCTGTGCCCTCGGCGTTCTCTGTGGCGGAGCAACCGTTTCACCGCTGCCGCCGCAACCCGTTGCCGCATTGACAGTCGCCAACCGCCGCCTTACTTTTCGCGGCTCGGTTCGCGTTCACTCATCCCTTTCCAGGAAAATCCATGCCCGCGTTCAAAGATGTCGTCGTTCCCTCCACCGGCCAGGCCATCACCATCTCCGCCGGCAAGCTCAATGTTCCGAATAACCCGATCATTCCCTTCATCGAAGGCGATGGCACCGGCCCGGACATCTGGAAAGCCTCCGTGCGCGTGTTCGATGCCGCGGTCGCCAAGGCCTACAAGGGCCAGCGCAAGATCGCCTGGATGGAAGTCTTCGCCGGCGGAAAGGCCTTCGATAAATTCAAGACCGGCACCCCCGAGGGCGATGCCAAAGCGTGGCTGCCCGATGACACGGTTGAAGCCTTCAAGCAATTCCTGGTCGGCATCAAAGGCCCGCTCACCACGCCGGTTGGCGGCGGCATCCGCTCGCTGAACGTCGCGCTGCGGCAGTTGCTCGACCTCTACGTCTGCCTGCGCCCGGTGCGCTGGTTCACGGGCGTGCCTTCGCCGGTCAAGCATCCAGAGAAGGTCAACATGGTCATCTTCCGCGAGAACACCGAGGACATCTACGCCGGCATCGAATACGCCGCCGGCAGCCCCGAGGCCGCCAAGATCCTCGACTTCATCGCCAAAGAGTTCCCCAAGGATTTCAAGAAAATCCGCGTCGGCACGCAGGCCGCGTCGCAAGCCTGGCAGACCCAGCTCGTAGGGATCGGCGAGCCCAAGCGGCAGGTCGTCATGGAAGTCGGCGTCGGCATCAAGGCCGTCAGCTATCTCGGGACCGAGCGCCTCGTGCATACCGCGATCAGCCACGCCATCAAGCACAACCTCAAGAGCGTGAACCTGGTGCATAAGGGGAACATCATGAAGTTCACCGAAGGCGGCTTCCGCGACTGGGGATATAAGGTGGCGAAGGATTTCTTCGGCGCGGTCGAGATCGATGGCGGCCCGTGGTGCAAGATCCCCGCGGGCAAGCCCGGCGCTGGGCTGATCATCAAGGACTCCATCGCCGACATCACGCTGCAGCAGGTGCTCACTCGCCCCGAAGAGTTCTCGGTGATCGCCACGCTCAACCTCAACGGCGACTATCTCTCCGATGCCCTGGCGGCTCAGGTCGGCGGCATCGGCATCGCCCCCGGCGGCAACATCAACTACGTCTCCGGCCACGCCATCTTCGAAGCCACCCACGGCACCGCCCCCAAGTACGCCAACCTCGACAAGGTCAACCCCGGCAGCGTCATCCTCTCCGGCCACATGATGTTCGAATACATGGGCTGGCAGGAAGCGGCGGATCTGATCATCAAGAGCCTGGACAGCACCATCGGCGCGAAAACGGTGACCTACGATTTCGCGCGGCTGATGGAGGGGGCGAAGGAAGTGAAGTGCTCGGAGTTCGCGAGCGAGATGATCAAGCATATGGGATGAACCATGGCCTCAATCAGCCAACCAAGACGCAAGTTTGGGAAAAACGCACGGATTAAGAAGATTCTCGAACAAGCACTGCGCGCGAAATTTCCGGCCGACACGGTGGATATCTCCGACGGCTATGAAGGCAACATTCACGTTCTTGTTGTGTCGCGCGCGTTCGACGGCCTTACCGAGAAGCGAAAGCGGAGCATGTTGTGGCGCATTATTGATGCGACGAGTCTGACCGAGGAGGAAAAGCAGTCGATCTGGGTCGTACTTCCTTTTAGCGTGGCTGAACTCAAGTAGACAGGGGATTCCGCCATGGCCAAGATCGACCTCAACCGCGTTCCCGATGGCGGCGTCCTCAGAACGGTGGACTCCGGGCTTCAGATCATCCGCCGGAAGAAACACGAATGGCATGAGAGTTTGAGCAAGCTCAATCCGAAGAAGCTCAAAGAGCGCACGGGCAAGGTCTGGGGTAGCAAGTTCCTCGCCTTTTGGACGTTGGAATCGTTTGTCGACCAGATCGAAGCAGAGGTGATTTTGGCGGGCTGGACCCCGGCCGCTCAGTTACCCAATCCCCTTGACGTGATCGCCACACATGAAATTGGATTGGCGAACGGCTGCAAGGTGCATACAATTCGCATCGTGTGCGATGGACGATACATTCACGCATATCCGATAGAGGACAGTGATGAGTGACCCCATCGATTCCGATGATCGCCTGTACGATCCCCCCTTGGTGGATTGCATCTACTTCGATTTGCAAAGGCGGGGTTGCGCCGTCACATTCGTTCCCAGCGATGATGCATCTACCGCAATGACGGAGTTCATCCTTATCGGTGAAATGTCACCCGACTACACGCGCATCCGGACCTTCTGGACGCGCATTGAAGAACTCTTGGAATCGCAGGTGAAACTCGATCGAATCATCCACGCCGGGGGCGGCGATTACACGATCCATTTCACCAATGGTTCGACTGTCGAACTGTCGGCCGTCGCGGACGCCGGTCGATCGGCCGAAATCTCCGATCGCTTGAAGCAAATCGCCGATGCGGCCCAGATCGCGTTCCTCGATCGAACCTACACGAAGCTCACGCCGCGCAGTGCATAACCGAAAAGCGCCAATGCACTTCGTCGGTATCCGCGTAGAGCCAACCCTCCTCAATCCAACCGTATCACAAACAAATCCTGCGCATGCCCCTTCTGCGGCTGCAGGGTGAAGGTCCCGCCGAACGGATCGTAATTGCCCGGCGCGAACAGCGGCCCGGTCGCCACGAGGTCCGCGCCCTGGCCGATCGCCACATGCGCGATTCGATCCGTCCCCGTCCCGCCGAATTGATCGAGGTACAATTGGCGGCCGGTCGGCCCGTATTTGGCCGTGAAACCGTCCGACCCGCCGCGGCTGGTCAGCGCCGCCCCGCGCGGGAAGTTGGCCACGCCCTGGAATTCTCCGCCGATATACGTTGATCCGCCCGCATCCATATCCACCGAGTTGGCCGAGTCGGCCCCCGTTCCGCCCATGCGGTAGCCGAACAGGATCGTACCGGCATCATCGTAGCGGGCTACGAATCCATCGGTTCCGCCGGCCGAGATCATGGTCGCCTTGATCCCGGAGTTGAATCCGAAATCCTGTGTCCCCGAGAATGCACCGGCGATCGAGACCGAGTATGGCCCCTGCGTCGAAAGCTTGTCGGTCGCCACCGATTTGATGGTGGCCCCATCGATCTGCCCGACCCAGGCGAAGGTCCCGCTCGGATCCAACTTCAGCAGGAACGAAGTCGCCCCAGTCACCGTGCCGCCAGGTGCCAGCGAAAATGTGAAGTCATTCGAAACAGTCCCCGCCATGAAGAAATCCCCATCCCCATCGGCCGACACCGCCGTCGGAACGATGTCCACACCCGTTTGATTCCACGAAAGCGTCGCAATGAACTTGCCGCGCCCGGTAAACTGCGTCGCAATCGTCTGCGTATCGCCCGAGGCATCATCCAGCGTGCCGGCCAGGTAGATGCGTCCCTGCCCATCCAGCGCCACGCCCACCGCGGCTTCTGAATTGCCCGTGCCCACCCGCGCCACCGAGCGTAAAACGCCCGTTTCGCTCAGCCCGAGGAGGAACATGTCGTTCTTGCCATTGGAAGCCACGTTGCCCCCCTTGGCAGATGGAGTGAAATCCACTGTTCCCGCGAACGTGCCTGAGATCCAGATGGTAAACCCGGTGGCACCGGTCAGCCGGGCCGCCACCGCGCCCGTCCCGCGCGGCGCGGAGGTGACATTGCCATACTGCGTGACCCAAGCCAGTGCGCCGTTGGATAGATATTTGGCCACAAACATATCGCCAGTGGCGTTGGCCGCCGTGAGGTTGGCGAAGCGGTTCTTGGCCGGGTTGAAATCGACTGTTCCCCTGAAGTGCCCGATCACATATGCCCCTCCCTGCGCATCGGAAGTCAGCGCATCCTGAATGGCACCATCCGGCACACCCCATTTGAGGTCGCCGTTGAGCATCTTTCGTTCTTCGAGACCTTCAATCGTAGCCCTCTGGCGGTACGTCATACCCTCTCTCCTGCAAAATCATGGAGCCAACACACTGATGAATCCCCATTTTGACCAATAATGCCCGCGCGCACAACATTTGGCGGCGTACGCAACCGGCCCATCGCACATTTGGTTCAGATTATCCGCCGCTTGAGTATCCCGCATCACCAATGAGAAACTGATTAGAATCAACAACCATGCACGTCCAAACCCACCTGATGTCCGGATGGTGCCTGGCCAACCTGCTCCCCATGACCCCGCGGCAGCGCCTCTTCTGCATGATAGCCGCCACCGCGCCGGACCTGGATGGGCTGGGCATTCTCATCTCCCACTGGCATTTCGAGGAATACCATCATGTCCTCGGGCATAACCTCACCTTCTCACTGCTCGGCGCTGCAATCCTGGCCGGTTTCTCGGTGCGCCGCCGCATTCTGGCGTTCCTGGTTTACCTCGCCATGTTCCACCTCCACCTCGTCATGGATTACTACGGCTCGGGGCCAGGGTGGGGAATCAGCTACTGGTATCCCTGGGCGCGCGGCCGGGAGGATGTCTGGATCAATCACCAGGCGTGGGAGTTTTACTCCTGGCAGAATCTTTCGGCCGCCGCGGTCTTTCTTGCCTGGACCCTCGCGATCCTCTGGATTCGCCGCCGAACGCCCTTGGAGGCCCTGATGCCGAAATTGGACCGCCAATTGGTGCAAGTCATTACACGCCATAAGGTTGCGAATGATCCGGCCTCGCCCAAAACCGATAAATTCCCCGCTCCGGACTGACCTTATCGGGGCATTTCCTGTCAGGATGAAAGTGGGTAAACGTAATAGCTTAGACGTCCGACACAAGCGTATGATGTATCAACCGCCATCCAGGATGCGGTTGCGATGACCGAGGTGCGATATGCAAGTTGAAACCATGCGATGCCCGCGCTGCTCCAAAGAAGTGGCCGATTCCTCGCGATTTTGCCGCCGTTGTGGATGCGCCTTCGGCGGCTCGGGCATGTCGATGCCCCCGCCCGCCCCGCCGATTCGCGAGATCAAGCCCGAGCCGCGGGTGACCAAATCAATTCCCAGGCCGCCGGTCATGCCCCCGGCAATCGTTCCCCCGCCGCCAGTTCAGCCCAAGCAGACTTTGTCTTATGCCACGGCCGCCAAGGCCAAGCCAGCCGTCAAATCGAGTGGTGGAGGCGGATGGGTGGTCCTGGTGCTGATCGCCGTCGGCACGATGGCCCGCATGGGCGCGTTCAGCAATAAACCCTCCACGACGACGACGCCGTTCCGGTACACGCCGCCGCCGACTTTCAACTCCTCGGGCTTTTACCCCAAGCCAATCACCTCCTACACCACGCCGGGACCAACGCCCCTTGGCCCGACGTCCTCGAATGGGTTGATCAACCAGCAACGTCCTATCCCCGGTTCACGCGCCGAGCAGATCATTCGGGCCACCCAACCGCCCACGCCCGCCAAGGTCGCACCCGCGACCAATTACTACGATGGCGGCCGCTATAATAATTTCACCGGCCGCCCGATCAATTCCAATACGGGCGAACAACCCAAACCCCGGTGATCCCTTCGCATCGCATTCATTGTGGTGCGGGCCTCCCGCCTGCGTTTTTGTTTGAAGCCATCGCTTCTCCTGCCGCAGCCGGGGACGGCCGCACGACAAATTGCTTTCCGCCGCTTACTTCCCGATTGACTTGCATTCCCCTCAACATACCGTCGGGTTGTGGGCAAACGCTTCGTCCAACCTGATGGCCGGGCACACGGCGTGGTCTTCGGCCTGCGCCGCGCGGATGGGCGCTGGCTGATGGTCCGCCGCGCCAAGGGGTGCTCGCTCCCCGGCAAGATCGCCTTCCCCGGCGGCGGGGTCGAGGCCGGTGAATCCCACGAAGAGGCCATCGTGCGCGAAGCCCGCGAAGAACTCGGCATCGAAGTCCGCCCCCTCCGGCCCGTCTGGCAAACCCGCTTCGGCCAATTCACGCTCTTCGGCTGGCTGGCCGAGTGGATCGATGGCGAGCTCTGGCCCGCGCCGGGCGAGGTGGAGGAAATCCTGTGGCTCAATCGCGAAGAGGCGATGGGGCTTGAGGATGGGCTGGCGACGAATGGGGACTTCATCGCCGCCCTCGAATTGGCGGCCACGATTTGAGCCGCCTCAAAAACCTTACAGCCTCTTCAACCCAAGGACCGATAACCACCCCATACGTCCGCGCCGCGGGCCATATTCAACTCCTGTAACGGTCCTCCCCATGAACACCCTCGCCGACCCTTCCGCTGACTGCGCCGCCAGCTCCGCGTTAGAACTCACTCTTGAATCTCCCTCCACCCGCCTCCAGCGCGAGCTCGATTCCTTCCAGGGACTCTGGAAAGGCGGCTATTTCGAAGGCAACCCGCTCGATCCGATCACCTCCAGCGGCTACGGCGCGCTCGGGTACATGAGCGTTCTCCACGCCACCTACCTCGCCTGCATCCGGCCTTTCATCACGGCCGATACCGTCGCCCTCGAGATCGGCCCGGGGCGGGGCGGATGGACCCGGGCCATGCTCCCGGCGCGGGAGGTGTGGTGCCTCGATGCTTTGCCCGCCGAGCACAATCAATTCTGGCAGTACGTCGGCCCACAGGCGCATGTGCGCTATTTCCAGGTGAACGATTTTTCCTGCTCGGACCTCCCGGATAACAAATTCGATTTTCTCTTCTCCTTCGGCTGCCTCTGCCACGTTTCCTTCGATGGCATCGAGGCCTACATGACGAATCTGTGGAACAAGCTGCGCCCCGGCGCGCATGCGATGGTCATGGTGGCCGACTACGAAAAATACAACTGGGCCGCGCGGAACCAGCAGGCCCTGGATATCCGCCGAGCCCTCTCACCCATGAACGGCCTCCCCTGGAACGGCCAGCCCCTTCCCGGCCAGGCGCTGCCGATCAAGAGCCTGGTCGAAGATGACCAGCCCTCCCCCGGCCGCTGGTATCACGCGGGGCTGGAGCGAACCTGTAGGATGCTGACGGAGAAGGGGTATCGGATTTTACAGGCCGATGTGGGGGTGAATTTTCGGGATCCGATGATTCATTTTGTGAGGCCGTAGCCATCTGGGCGGCATCGCGCAACCGCTTTGAGTTGCGATTCCGGGATTTGGCTTTGTCCGATCGCCCCAACAGCCCGAACGCGCGGAGACGAAGCAGATCAACCGCGGCGCGGGCGGCGCATGAGGCAGGCCAGGGGGCCAAAGATAAAAAGACTGGAAGGCTCGGGGACGCCTGTGCTTCGCCCGCTGCTGAGGGTGGCGTCGGTTGGCTCGGAATCAGGTTCAGGGTCTGCTTGGGCTTTGGGTCCGGCGGTGGCGATGGGCTCCATGGGAGCCAGTGCGCAATGGGCGGCCCAAGCGCCGGCGGCGAATGTGCTCGTGGAAAGCGCCATCACTATGCAAGCGGCCTTGAGTTTGGCGGCGAAGGTCAGCGGGACTGCCGCGCCCAGCGCTGCGGCGGGGAGTGCGGATTCAGCGCTCGCGGCGGCGGCGGCGGCGGCCGATTGCTTGATGGACCGGGCCAATTCCGGCGTCATGGCCAGGGTTTCTGATTCGTCGAGGAGCAGGTTGGCGGAATGGGCCGCCAGAAGCAGGCCGACAGTGGCCAGGCGCTCGCGCAGCATGGCGCGGCCGCGGCTCAGGCGCGCGGCGATGGTGCCGGGGCGCATGGCAAGCAGCTCGGCGACCTGCTCGATGGTGTAGCCTTCGAGATGGTGGAGGATCAGGGCGTTGCGATAATCCTCGGGCAGCGCGCCCAGCGCTTTGCAGAGTTGATTGAACTCCTCGGCGGCATCGAGGCCGGCCTCCTTTTCGGCGCTGTCGGGCCTCGAGCGGGCGGCCTGTCGTTCGTGCAGGGCGCGGGTCATCGCGCCGCGCCGCCAGCGCATGCAGGTGTGAACCGCGGTCTGATGGAGCCAGCCGGCCAGGCAATCGCGCGATTGCATGATCCGGGCCTTCTCGGCCAGTGTGATGAAGACGTTCTGGGCCGCGTCCTGGGCATCCTGGGGCTGGTGGCAGAGACGGGAGCAAATGCGATAGATCATCGCGCCGTGCCGGCCGACAATCTCGGCGAAAGCCTGCTCATCTCCAGTGCGTGCGAAGCGCGCGAGCAACTGGCCATCGGTCGGGATGCTGGAATTCATCGATCCACCTCTTTCTGTCTTATTCTCCCATGCGAGGGTGGAGGTTATGCCGAAAAAATTCAGCAATTGGCGCAATGTCATCGCGGGAATGCGGTTTTGCGGCTGAAACGGGAGGTTGTATTTGTGGCAAGCAGGGCGGGCTTGAGCGCGCGGAAGCGTTGGAGGGGCGGATGCGGCCAGGCGGCGGACGAGCAGGCCCCAGTTTACGAAGTCATTTCTCCCGAAGGACCTGCAAATGATACTTCACATCTTTCTCGGGATTATTCGCAAAGTCCCCGTCTGAGTCATTGATTCTCAATACGAGGTCGGCGTAATCGCGCTCCGCCGCCCAGGCGAAAGGTGTTTGCTTTGTCCCGCCCGGCACGATCGCCAGCACTTTCGCGCCGGCATCGGGGGTCAATTCGCAGATGGCCACCCGGCAGGACTCCGGCATCTTTTCCCCGGTTCCATCGGGCGATTCTCCGGCAATATGGCCCCAGGACTTCCACTTTCCCGAAACATATTGCAGGATGAGTTTCTCCCCTTTGGCGATCTTTCCAACATCGTACCCGACTTCTTTCCTGGCGGTGATTCCGATCGTCTCATCAAGGCGCCCCGCCCCGCCCACGCCGCCCCTGGCCGGCCCGCCGGTGGCAGCGCCCGTCGCGCCGCCAGAACCAACCGCCGGCCGCGCCACCGCCACGGGCGCCCCCGACGAACCCTGGGTTGAATGAAAGAGCACCTCCGCCGGAACATCGGAAAGGCCGCGATCGCCCGGCCGCGTCCACTTCACGCGAACCGTTCCCCTGGCATCGGTGCTCCCCACCGACTGAATTGGAACATAGCCGGCTTCGAGCGCGATGGTGGCGGTCTTGGTCTCTCCATCTCGATAGGGGCAGACCAGTTTGCCATTCACGTACAGCGCGTTGCGATCGTAAAAACTGTTTGAGTTGAAGACGTAATCCCCGGCCTTGTCGATGCGAAGATAGCCGCTGGCCACGGCGTTATGTTTCTCGTCGTACTTCCAGTCGAGCGTGGTCACCACCTGCGGGGCGCTCACGGGCTTGCCCAGATGATCGGGATCGACATACGCCGGCTTTTCCTGGCTCTTGTCGCGCGCGTATTCCAGCATCACCAGTCCCGGCGCCAATCCGGAATTCGCCTTGGGATTGCCGCCGGCCGCTGGAACCTTCCCCGCGCCGGCCACGGCCGCGCCCGAGCCCGCCGCCGCGCCAACCGACGCCATCCGCTTTTCCGCCTTCGCCTTGTTCAGCCCCACCAGTTCCGGCAGCGCTGACTCATACCAGTAGGCGGCCCGGGCGGCCATTCGCGACTTCGTCGCCGCGGTTTTCTCACGATCCGCCACTTCCCACCAGACATCTCCCAGCCGGTCCTTGTCGGAAGCCGCCACCGACTTTGCCGCATCCTTCCGGATCGCCATCTCCCGCGCCGCCAGATCGCGAATTGCAGGGTCGGCGCATTTTGTCAGCATGTAGAGCCCCGGGTCCCAGTCGCCCAGGTAGAGGCACGCATGGAGCCCGGCGGTCAGATTCGCCGCTGGATCTTCGGGCGATGCTTTGAGCTTTTCCAGCGCTTTGGCCGCCGTGGCCGCGACTTCGCGCTCGGCCTCGATACTTTTTGCGAACTGCTGAATCGCATCGCGCTGCGCTTTGTCGCCCGGTATCGCATTCATCGACGTGCAGACGCGCGCTGCGTTCGTGAAATCCCCCGCGCTGGCCAGATTGCGCGCCAACTCCAGTCCGGCGAGGACCGTCTCGGCGGATGATTCAGCCGGCACGCTCCGCGCCTCCAGGGCGCTGACGGCGACCGCTTTCATCGTCAGTGCATCGACATCGAACTCGCGCCCCAATGAATCGGCCGCGCGAAATGCAACCGGCAAGCTCGCGCCTTCCACGCCCGCATCGATCGAAGCGGCCAGCAATACAAAACGCTCGGCCGGAACTTCCGCGGATTTGTCCGCCTGGGCAAGCAGAGAATCCGCCAGTTTCCGACGGCCCTTAATCGAGCGATCGATCAGTTGCTCGGCGAAGACTTCTTTCATGACTTTCCGCACGGCCGCCTGTTCCGGGCGAGCGGGGACGGCCAGCCGCGCTGGCGGCGTGGGCGCGATGGGCGCTGGGGTTGGCGGCGCGACATTCGCCGTATCTGCCGGAGTGGGGGGAGTTGGAACGACCGCGGGCGGATCGGCCGGCTTATGTGCGGGTTTGGAGCGCGGCGCTTCGGCGGGCTTGGGCGGCGTCCAGTCATCGTCGAAGATGTTCTTGGCGGCCGCCTGATTGGCGGTTGCCAGCGCGATGGTCAGGCTCAGGCAGGTGAGCGCATAATAGTGGGCTTGTGGCATAGGTGGTCCTTTCCAGCGAGTCTACCCGACGATGCAAGCGAGCCACAAGAATATTCGCCGGCCGATGAAGCTTGGGAACTCCAGGATACGGATGACGGCCGGATCGAGAATGGCTGGAGGGTGGAAACCGCGGCGTTGCCGGAAGGGCTGTTGCTGGTGCGAGCGCGGGATTGGAAGAAGCAGCGGGCGGGTCGGATATTTGAAAAAGCAGGCAGACTGTGAATTCGCGATCAATTGGCCGGGGCGGCGATGCTGGAAATATCTTCAACGGGTGTGCCCGGCCCTGATTCATCTCCACGCATGAGGCTGTCGGTGCCGCCATCGACGAGAATAATCGTGTGGGGCTTGATCAGCTTATCGAGAGCGCGATAGGCGCGAGTGACCGCGGCCGGGCCAAACCGCCCGATGCATCAGATCGGCCGATCATCGCCCCAGTTGGCGAACCATTGGGCAAGATGCTTTTCGGGGAAGTAATGCTTGCTGCCATCAGAATCCGCCGTGATCTCGACGAGTTCGGGCACGGGGCGGCGTCCGGCGCTGGGCGGGATGTTGGAGAAGGTGAGGTTGGCGAGATGGACCGATTTCCCGGCCTCGCGCAGGGCAAAAAGGAGCGGCAGCGCGTTCGAAATTTCCTTGCAAAGGTTGAAATAGCGACGTAGTTTGGCGGGCGGGTTCGCACATTATGAGGTGGCCGAATGAAACTTTCGATGTGGCGTTATTTGATTCTCATCACACTGTTTGCGGTGCCGGTGCAAGTGGTCGGCGCGAAGAACATTTTTGACGATGACTGGACGCCTCCGAAGGAGAAGGTCGCTCCTCAGCCCGCTGAGAAGCGGTCGAATCCGCCGGTGGAGCCGTCCCCCAACCCGGTCACCCCGGCGGTGGACCCCAAGAATCATGATGTGGCTCCGCCAGCCGTGATCATTGCAGAGATGGCGCCGCCACCAACGCCGGCGCGGCTCGCGGTGCCCGCCAAGCCCGAGCAGGCGGCGTCGCGCAAACTGCTCAAGGATGTGTTCGCCGCCCAACTTGCCGACCGCACCCCCTCGGGGCGGCGCAAACTCGCGGTGGCGCTGCAGGATCAGGCTGAGAAGTCGCGGGCGGTGCCCGTCGATGAGTTTGTGCTGTTGGCCGCCGCGGTTGATTCGGCGCTGGAAGGCGCGAGCCTTTCCATGGCATTCACCGCGGCCGATCGGCTGGACAAGGAGTTCGTTGTCGATGGGCTGGCGATGAAGGCCGAGGCGGCAATGGGGCTCAAGGCAGGTGTTTCCCCGGACACCGCGACGGAAAATGTCCGCATGATTCTATCGCTGACCGATGAGCTTGCAGCGGCAAACGCACTGCCTCTGGCCATGCGTGCCTGCTCATCCGCCCAGACTATGGCGGCGCCAAATCCCGAACTGCGGGCGCAGGTTCAAAAGCGATTGAAGGAATTGAGCGCCTTGAAGGAGTCGGCGGCGCGACTCGATAAAGACAATGAAACATTGAAGACATCTCCGGATGACCCGGGCGCGAACCTGTCGGTCGGCCGCTACAATTGCTTCGTCAAGGGGAAATGGGACGTTGGCCTTCCGATGCTGGGCAAGGGCTCCGATGCGGCGCTCAAGGCGCTGGCGGGGCAGGAATTGGCAGGTGCAACCGGGGCTGAGGCGCTTGGAAAGCTTGCCGATGGTTGGTGGGAGGTTTCGTTGAAGCAGACCGATCCAACTGCACGCGCTGCGGCGGCCGGGCGCGCTGCGTGGCACTACCAGAAGGTCTTGGAGGGAACATCCGGATTGCGACGGGTGCAGATCGAAAAGCGGATTTCCGAAGGCGGCAAGGGTGCGATTGCCGTGAATGCGAAGGTGGAAGCATCACCCATCAAGAGCGGTTCGCGCAAGCCGGGAGCGATCAACCTGTTGACACAGTTTAACATTAAGGCGGCCGAAAAGGGGGAGTGGAGGTTTGCAGATGGGGCGCTGATCTCTCCTGAAAGGGTGCCGAACGCGCGCATCATGAGCAAGTATCGTCCGCCGGCGGAATATGACCTGATCGTGGAATTCACGCGAACCACGCCGAAAGCCGATTTTGTACACCTTCTGTCGCACGGTGATACCGCGTTTGAATGGTATATCGGCGGCAGCCAGACCCGCATTACGGATGTTGATGGGCACGCGCGCAATCGAACGCAAAAGAAACTGCCTGAAGAATTGAATGACACGAAGCGGCATCGGAGCATCGTTCAGGTGCGCAACGATGGCGTCAAGCTCTTGATTGATGACAAGCTGGTCTCGGAATTTGCCACCGATTTTGTAAATCTCTCCCGGAATTCGGTTTGGCGGTGCAACGATGACCACTTCCTCGGGCTGGGCGTCTGGGAGGGGCCGACGGTGTTTCACCGGGTGGAAGTGATCGAGATAAGTAAGTAGGACCCGAATGACGGCAGGATTGAAGTTTAACTCGCCTTGCGGACGCGCCCGCCGGCTTTGGATGGCGTTCTGGCGGTCCGCGCTCGCGCGGCGGGGGCGGCCGGTGTCGCCGCGGTCGTGGTTAGACTCTCGGTGACCACCGTCGGCAGCTTCCCCTTGCCAATCACCCGCCGCGCATCGAGGATTTCGATCCCAACCAGCCGCTCGCGCTCATCGAAATCGAGCGCGACATCGTCATTCAAGGACACCGTTCTGCACTGGTGGTCTCCTTCGATCAACTGGATATACACCGCATCGACGTCTTTATCGTATGTGATTTTCATCGGCGCGCTCCTCAACTCAGAAGAAAAAGGTATAGATGGTCACGACCACGATCTCACCGGGCCGTTCGACGATGACCGGGACAGTGGGGTCCAACCAATTGACAACTGCGCCTCCTCGCTACTGCGCAACAGGCACCGCTGGCGGGAGCGCCTTGCTCGCGATCTCTTCCTTGAGCTTCTCAATCAGCGCCACCACGCTCATCTGCCCACCATCGCCCGCCGTGCGATGCCGCACGGCCACCAATCCAGCCTCGATTTCCTTCTCCCCCAGCACCACCATATACGGCACCTTATCCATCGATGCGCTGCGGATCTTCGCGCCGATCTTCTCGCTCCCAAGGTTCGCCTCCACGCGCAGGCCGGCCGCTTTCAGCTCATCGGTCACTTTCTGCGCGTAGGCGTTGGTCTTCTCGCTGATGCTGAGCACCGCCACCTGCACCGGCGCGAGCCAGAGCGGGAATGCGCCGGCGAAATGCTCGATCAAGACCCCGATGAACCGCTCCATGCTCCCGAAGGGCGCGCGGTGGATCATCACCGGCTTGTGCGGGGCGTTGTCCGCGCCGACATAGGAGAGATCAAAGCGCTGCGGCAGTTGGTAATCCACCTGCACGGTCCCGAGCTGCCATTCCCGGCCGATCACATCCCGCACCACGAAATCGATCTTCGGCCCGTAAAACGCGGCCTCGCCCGGCTCCTTGGTGAAGGGCACGCCCAGCGCCTGCGCGGCCGACAGACACGCCTGCTCGGCGCGATCCCATTGATCGGGCGAGCCGACATACTTGGCGCTGTCTGGATCGCGCAGGCCCACGCGCACGCGGTAATCTTTCATGCCCAGTGTGCCGAGGACGATCTTGACCAGTTCCAGGCATCCCTGCACCTCGGCCGCCACCTGCTCCTCGGTGCAGAACAAATGCGCATCATCCTGCGTAAACCCGCGCACGCGGGTCATGCCGCCGAGCTCGCCGGATTTCTCCCAGCGGTAGACGGTGCCGAACTCGGCCAGCCGCACCGGCATATCGCGGTAGCTCCGCTGCTCGGATGAGAAGATCTTGATGTGCATCGGGCAGTTCATCGGCTTGAGCAGGTAGCCATCGACTTCGCCCTTCTCCATCATGTTGGAGAGCTGGGCGCAGGAGCAGCCTTCCTGCGAGAGTTTCTCGACCAGCTCGCGATCGACCAGCGGTGGGAACTGGCTCTCGCGGTAGTAGGGGTAATGGCCGGAGGTGCGATAGAGGCCGAGCCGGCCGATATGCGGGGTGAAAACCTGGCTGTAGCCCTGGCGCTTGAGATGCTCGGAGATGAAGTTCTGGAGCTCCTGGCGCACGATCGCGCCTTTGGGCTTCCACAGCACCAGCCCCTGCCCCACCGCATCGTCGATCGCGAAGAGCCCAAGCTGCGGGCCGAGGAAACGGTGATCGCGTTTCTTGGCCTCATCGAGCTGCTTGAGATGCTCATCGAGCTGCTTCTTATCGAAGAAGGCGGTGCCGTAGACGCGCTGAAATTTGTCGCTCTTGATATCCCCATGCCAGTGCGAGGAGGCCACCGACATGATCTTGAAGCCCTTGATCCGGCCGGTGGAGGGGATGTGCGGGCCCATGCAGAGGTCTTCCCAATCGGCACGTGCAATTCGAACAGCGGCGCTTGATAGTGGAACAAGAGAATCGGTGTCAATCACATTTCCCTTGTCGGCGTCGACTGGGACGAAGTGACTCTCGGTCATTTGATAAAGTTCCTGGCCGTCACCTTGCTTCAATTTCTTCGGCTTGCCAGTGATATACCAACTCAATTTCTTCGCACCGCTCTCGATGGCACGGTTAGCATTGTCGATCTTGTATTTGTTGTCTTCCACCTTGAGTCTTTCCATTCCTATATTGAGCGGTAGCTCATAGCGGGTGAAGGGGCGATCCTCGCCCACGATCTTGGCCATCTCGGCCTCGATCTTGGCGAAATCGTTGGTGGAGATCGGGCTGTCCAGGGCCATGTCGTAGTAGAAGCCGTTCTCCAGCGGCGGTCCATACGCCAGCTTCACATCCGGCCAAATCCGCTGAATCGCCTCCGCCATGACATGGGCGGTGGAGTGCCGCAGCACCAGCAGCGCATCGGGATCGCGGTCGGTGAGGATGGAGACGGTGTGATCGCCGACCAGTTTGGTGGCCAGATCGACGACGACACCATCGACCTTACCGGCCACCGCCGCCTGCGCCAGGCGCTTGCCGATGGAATTGGCGAGGTCGAGGATGGTTGCGCCATACGGGAGTTGTTTGATCGAGCCGTCGGGGAGTGTGATGTTGGGCATGGGTTCAGAAGTTAGAAGTTAGAAGTTAGAAGTTAGAAGTTGGAAGATAGAAGCGAGTTACGGTGCGGGCTTTTAGCCTGCCTTTTCCAGAGCAGCCTGAAAGGCCGCACCACAATTTGAATTCTTCGTGCTCTTCGTGTCCTTCGTGGTTAATCCGACAGCATAAAACAAAATCGCCCGGCAAAAAGGCCGGGCGTGTCATCGGTTGTTCTGGTCAACGCGACATCGCTCAGCCAATCCGGCCGGTCGTGGTCGTCGTCGTGAAAAAGGATGCTGATTTCATCTGCTGCTCCACTATATCCAACGCCGCCCCCCGGTCAATTCCGACGCGCTCCCCCAGGGTCAGGTGCCAGGCAAATCGCAGGTGGGCGACAGGAGGCTGTGCCGCGGGCGTCTCGCCTGCAATCGTGCGATGGCAGTCCGCACGCCCGCACCACGACAAGCGACATGCGATCGCCCGGGGTCACGAGCATGCCTTCCCCCGCGCCTGCCCGCCGGGGCGCACGATTGTTGCCGCGAGCGGGCAGAATGAAGATTTGATTGCTCTGGCCGTTTGCGAGCGATAAGCTGGGGTCATGATTCTTATCGCGGCGGCGGCTGAATGCGGAATCGCCCGCCCCGGGCCGCGGCGTGGACGGCGGCCCCGGGAGGTTGTGTCGATGGAAGGAAAAGGATTCTGGGGGAATTGGCGGCCGGGATCGCGGGGAGGGAGAAGGAGACGTGAACCGCGTGCGATCGTGTCGGGAAAGTCAGAGCCGTCCCGTTTTGTGTTCCCAACGTTTATATTACCATTGGTAATTACATCCATCGATGAAGGAATACAATTTCGCCTCGTCATTTTTATTGGAACTTTATGCATGAAAGGACCGAAGTGGATTTCCTTGATTATGGGTAACACATCACCCGTCTGCAATCTTTTCACCCGGTAGAGCCGGCAGTGTGCCGGTTTGCAGCAGCGTTCGCAAGGCTTGGGCGATGGTTTTGGTCGGGTCCAATCCGCGCAGTTTCAACGTGCGGTAGATGCTCATCAAGATCGCCTGGGTGTTTGCCCCTTGCTCGCTGCGG
>JBBRTW010000065.1:0-21544 GCA_038244055.1 Tepidisphaerales bacterium | reverse complement strand
TTCGGCGATGCCGCCTACAAGCGCCGCGCCACGCTGCGCGAAGTCACTCTCGATGGCCCGGCCAAGGGCAAGAAGACCAAGAAGGTCGAAGTCTGGTCCGATGCCAACGATGATGCCATCGAGCAGCCCAAGGAGATCAAGACCTACGATGTCGAGCTCGGCGGATGGCTGGCCGGATGGTACATGGCGATGACGCCCGATCTCTCCTTCTGCGGCTCGATGTATCAGATCAAGATCACCGGCTGGACCGCCTGCGGCGCGCCGCTCTACGATCTGACCCAGGCCAAAAAGCTGCCCGCGCCGGATGATGCGAGAATTCGCGGCGGCATGGGCGCGCAGCACAATCACGGATCGGTCGATGGCCGGTATATCCTCTGGAATGCTGGCTACGGCCAGGATCATGGCACGGTTGAGTGTTACGACATCCAGAGCGGCAAGCTCGCCTGGACATACCCGAGCAATTTCACGGGCGTCCACGGCTCGCACCGCGCCATCCCGGCCGAGCAGGGCATGATCCGCGGCGCTTATGACATCGTCGGCTCGGCGCACTTCCCCAAGCCGATCGGCAACGTGTGGATCATCCCCACCAACAAGGGCGAATGGCATGTGCTGACCGAGCGCGGTTTCTATCTCACCCGCCTCTTCGAAGGCGACCCGACGAAGATGGCCTATCCCGAGCCCGTCAAGCCGGGCGTCAGCCTCGATACCTGCCCGCCGGGCGCTGGCGAGGAAGCCTTCGGCGGATCGATCACTCAGACCACTGATGGCAAGCTCTTCGTGCAGGCCGGCCACATTTCATTCTGGAACACCGAGGTGACGGGATTGGAAGGCGTCAAAGCCATCCCCGGCGGAAAAGTATCGATCACGGCCGAGGATGTTTCCATCGCCGAGGCGACGCGCGGCCATCAGCTTCAGAAATCCTCCGGCCCCAAACGCTTCACCATCGCCCGCGGGACGCCTGATTTCACGGGCGATCTCGACAAAGATTTCCGCGGCGCGGAGGTCCTCAAGTATTCCAAGGGCGATGCCACGGCCATCCGCACCGCGGCCAGTTACGATGACAAGAACCTCTACATCGCCTGGGAAGTCAAAGACCCCACGCCGTGGCTCAACGGCGCGGATGCCCCGGAATTCATGTACTCGCGCGGCGACACGGTGGACCTGCAACTGGCCACGGATCTCAAGGCCCCCAAGGCGCGGCGCGAAGCGGTCATGGGCGATCTGCGCATCTCCGTCGGCCCGTTCCACGGCCAGCCGACGGCCGTCATCTATCGCAAGGAAGCCCGCGAGAAAAACCCGAAATCCTTCAGTTCCGGCGTGCAGAAGGGATATCAGATGGACAGCGTTCTCGTTCTGAAAGACACAACCATCAAAGTGAACGTCAACGCCAAGGCCAAGCGCTACACGATCGAGGCCGCTTTTCCGCTGGCGGCGCTCGATCTCAAGCCCGCGCCCGATCTGCTCATCAAGGGCGACTTCGGCGCAACCCACAGCGACTCGGCCGGCGCGGACACCGCCCTGCGCACCCACTGGGCCAATCAGGATACCGGGCTGGTCTCGGATGAAGTGTTCGAACTGAAGATGACGCCGGCCAACTGGGGGGAGATCATCTTCAAATGATGGGTTGTGGTGCAGGGTTTCCAGTCTGCTCTGCGAACACCCGCTCCGCTTTTCGCCATCGCATGAACCGCCGCGCTTCTCTACAATTCCGCCCATGCTCCAAATCACTACCTCCTGGTACGGCTTGCTCGCGGTCGGTCTGGCGGTCGGCATCATCGCCGGCATGCTCGGAATCGGCGGCGGCGTCCTGGTCATCCCCGCGCTGGTCTTTTTCTTCGGCTTCAGCCAGCAACGCGCGGTCGGGACGAGCCTGGCGATGCTCCTGCCTCCGATCGGCGTCTTCGCGATGCTCCGCTATTACCCGCAGAATGTGGACGTGAAGGCGGCGGCGCTGCTGGCGCTGGGCTTCGCCATCGGGGGATATTTCGGCGGCTGGTTCGCCAACTCCGGCGTGCTTTCGGAGCGATTCCTGCGCATTCTCTTCGCGTTCTTCATGCTCTATGTCGCGGGCAACATGCTCTTTCGAAGCGAGAACCGCGTCATGGCGGCGATCAAGATTGCAGTGCTCATGGCCGGCTACGCGATCGTCTATCTCCTCGCCCGAGTGCTCGCAAAACGCATCGAAAGCCGGATGGATGTCACCGAGGAATACCGCAAGCGGCTCCGCGCGCCGCTGGCGCCGGATTATGAGATCTAAATGGCTGTGGGCGATTTCGCGCCGTTTGACATGGAGCGCCATCCGGGACGGCGCTCTGTCGCTGCGCTCCGGCGCTCTGTCCCGGCTTGTCCAGAGGCGCTGGATTGCGCGCGGTCATTTAGAGAATGGCGGATGGTGGATTGCGGATTGCCTGCATGATAGCCTCTAAGCCATGCCACCCCTGGGCCTCATCGCCGGCGAAGGCGTCTTTCCGCTCCGGGTCGCGCGCGGCGCGAAGGCGGCCGGGCGGCGGATCGTCTGCGCGGGTTTCAAAGGCAGCGCTTCCGATGATCTGGGCCGCGAATGCGACGTCTTCAAATGGGTCGGCGTCCTTCGCCTGGGCCAGTGGATTCGCACGCTCAAGCGGGCGGGCTGCACCGAGGCCATCATGGTTGGGCGCGTGAAAAAGGCGCGGATGTATTCGCGCTGGCGCTATTTCCAGTACATTCCCGATTGGCGCACGCTGCGGCTCTGGTTCACGCGCCTCCGCCGCGACAAGCGGGACCACGCCGTCCTGCTGGCCGTGGCCGATGAACTGGCGAAAGAAGGCATCACCTTGATCGATTCCACCGCCTATTGTCAGGATCAACTGGCCACCCCCGGCGTGATGACCCAGCGGCAGCCGACGGCCGCGCAGTGGGAGGATATCCGCTTCGGCTGGGAGCTCTGCCGCACGATCAGCAAGCTGGATATCGGCCAGTCGCTGGCGGTGATGGACAAGGACGTAATCGCGGTGGAAGCCGTTGAAGGCACCAACGCGATGATCGAGCGCGCCGGCCGGTATTGCAAAGTCGGCGGCTGGACCCTCATCAAGGTCGCCAATACGAATCAGGACATGCGCATGGATGTGCCCAGCATCGGCACGACCACGATCGAAAAACTCGCGGAGAATAAAGGCGGCTGCCTGGTGGTGGAGGTGGGCAAGACGATTTTATTGGAGAAGCAGAAGGTGCTGGAGATGGCGGATCGGCTGAAGATCGCGGTGGTGGGGTATGAAGGTGACAGGGTCGGGAGCCGGACGACCGATGCGCAACCCGACAAGTAACCCCTTCGCCCGGCTCTCGAACCTTTCCGCCTAATCGCGGCGATTGGCCTTTGCAGTTCCGCTCGATCAAATCCTTTGGCGACGTTCTCGAAATGCCTTGGTATTTGGTATGATCCGGCATCATTATGACTCTTCCCATCGAACATCGACAGCACTACACCATCGATGAGTACCTCATCATGGAACGCGATTCACAGGAGAAGCACGAATATCGCGATGGGGAGATCGTGGCCATGGCGGGAGGGACGTATGAACACGGGCAGGTCATTGTAAACCTGCTTGGCGAATTGCACGTCCGCCTCAAAGGCAATCCGTGCCATGTTCATGAAAGCAACACACGGGTACGGATCGCGCGAAAGGCTTTGTATTGCTACCCCGATATAACGGTGATCTGCGGCCCGCCTCAATTCGATCCCCTCGACACCGGGAGAAAAACCGTCACCAATCCGCGCCTGGTCATTGAAGTCCTGTCGCCGACCACCGAGGCCTATGATCGGGGCGACAAATTCACGCGCTATCGCGAGATCGAGTCGTTTCAGGAGTACATTCTGGTGTCGGCCGATCGTGCGATGGTCGAGGGCTATTTCAGACAGGGCGATGGGACATGGCTGTTCACCGTGTCGGCCGGGCGCGAGGCGACTGCTCGGTTTCGGTCGATCGGCGTTGAACTACCGCTGGCCGAGATTTACGCCGGAGTCGAATTCCCGCCCGCCCCGCCGGAAGAATCCGATGCCGAAAAACCCTGAGCTGAGAGCCAGGCGGCGCCAGCTCCCGCTTCATGTTTCATGTCTTTATGTTGCACGTTTCGTGCCCTTCCCCTCTTCACCCCCGCGCCCGCGCCCGTTACACTCTGTCCCATGCTCGACCTCCAAATCGCCGCCGTCATCAGTGAAGTGGATGGTTATCGCAAAACCCGCGACGACCACTGGCAGATTCCGCGCGTGGAGGGGGATTTGCTTTATCAGATTGCGCTGTCAACGGCTGCCATGGTGATTGTCGAGGTCGGCACCAGCTACGGATTCTCCGGCCTGTTCTGGGGCGCGGCCCTCAAGCTCACGGGTGGCAAACTCCACACCATCGACCTGAGCCAGAAGAAGTTCGATGCCAGCAAGGCGAACTTCGCCAAGGCCGGGCTGGGGGATGTGATCGTCAATCATCTGGGGGATGCGGGCGAGGTTCTCAGGACCATCGCCGGCCCGATCGATATCGCCTTCATCGATGCCGACAAACCGGCCTGCCGGGCGTATTTCGAGGCGATTTGGCCGAAGATTCGGGCGGGCGGATCGATCATCACGGACAATGCGACGACTCATCGGGCGGAGTTGGCGGATTACATTAAATACGTTCGGGGAATCGCGGGGGCATCGAGCGTGGAGGTGGGGGTGGGGAATGGGGTGGAGTGGACGGTGAAATGTCAAAAATAAAAGGTTAAATGTAGTATTGGTCAGTGGTCAGTGGTCAGTTGTCAGTTGTCAGTTGTCAGTTGCATGTCCATGGTCAATTGTCCATTGTCAATTGGTCCTCGTGCCCGGGAAGATTGGGTGATTGATGCGGGTGAATGTTTTGCTCTTTGCGGTCTTGCGCGAGAGGGCGGGTACGCGCTCGATCGGGATTGAGCTCGAGTCCGGCGCGACCGTCGCACGCGCGGTTGAGGAGTTGTTAAAGCAGCGCCCGGAATTGAAAAACGCGGTCGGCCGGATTGCTTACGCGATTAACATGAACAAGGTGGACGGATCGGCCGAGCTCCACGATGGCGATGAACTGGCCCTGCTCCCTCCCGTCTCCGGCGGCTGAATCGAAAGGAAAATGCGATTCCCATGACCGATGTCCTCACCGAAATCTCCACCCAGCCCCTATCGGCCGCCCGGGCTCTTGAATTCACGCGGGATGCGCGGGCCGGGGGCGTGGCGGTTTTTCTGGGAACGACCCGCGCCGAGAAGCGGGCAGATGGTGTGGAGCTGGCGGCGCTGGATTATGAGGCGTATGGCGAGATGGCGCTCAAGCAGCTCGATGGCCTGGCCGCGCGGGCGCGGGAGCGATGGCCGGAGTTGCTGAGCGTGGCGATCATGCACCGCACGGGGCGGGTGGAACTGGCCGAGCCTTCGGTGATCATCGCCGTTGCGACGCCCCACCGCGCCGAGGCGTTCGAGGCGTGTCAGTGGCTGATCGACACGCTCAAGGCGGAGGTGGCGATCTGGAAGAAGGAGGTATGGGCCGATGGGGAGGGGACGTGGGTTTGAGAGTTTGTTCGTTGTCAGTTGTCAGTTGTCAGTTGTACAGAGGCGGGCGGATGGCGGAATAGGAGGACGAGGAAGATTAGGAATTGGATGAAGAGCAGGAGTAAGAGAAAGAGTAGGACTCACTCGGTCGGCTTCCAGCAACGGACAACTGACAACGGACAACTGACAAAACTGACAAAACTGACAACGGACACCCGCAACCAATACATTTTGCATTCCCCCTTCCCCCGAATACCCTACCTCCCATGGCTTTCTCCCTCGTGCAGATCATCTTCTGGATCGCGCTGTCGACCTGGCTGGGGGGGGTGCTCTTTATCGCGATCGCGGCGCCGATCATTTTCCGGACGGTCAAGGAGAGCAATCCGATCATCCCGACAGTGCTGGCGGTGAATCTCGATAATCAGCACGGCTCGCTGCTGGCGGGGACGATCGTGGGCAATCTCATTTCGCAACTGGTGCGGATCGAGCTCGGGTGCGCTGGGGCGCTGCTGGTGGCGATGGGGGCGCACTGGAAGGTGATCGACACCGCGGCCGATGCCCTTTTGCCGGCCATTCTGCGCAGCGCGATGTATCTGCTGCTGGTGGCGATCGTGATTTACGAATGGCGCGTGCTTTGGCCGAAGATTCGCAAACAGCGCGAACAGTACATCGATCACGCCGACGACCCCGATGTGGCCAACCCCGCCAAGGAGGAGTTCGACCGCCTGCACAAGGAAAGCGTGCTGCTGCTGCTGGTGCGGGCGGCGCTGTTGATCGGGATGGTGGTGTTCAGCGCCAGTATTTCACCGCGACATGCGGATTTTCAGATGCAGAGGACGGGCGTTGACGCCGCCACGGGGTTTTCAGTGTCGGCGTAGTTTTCCCTATATTGCATCTTATCTATTCGCAATCAATCCGACCGGACGACCATCGCCGGATGGATGTAAAGCAGCGATACGAGCATAATCAACGTCAGTACCCCCAGCGCAATTCTCATCGTCCGCCGCGTCTTGAAGACGCGATACACGAGATAGGCCACGACCAGATAGGAATAGATGGACAGGGTCAGCATGTTGGCCATCATCGCGGGGGTGCCGACGGCCTCGAACCATCCAAGGTTCCAGGTCCCGATCCATGCCGCCAGGCCGGGATGGGATCGGACGAAATCCGCATTGCCCAGGGCGTTGTCGGTATAAGATGAGCCGCCATTTGTTTCACGAATGTTGATGATCATCATCGCCAGCAGGAACGCCCATTGGGAGATGCCATAGGCCAGAGCAAATAGGTCGAGCGCGATGAACAGGCCGCCCTTTGTTGGCAGGCGACGTTGGCGCGGAATGCCGTAATCGAGTGGGTGCGGCATATCAGGGGCCAGTCGCGGGCGGAGCGAGCGGATTGAGCAGCTTAAGGCCCGCGATCCAACGGAAGTCATTGACATTTCGGGTGAGCAGCGTTCGATCGTGAATCAGGGCGGTTGCGGCAATGATGGCGTCGCCGACGGACATCTTGCGCTGCTGACGAAGTGTCACCGCTCGCTTCACAATTGATGGGTCAATCTCGATGCACGGAAGATCGTGATCGAGCATTTGCTCGAAAAGCGTTTTCTCGTGGGCGACCAATTTGTGAAAGCCGAGTACTTCGAGATAGCTGATGGCGCTGTAGGCGGGGAGATTGTCCACAAGGAATTGGCGAAGCGGCCCATACTGTGGCTGGATCGAATAGATAATGAGATTGCTGTCGACAATCACAACGCACACCTCAATCTTCGCGACCGGGAAGAGGGCGATCCTTTCGAGCCTCACGCTGGAATTCAATCGGGTCGCCGAATTTCTCCGCCACACCGCTCGCCACGAGTTTGTTCAGAGTATCCAGAAGGCTTCGTCTTCGCTCCTCGTCCGAAATGCCCGCACGCGACGACTTTTGCTCCGGGATCGTGATATCGACGCGCAAATCGTCATCCAGATTGGGGGCTCCATTGAGCCATTCAACTTGATTCCCCCGGATGATGGCTTTGTAAGTCTGCGACATACTCTGATTATAGCCTTTGATTCGAAATTTTGTTGCTATTCCGCATCCACCGGCGGACACGCACACACCAGATTCCGGTCTCCATACGGATTATCCACGCGCCCGACCGTCGGCCAGAATTTGTGATCCCGGAGCCACTTGGCGGGATACGCGGCCTGCTCGCGGGGGTACTTGTGGGTCCAGGCGTCGGCCGTGACGGTGGCCGCCGTGTGGGGGGCGTGCTTGAGCGGGTTGTCGGAGCGGTCGAGCTGGCCGGTTTCCACCGCGCGGATTTCCTCGCGGATGTGGATCATGGCTTCGCAGAAGCGGTCCAGCTCGCCCTTGGATTCGGACTCGGTCGGCTCGACCATCAGCGTGCCGGGGGTCGGCCAGCTCATCGTGGGGGCATGGAAGCCGTAATCCATCAGGCGCTTGGCGATATCTTCGACTTTCACACCGGCGGTACGCTCGAACTCGCGGCAGTCGAGGATGCACTCGTGGGCGCACAGGCCGGACTTGCCGCGGTAGAGCGCGGGATAGTGCGCCTCGAGGCGCTTGGCGACGTAATTGGCGTTGAGGATCGCGACCTGGGTTGCCTTCTTCAATCCCGACGCGCCCATGAGTGCGATATAGACCCAGGGAATCGGCAAAATCGCGGCCGATCCATAGGGCGCTGCGCTCACCATGCCGACGGGGCCAGGGTTTAGGGCATCGGGTTTAGGGTGTACGGAATTGCCGTCTTTTCCGATACCCGACACCCTATACCCCATACCTTCCTCCGCGCCCGGCAACAGCGCCGGCAACAGCGCCTTCAGATGCTTCGCCACCGCGATTGGCCCGACGCCCGGGCCGCCGCCGCCGTGGGGGATGCAGAAGGTCTTGTGCAGGTTGAGGTGGCAGACATCCGCGCCGCAGGCGCCGGGGGAAGTCAGGCCGACCTGCGCGTTCATGTTCGCGCCATCCATGTAGACCTGCCCGCCATGATGGTGGACGATCTTGCAGATTTCCTTGATCGATTCCTCGAAGACACCGTGCGTGCTCGGATAGGTGACCATCAGGCAGGCGAGGTTGGCCTCATGCTCCTTCGCCTTGGCCTTGAGATCCTCGACATCGATATTGCCCTGCTGATCGCAGGCGACGGCGACGGTGTGCAGGCCGGCGACGATGGCCGAGGCGGGGTTGGTGCCGTGGGCGCTGGTGGGGATGAGGCATATCTTGCGGTGGCCCTGCCCGCGCGATTCGTGGTAGGCGCGGATGACCAGCAGGCCGGCGTATTCTCCCTGCGAGCCGGCGTTGGGCTGGAGGGACACGGCCGCGAAGCCGGTGATCTCGGCCAGCCATTTCTCCAGGTCCTTGAAGAGCTTCTGATACCCCTTGGCCTGATCCAGCGGCGCGTAGGGGTGCAGATGCGCCAGCGACGGCCAGGTGACGGGGATCATCTCGCTGGTGCCGTTGAGCTTCATCGTGCAGGAGCCCAGGGGGATCATCGAATGCGCCAGCGACAGATCGCGCGATTGCAGCTTGAAGATGTAGCGCAACAGTTCTGTTTCGGAGTGATGGGAGTTGAAGACGGGATGGGTGAGGAAAGTCGAGTTGCGAGTTGCGGGTTGCGAGTTGCGAGTTTGGATGACCGCTTCGAGATCGCTCACCGTGAAGGGCAGCGCATCGACATTATTGAACGCTTCCAGGATCGCCAGTAAATCCTCGCGGCTGACCGTTTCATCCACCGCGATGCCTACCGATCCATCGGCGTAGGGGCGGAGGTTGATGTTCTTCTTGAGCGCCCCGGCCACGACCTCCTCGGGTGTGAACCCGCACTTGGGATCGAGCTTGATGCGCAGGGTATCGAAGAAGGCATCGCTCCCCGCATCGTGGCCCAGGCGCTTGAGGCCCTCGGCCAATATCCGGGTGGCATCGTGAATCCGCCGCGCGATGCGCTTGAGCCCGGCCGGGCCGTGATAGACGGCATACATGCTGGCCATGATCGCCAGGAGCACCTGGGCCGTGCAGATGTTGGATGTGGCCTTCTCGCGGCGGATGTGCTGCTCGCGGGTCTGCAACGTGAGGCGAAGCGCCGGCTTGCCGTGGACATCCTTGGAGACGCCGATGATTCGGCCGGGCATCTTGCGGGCGTATTCGATCTTGGTGCTCATGTAGGCCGCGTGCGGGCCGCCGTAGCCCATGGGCACGCCGAAGCGCTGGGCCGAGCCGACCGCGATATCCGCGCCGAGCTCGCCCGGGGGTTTGATGAGAGTCAAGGCCAGGAGATCGGCCGCCATCACCACCATCGCCCCGGCGGCGTGGGCCTTCTCAATCACCTTGGTGTAATCGAGGATCCGGCCATCTGTTGTCGGATACTGAAGCAGAACACCCACCAATTTACTGCCTACCGCATACTGCCTACCGCCTACTTCCCCCGGATCGCCGACGACGACTTCGATCCCCTGTGACCTCGCCCGGGTCCTGACCACGGCGATGGTCTGGGGGTGGCAATCGGCGGCGACGAAGAATGTGGCCGGGGCGCCTTCTTCGCGGTCGAGGACGATGCTGCGGCACATGGACATCGCCTCGGCCGCGGCGGTGCCTTCATCGAGGAGGCTGGCGTTGGCGAGGGGGAGTGCGGTCAGGTCGCTGATCAGCGTCTGGAAATTCAGCAGCGCTTCGAGGCGGCCCTGGCTGATCTCGGCCTGGTAGGGTGTGTACTGCGTGTACCAGCCCGGGTTCTCCAGGATGTTGCGCAGGATGACCGGGGGCGTGACCGTGCCCGAGTAGCCCTGGCCGATGAAGGAGCGGACGACCTTATTCTTACGGGCGAGGTCATGCAGCTCGGCCAGCAGCTCGAACTCGCCGCGGGGCGGGCCGAGCTTGAGGTCTTTGGTCAGGCGAATGGCGGCCGGGACCGCGGAATCGGAGAGGGCATCGAGCGATTCATAGCCGAGCAGTTTGAGCATCTCGGCCACCTCGGCATCGCTGGGGCCGATATGGCGGTGGAGAAAGGTATCGGTGGGGGCCAGTGGGGAGTTGGCGAGGGAGGGGTTGGAGGCGGAGGGGTTGGAGGGGTCGAGGCCGTTGGTCTGTGACAATTCAGGGGCGATTGGGGTCATCGGGTGATCCATGATGGGCGGATATTAGACGAAACTTGGCTGAACTTCTCCCGAACCGGAGGGGGCGGGGAGGGACAGGCCTACTCTACGAATGATCGGCCGGTTTGGAAGGGGACGAGGTGGGAGGGAATGCCGGATGATGAATGGCGTTGCCGGGCCAGGAGTGGCGCTGCAGGGCTTCAAGCGCCGCGGGGTAGAAGCCCACCACGGGCCAGCGCGTCTGGCGGGCGAAGAAGGCGAGGAAGCGCTCGGCGAGCAGCGCGATATCTTCCTGGCGGCGGCGCTGGGGCGGCAGATCGATGCTCACGCCGCGCAGGGCGTAGAGGAGGTCGACGCGGAACTTGCTGGAATGCGGGCAATCGCCGCTTCAATAGTCGGATTTTTGCCGTCATTTTACCAGGCCTCCCGTTGGCCGAACTGTAAAACATTCAATTTGGAGGCGGGGATGGAGTTATGGAAGACGACTTGGGCAAAACAGTGTTGTGCTGAAAAATCGTGCAGTGATCAACATCGCCACATGAACCTGCCGCATATTCACTCGTTAGCCCCGACTGACCTCACCGATAACCCGCGGGAAACTGCCCAATGTCTATCGGCACACTCTTTGCGAAGGTAAGTCCGGTGCGATTAGGACTTGCCCTTAACGCGCTTTGGGTACCCCTTTGAAAAACACGTATTCCCGTCGGCCGAGCGTTCGGCCGCGTTCTCGTATGCCCCATCCCCGTTTCTGGTGAGGAACATTTCATGAGCCACTCGGTTGCGAACCGCTGGCGTGCCGGACTGGTCGCACTGTCGATCTGTTTGGGCGCTTTGTTTTTTAACGGATCAAACGTCCGTGCTGACGATCCGGTGCCTGCGCCGGATGCGATCGGCTCGACGATGTCAGCGCCCCTGGCGGGCACGTCGGTCCCATCCAAGCCGGACGGAGAACCAGCCGATCCGGGCAAGGACGCTCCGACGGCGGAGAAGGCGAAGTACGACGCGGCGCTAAAGGCTTACCATGATTCCAAGGCTTACAAGGAATATGCCGCCAAGGTGCAGGACCCGGATACCCTGTCGTCCTCGATCAACGCGCTGGCGGCCGGCAATGCCAAGAACTATTACGGCATCAATATGACCTGGACCCTGGTTGCGGGCTTCCTGGTCATGTTCATGCAAGCGGGCTTTGCTCTGGTCGAGACCGGCCTGTGTCGCGCGAAAAACGCGGCGCACGTCATGAGCATGAACTTCCTGGTTTATGCCCTGGGCATGACCGGGTTCTTCATCTGCGGCTACGCCCTCATGTGCGGCGCCGCCAACAAGTCGTTCGTCGGCGGCCCGGTTGCGATCAACCTCGCCCGAACCGACCAGCTCGCGCAGGGATTCACCATCCCCGGCGGCGACCTGAAGGACGACAAAGGTGAAGTGGTCAAGGACGCTTCCGGCAACGTCACCAAGAAGGACTGGGTGCTTTTCGGCACCACTGGATTCTTTCTCAATGGCAGCAAGTACGACCATGCCGTCGTGGTGTGGTTCCTGTTCATGATGGTGTTCATGGACACCACCGCCACGATTCCCACCGGTGCCCTTGCGGAGCGATGGAGCTTCAAGAGCTTCTTTATCTATTCGCTCTTTATCGGCGGCCTGCTGTATCCGATATACGGCTGCTGGGTGTGGGGAGGCGGATGGCTGGCGCAGCTCGGCAAATACTCCGGCCTGGGCCACGGGACGCTCGACTTCGCCGGTTCATCGGTCGTGCATCTCCAGGGCGGCGCCCTAGCCCTGATCACCGCGATCATGCTTGGACCCCGTATTGGCAAGTTCGACTCCAACGGCAAGCCCAAAGCTCTGCTCGGCCATAACATTCCGATGGTCATTCTCGGCACGTTCATCCTGGCTTTCGGGTGGTTCGGCTTCAATGCCGGTTCATCGCTGGCCGGCACGGATGGCCGCACCGGCATCGTCGCCGTCAACACGATGCTGGCCTCGGCCGGTGGTGCCCTGGCTTCCTGCATTTACATGTGGGTCCGCTTCGGCAAGCCTGACCCCTCAATGATGTGCAACGGCATGCTCGCGGGCCTGGTCGCCATTACCGCTCCGTGCGCCTTCGTGGCTCCGTGGGCCGGCTTCCTGATCGGTGTCATCTCCGGCGTGCTGGTCATCTGGTCTGTCTTCTTCTTCGAAGGTCTGGGCATCGATGATCCAGTTGGGGCGATCAGCGTCCACGGCGTCAACGGCGCATTTGGTGTGCTCTGCATCGGCATCTTCAGCGATGGCACATACGGTGATGGTGTGAACGGTGTCTCGGGCAATGTCGTGGGCTTCCTCTACAACGCCAAGCTTGGCATGTCCCAGTTCTGGGCGCAGGGCATCGCGGTGCTGGCGTGCGTCGGCTGGAACTTTATTGCCGGCGGTGTGATCTTCTTCATCATCGGCAAGGTGCTCGGCACGAACCGGGTGCCGCCCGAAGTCGAGATCGCCGGCCTGGATATTCCCGAAATGGGCGCTCCCGGCTACCCCGAGTACATGGAGCACATGGCTCCGGAAAACGTCCCCGCTTCACAGATCTCCGAAGCGAAGGCCGCCATCAAGCAGCTTGCCACGGCCTGATGGATTGCCATCGCAAGTTGTATGCAATTTGATTGACCCGAAGACTTCTCATATCCCACGGGCGTCGCAATGCGGCGCCCGTGGGCCTTTGAAGAGAGTAGAATTCGCATTCGAGAGTTGCCCATGCACATGATAGAAGCCGTCATCAAGCCGGACAGACTCGACTCGGTCAAGGCGGCGCTGGCCAGGCTGGGAAAGCTGGGACTGACCGCGCTCGAATGCAAGGCCTTTGGCCGACGAACGGGCCACATGGAATACTTTCGCGCGACGCAAGTGCAGGTTGAATTCGTCCCGCGCGTGCTTCTGAAGATCTGCGTGAAATCCGAAGATCTGCGGAAAGCCGTGGGCGAAATCGCGCAGGCCGCGCAGACCGAGACAACAGACAACGGCAGCATTTTTATTTATCCGATCGTCGAAGTGACCCGAATCCGCACGGGCGAGAGGAACGAGCTGGCGATCTAACGATTTGGAAAGTCCGCCCGCTCCGATATTTGACGCCGATCCCCCGCCCTTTCTGATCGATGCTTCGCTATAACCCTTCACGGAACTACAATGACCGCCATCATGTGGAATCAATACAAAAGGACCGCGCTGTTCATGCAGGGCGGCATCGCCATCACCTGCATCGTTTCCTATTTCGTCACGGGCGGAAACTGGGCGGCGGTGCTCTTTTTCTTTGGTGTCATGCAAGTGGCCGCGCTGCTCGGCGCTGCCTGGGGTGCCAGCATCAAGCACCGGAAAGAGCGGAACACCCAGCGCCGCGCCGATCGTCTACCGCTCAATCGCCGGTAATGTCGTAATGCTGATTTCATCGCCGGCGATGAAATGGCCGGCGACGCGTTAGCGATAAGGCCATCGTCTCCGATGGCTGCGCTTCCAGACGCCCCCGCCATCTTTGCCGGCCAGGCATGCCGGTGGATCGTGCCCGGATTCATCTGAAGAAAATCACCCAGATCAATACGTACACCGGCATTAGAATCGGCAGCGTATACTTGTAGATATATTGCAAAAATGACGGTGCTGATGCGCCGGTCGCCTCGGCGATCGACTTCACCATGAAGTTGGGGCCGTTGCCGATATAGGTGCATGCTCCCCAGAAAACCGATCCGGCTGAAATCGCCAGGATGAAGACGTTCAAATCGGGCGCGCCGATCAAGAAAGCGACTTCCAGTTCCTCGCGTCCAATGCGACCCCGGCGAATGTCTGACTCGTGGTACCGTACCATCGCCTCCGCCGCCGCCAGGGCCCGATCGCTCTTAAACTCTTTTCGATCGAACAAGATCGCTCGATCGGCTTTCTTGGCCTCAAGTGCCCGCTGGACCTCATCCACTTCGGATGGATTGATTTTTGCAAGGCGGGCTTTGAGAAACGTCAGGTAGGTGGGCGCATTGTCGAGAACCGACGAGAGCGTCCCGCTCGCAAAATAGAAATGCCCGGGTGTGCGAATCGCCATCTTTTCCGCATTGTTCTCCAGCCAATGCAGGGCCGGAACCATCGTCGAGAAAATTCCGACGAACAGGATGGCCACCTCCTTGATCGGACCCAGGGAAAAATCATTCGCCTCATAAATCGCGGAGCCCGTGGAATACCTCGAAACCAGGGCCGCGCCCAGCATCAGGATCTCACGGGAGGAAATCGTCTCCAACACCTCGCTCCAGGTCCATCCGCCCTCGATCAAATCCCCCGCCGTTTCAAAAATGCTCCGGCGAAACACCGCGAAGATAATCGCGCCGATAAATAGGAAATTGTGAATTCCAAGAATATGCACTTGAGAGCCGGTCTGGTGATCCTGCGAACGCTCCTCCTTGCGATGATCAAGCGTGTCGATCACCAGAAAAATTGCCAGCAGCATTCCCACTGCAAGAAGCCATGGCGCAGCCATATGCTCGGCCACCCACCAGAAGGGCACACCTTTCAAATACCCGAGAAACAGCGGCGGGTCACCGATCGGCGTCAGCGAACCGCCCACATTCGCCACGATGAAGATAAAGAAGACGACATGATATGGCTTGAGGTGGCTCCGATTCATCCGCAGAAACGGCCGGATCAGGAGCATTGCCGCACCCGTGGTGCCAAATATATTAGATAGAAAAGCGCCGATCAGCAACAGAGTCGCGTTTGCCCTGGGCGTAGCCCTACGATTGATGCGGATCGAAATCCCTCCGCTCACCATATAGAGCGATCCGAGCAGCACGATAAACGAAACATACTCCTTCATCTCCGTAAGCCACGGTAAAGATGCCTTGCGATAGATCGTGTAATAACCCGCCACCAGCGCCGCCAACCCTATCGAAACCTTGGGGTAGTTTTTCTCCCACCAATGCCTGCCGACGAACGGCAACAGTGCAATTGAAGCCAGTAGCAGAACAAACGGCAGACTCCAGAAGACCGAGATGCCACTCGTTTCGGCCCCTCCGGCCGCAACTGCCGTCGTGGCAGATGCGGCATGCACGTCCATTGAGTAGGCACCAATCAATAAGAACCCCAGGCACGGTATCAGCATACGGCATTTCATTCAGAAGGCTCTCCAAAGAGGCCGGCGTTCTGTGGCCCCCGGTGTGCGGTGGTGCGGGAGTTCTAGCAGCGAATGGCCCGACAAACAACGCACCCGCCTCCTAAAACATCCATGGCCCTCCATCAATTCGCTCTACACCGCCTGGACGTTGGTGGCGGCGGTGTATGCACCGGGTGGAATGCCCGCGGAATCGGTGCTGCCCTCGCCCGCCACGAGTTCGCATCGGGTGTCCGGCACGCCGGCCATCGCCAAGTAACTTCGATCAGACGCGGTTCGCCGGCCGGGCTTTTGCCCGAGTCACTTGCCGGCCGGCGGACCGTTTCAAACCCCGGGCGCGTAAGCGTTCAAACACAAACGTTCCTCACCAGAAACCGCCAGTGCGAGGCAAACGTTGCGAGTTGCGAGTTGCGGGTTGCGAGTTGCGAGTTGCGGGTTGGGAGTTGCGGGTTGCGGGTTGCGGGTTGCGGGTTGCGGGTTTGCTCCGCTGAAATCCTCGTGTATTGCCGGGAAATACCAAGGAACGCGCTTTACCACTCGGCCCTCACCCCCGCCCTCTCCCGAGTACAGGAGAGGGAGTAAGCGGGCTCTCCCGAGTACAGGAGAGGGAGTAAGCGGCCTGAACTTTGTGACGCGCACGGCTATGGAAGATTTCAGGCGAGCTTTGTTAGTTGTTAATTATTCGCTGTGGGGTGCGGTGGGGGCGGCGGCGCTGGAGGAGAGTGGTGGCGGCGAAGGTGAGGAGGAGGCCGCCGGTGGCGGGTTCGGGGACGCTCTGGGCGAACATCCAGGTGTAGACATCGCCGGAGCCTTCGGGGGCGAAAGTGCCGGTGTAGTTGGTGTCGTAATCGTAAGTCGTGGCGGAATAGATGGGAGCCCAGGGGCCGTGGCCGCCGCCGAGGATTTCGGTGTAGCGTTCCCTGGTTCCGCCGGCGTTTTCAATGGCGGTGATGGTATTACGCGAACCGGCGGGGAGGACGGTGGTATCGGCGCTGCCGTGAATGGCCCAGATGGGAATGTTGACGTAGGTAGAGGTGACGCCGGTATTGCCGCCGCCGGAGAGGGGGAGGGCGGCCGCGAAGAGATTCGGTCGGCGGGCGATTGCGTCGAAGGCTCCGTAGCCGCCCATGGAGAGGCCGGTGATGTAGACGCGGCTGGGGTCGACGTTGTTATTGGCGATGAAATTGTCGATGAGGTCCAGGGCCAGGCGCAGGGGCGTGGTGATGGCGGGGGAATTGAGGGTGGGGTTGGAATAGCTGGTGCTATAGGGGATGTTGGTCCACTGGGTGGATTGCCCGCCGGCCGGGGCCTGGGGGGCGATGAGGTAGGCGGCGGTAGCGCCGGTCTGGGTGCGGTCGATGAGGCCCTGGATGTGGGAGGTGACCTGTGAGGTGTTGTTGGTGCCGCGCTCGCCGTTGCCGTGGAGGAAGATGACCAGGGGAAATTTCGCGCCGGGGGTGTTGAAGCCATCGGGCTGGTAGAGGCGGTAGGGAAGGGAATCAGGGCCCTCGGTGAAGGTGAGGGCGCTGCTGGAGGTGAGGGCATCGCGGGCGCTGGCCGGAGCGGCGAGGAAAATGAGCGCGAGGATGGACCCGAGCGCCGGGAGAAGGCGGGGCATGGGAGTTGAGATGTTCATGGGTTATCGCTTCCGGCGTTTGAGGCAGCCGATGGAGAGGGCGGCCAGGGCGATGATCGAGGCGCTGGCGGGCTCGGGGGCGGCGACGACAGTGACGCCGGTGAAGGCGATTGCGCCGTTGATGGCCAGGGCGCGGGTGTAATCGAAGTCGAAGGACTGGCCGGTGGAATCGGCGGTGATATGGGCGGTCCAGACCAGTTCATCAACCGAGTCGGAGCCGAGGTTGGTTCCGGTGGCGAGGGACTGGAGTGTGGAAGCCCCCTGTTTTGCGGCCAGCGAGTAGACGCCGGATGTGGTCAGACCGTTGGCAGCGCCATATAACGTCAGGGTGTAATCGCCGGCCGCGGGTGCGGCGAAGGAGATTCGAAATCCGCGGCCGATCGTGCTGCTGGAATCGTTGACGCCGGTAAAGTTCGAGCCCGATGGATTGGTGGCGGTTCCGCCATTCCAGGTGAAGGTGTAGCCATCGTTGGTGTAGCTGGCGCCGGTAACCGATCCGAGAGTGGAATAGGTGAGGATCGTGGTGGCGTCCTTCTCCGGGATACCGGCGGGCGTGCCGTTGACCTTGATCCAATCGAGGGCGTCTCCGCCCTGGGTGAGGTCAAAGACGCCAAGGGTCCCCGCGGCCACATTATTTCGATCGAGTTGCTGGAGGGATAGCGTGACGGCAGCTCCCTCCGCGCGATGGACGGCAAGCGCGCCGGCCAATACTACGCCCACCATGAACGACAACCTTCTCACCTTGGCACCTCCGACTGAGCAAACTCAGGAACTTCTCAGGAACAAGCCCTAATTCGATTAGGACGGGAAACCGCCGAGCGCGGTATCGGGGACTCGACTATCTTTTTATACCATGAAAGAGGCCCTTTGTTCGATTTCCGCAGGATTATGGGATGTCCCGGGTCTTAATTGGGTCTCGAACTGTGATGATTGGGGCTTGACAATGGCTCGGGATCATCCAACAATAAATCCGGATTAATGGATGTATTGATTTCAGTCCGTGGCAGCTCCGATTCACGCGCCGCGGCGGCGCATCCGATGTAAAGGCGGGGGCGGTGTATTGTGTCGTGAAATCCGTCGTTCGCGCGGGTGTCTGGTTATCGGAACCGGGCGGCCGGGCGAGGCGTAGAGGGTCGTATCGATTCGAGCGGAACGTTCAGCCGCTCCTTCAGATGGAAACAGGATATTCGTGCGAAAACCATTCTTAGAACTCATCAGGCAGCGCGTGGTCGTGATCGATGGCGCGATGGGGTCCAATCTCCAGACCCGGCCGCTGGATTTGCATAGGGACTGGCTGGGGCAGGAGAACATCTCGGAGGTTCTCAACTTCTCGCGGCCGGATGTGATCCGGGAGATTCACGAGGCGTTTCTGGCGGTGGGGTGCGACGCGGTGGAGACCAATACCTTCGGCGCGAACAAGATCGTGCTGGCCGAGGCGGAGATGGCGGATCGGGTTTTCGAGAACAACAAGGTGGCGGCCGAGAACGCGCGGAAGGCGTGCGACAAGTTCGAGACGGCGGAGCGGCCGAGGTATGTGATCGGATCGATCGGGCCGGGGACGAAGATTCTGACGCTGGGGATGACCGACTGGGCGACGATGGAGGATTCGTATCACGAGCAGATCAAGGGGCTGCTGGCGGGCGGGGTGGATGCGATCCTGATCGAGACGCAGCAGGATATGCTGGTGGTGAAGAACTGCATCGTGGCGGCCAACCGGGCGTTCAGGGAGATGGGCCGGCGCGTGCCGATCATGGTGCAATTCTCGTTCGATACGGATAACGGGAATCAAACGCTGACGGGCTCTGACCCCTCCGCGCCGGTGGCGACGTTTCTGCCGTACGATGAAGTGGACATCTTGGGGCTGAACTGCGCCTTCGGGCCTTATGAGCTTACGGAAACGATGCGGCAGATTGCCGAGACCTGGCCGAGGTTTGTCAGTGCGCTGCCGAACGCGGGGCTACCAGTGATGGTGGAGGGGAAGGCGCATTTTCCGATGGGGCCGGCCGACTTCACCAAGGGCGTGCTGCGGTATGTGGATGAGTTCGGCGTGAACGTGGTCGGGGGATGCTGCGGGACGATGCCGGAGCATCTGGCGGAATTGTGCGGTGCGCTGGGCATCGGGCCCAAGGGCAGGGCGCGGGGGCACCAGGCGAAGGCGCGGCACATCGATGTCAGGCCGCAGATTTCATCGCTCTACAGCGCGGAGGATATCCGGCAGGATTTGAGTTATCTGATCGTAGCGGAGCGAACCAACACCAACGGCAGCCGGCAGTTCAAGCGGCTGCTGCAGGAAGACAACTGGGATGGGCTGGTCTCGATGGCGCGGGATGAGATGCGCGATGGATCGCACATGCTGGATGTGTGCGTGGATTTCGTCGGCCGGGATGGGGTGCGCGACATGCACGAGGTGGTGAGCCGGTTCGTGCGGCAGGTCAAGCCGGGCGCGCCGCTGATGCTGGACAGCACGAATCCAGCCGTCATGGAAGCGGGGCTGAAGCTGGCGGGCGGGCGCTGCATCCTCAATTCGATGAATCTGGAAGAGGGAGAGGAGAAACTGGCGCAGATCTGCGCGCTGGCGAAGAAATACGGGGCGGCGGTTGTCGCGGGGACGATCGATGAGGACAAGCTCAACGCGATGGCGCGCACGGCGGAACGGAAGATCGCCATCGCCCGGCGCATCCGCGATCTGGCGGTGAAGAACGGGCTGCGCGATGAGGATCTGATGTTCGACCCGCTGGTGCTGCCGATTTCCACTGGCATCGAGGAGGACCGCGCCAACGCGCTGGCGACCATCGAGGGGACGCGGCGGATTTCGGCGGAGCTGCCCAAGTGTCATACGGTAGTGGGGTTGTCCAATGTCAGCTTCGGCCTCAAGCCGGCAGCGCGGGTGGTGCTGAACAGCGCGTTTCTGCACGAGCTGCGCGAGGCGGGATTGACGGCGGCGATCGTTCATGCCAGCAAAATTCTTCCGCAGAACCGCATCCCGGCCGAGCAGTGGCAGGCGGCGCTGGATTTGATTTACGACCGACGCCGCGAGGGCTTCGATCCGCTCACGCATTTCATCGGCCTTTTCCCCGATGATGCCGACGGCGCGACGGCCGTGGCGCAGACCAAGCATCAATACGACAGCCTCCCCATCGAGGAGAAGTTGAAGAAGCACATCATCGATGGCGAGAAACGCAATCTCACGGGACACCTCGATGAGGCGATGAAGACGTACAAGCCGCTGCAGATCATCAACGACATCCTGCTGGAAGGGATGAAGGTGGTCGGCGATCTCTTCGGCTCGGGGCAGATGCAGTTGCCTTTCGTGCTGCAATCGGCCGAGACGATGAAGGCATCGGTGGCGCACCTCGAACCGTTCATGGAGAAGGTCGAAGGCCAGACCAAGGGGAAGATCGTGCTGGCGACGGTGAAAGGCGATGTTCACGACATCGGCAAGAACCTGGTGGATATCATCCTGACCAACAACGGCTACACGGTTTACAACCTGGGGATCAAGCAGCCGGTGGCGGACATTTTGAAGGCGGCCGAGGAGAAGAAGGCGGATGCGGTGGGGATGAGCGGGCTGCTGGTCAAGAGCGTGGCGGTGATGAAGGAGAACCTGGAGGAGATGAACGCGCGCGGGGTGAAGATTCCGGTTTTGCTGGGCGGGGCGGCGCTGACGCGAGACTATGCGGAAGACGATCTGGCCAACCTCTACGGCGGTCCGCTGCTGTATTGCCGCGATGCGTTCGAAGGGCTGCACATGATGGATTCGATCAGTGGGGGGACGGTGACGGACGTGGTCGGCGAGCAGCGGGCGCGGGCGAAGAAGCGCAAGGAGCAGCGGGCCAATGCGGTGAAACCGGCCTCGCTGGATGCGGCCAATATTCCTCTGATCGCAAAGGACAATCCCGTGCCCGTACCCCCCTTCTGGGGCCGGCGGGTGGTGAAGGAGCATCTCTCGCCGCGATTGCTCTTCCCGTTCATTAATACCAATGCGCTGTTCTTGGGGCAGTGGGGATTGAAGAAGGGCGCGCTCTCGGATGAAGAGTATGACCGGCTGATGGAAGACACGGCCCTGCCGGTGTTCAAGGAGTTGCAGGAGCGGGCGCTGACGGAAGGGTTTCTCGAGCCCAAGGTCGTGTACGGGTATTTCCCGGTGCAGTCGAAGGGGGATGATCTGATCGTGT
>JBBRTW010000064.1:0-21679 GCA_038244055.1 Tepidisphaerales bacterium | reverse complement strand
GCGGGACCAGGCACTGATGCAGGTTGAAGTTGTCACCGTGCGTATCCCAGTGAAAGCTGGTGACTTTGACGAAAGTCACGCCCGCTTCGAGCAGCCGGCGCGCCTGCAAGAGATGACGGCCCAGGTCATGCCGCCCGTAGCGATCCAGATCGCGGGCGGTGAATTTCGATTCATCGAAGAGATCCTGTCGCACCATGAGTTGGGCGGCCATGTCGTAGGCATAGGCGTTGGCGTCATTCTCGGCGCTGCGATGGCTCCGCGCGAAGCGCTCGTTGGCCTTCCTGCGAAGCTCGTTGCGGGCGGCATCGACTTCGGCGGTGAGGGCGGGATTGCGAAGAAGGTTCTCTGGCGCTTTTCCATCGCCCAGTGCGAGGCAGCCATATTGCGGCCCGAGAAAACCCGCATCTTCCGTGCGAAATCCGCCGGACTGGGGCTTGACCCAGACGTAGGGCGGCAGCCTCGAATCGCCGGGCCCGAGAAATTTGGCGCAGGCCGATCCGAAGAATGGATAGGCCACGCCGCGATTCTTCGGGTCGCCACGCTGGATGCGGGCGACGGCCGAAGAATGATTCTCATCCTTGGTCGCCATCGAGCGAATCACCGCCAGGTGATGCATCTGTTTGGCCGTATGCTCCATTAACTCGGAGACATGGACACCGGGAACCGATGTCGGGATCGTTCGAAAAGGCCCGCCGAACTGCGAATTGGGTTTGGGGTCCCAGGATTCGAGTTGGGAAATGCCGCCGTCGATCCAGAGAAAGAGAACTTGCTTGCGCTGGGCCTTGATCTGGGCCGCGGCGGCGGCGGAGAGACCGGTTGCGAAAAGGCCCGCGCCGCCGGCCACCGCTCCGGCGAGGCCGGCGAATCCGCCCAGCACCTTGCGGCGCGAGAGCGTGTGATCGGCGGTGTTGCAGGCGAAGCGATGGTTCATGGCGTTGATGTTCAATGATTGACGCAGAATTCCGTTGATGCGAGCAGCGCCCAGGCGAGATCGCTCAGCGCTCCCATCCGGCGCGACTTATTCTTCTCCAGAAACGCGCCCACCTCGGCTCTTTCATCGTCGGTCGGCAGGCGGGTCAGCACGCTCAAATACAGTTCATCGGCCACCGACTTCGAATCCGCCATCGCGCCCAGCCGGTCGACCAGATTCCCCTGGCGCGGCTTGAGCCAATCCAGAATGACATCCGAATTCGAGAGAAACAACGCGGCCGCCAGCGATGGGGAAAAGTCGATCTCCGCCTCTCCCATCGGCGCGGCGAAGGCGCTGACGAATTTCTTCCGCGCCTCGCGCAGCGTCACCGGGCCGGTGGACTTTGACGCCAGGCCCTTCTCATCATCATTCACATCGGCGGCGGGATCGATCTTCTTCTCCACTTTCGGCGCGGCTTTGGCGGCGGCGACGCGCTCCAACTCGCCCGTCGCGGTGAGCACCATCGCGGTCAACTGCTCGGCCGACAACCGGCGGAGAGGCGCGACCGCGAACAAATTCGCCGGCGGCTCCGCGCCCGAGGGCAGAAGGCTCGAACGCTGATAAGTTTTCGTCAGCAGCAGTTCGCGCAAAAAGGCGCGTGAATCATACTTCATGGCCTTGAGTTGATCCGTCAGCAAGTCCAGAAGCTCGGGATGACTGGGCGGGTTGCCGCCGTGATCGAGATCCAGCGGATGCACCAGCCCGCGCCCCATCACCAGGAACCAGAGACGATTGGCCATGTTGCGGGAAAATAGATTGGACTGCGGCACCTGCTCGCCCAGCGATTGCAGCGGGCTGAATTTCGGCCTGCCGAGAAAGCCCGCGCGTTTGTCGGGCGGCAGAAGATACTCCTGCCCTTTGGGGAACGAGGGGATGGCGATCTCGACGCCGCCGGGAATTCGCGGGCCGGTCTTCTTTGGCTCAACCGCGAAAACGGAGGTGAACTCGATTTTCTTGTCCAGCACCTTCTCGCCCACGGCGGGAAACTTGGCGTCCTTGCGGATGTAGGTTTGACCCACGAATGCAAACAGCCCCTGAAAATCCGCCTGCTTGTACTGCTTGATCTGAAGGTGATTGTGACATTGGGCGCATTGAAGATCTTGCCCGAGAAACAGCCGGCCGACATCCCGGGCGAGCCGCGGATAATCCACCGGATTAGCGCCGATGGACTCCAGCCGCTTGGTGTAGAAGACCGCCGCCGCGCGGGCTTTGGGGTCCTCGGCATCGGGCGCGAGGATCTGCCGCGCCAGGCGGTCCAGCGGCACGTTCTCCGCGAACGAATCGCGCAGGAAATCATTCCAAGCCTGCGATGCGGCATCATCGCCCGTGCGGCGCTCCATCAGCATGAGGTCAAAGGCATCGGCCATGCGCCGCGAAAATGCGGGGGCTGCAAGGAGGCGATCGATGAGCGCTGCGCGCTTGTCCGCCGATCGGTCCTCAAGAAACCGCCGCACTTCATCGGCCGCGGGAATCGCGCCGGTCAGATCGAGAGACAAACGGCGAAGAAACTCGGCATCCGATGCCGGCGCGGCCGGCGACACCCCCGCCTCAGCCCATTTCGCCTCGATCATTGCGTCGATCCGCGAATGCAGCGCGGACCCGGGCGCGGCTGGGGCGTCAGTTTTGGCTGAGGAATCTTTTAAGGGCGAGGCCGCAGCGAGGGGTCGGATCGAAGCGATACCAACGCATGCGAGCAGAACAAACACTGCACCGCAGACTCTGCGGCCCAAAGGGGTACGATCAACATGGGTCAGGGTCTGTTTCAATGCGCAACAACCTCCGGCGGCAATTCGCACCGCCTTAATGGTTTATCACGGCCAAAGCCCGGCGTTTAGCGGCGTCGGCCCGATTTTGCGAGATATCCGCGAACAGGACCAAGCTTTTTTTGTTGCCGAGTCGGCATGGGTGTGCCGATGGATCAAGCCGCCGCCCGTACTGTTTTCGATACAGGCAGTCCGACCAGCCTTTGTCAGCTTCGGCGCGCACGCCTGTTCACGAGTGCCGCGCACGGGTAGCATCGCTGACAATCGAAATCGGCCGCGCCGCGGCTGCGAGGCTGAAAATACCCTGGAGAAATGACCATGGACCCGCGAAACAACGACGGCACTTTCAACACCATTTCCCGACGCCGGTTTCTGGCCACCACGGCGGCGGCCGGGGCTGCGGTGATGATCGGCCGGTACGCACTGGCGGCGGACAACGCGCCGGCCGCGCCGGGCGGAAAGCCCAACTCCGTCTTCGGCGGCGTCGCCATTGGAATCAACACCTACAGCTACCGCGGCGGCACCATCGAGACTGCCGAGCAGACGCTCAAGGCATTGCTTGAGGACGGCCTCAGCGAGGTCGAGTTGAAGGACGGCCCCATCCGCGCGTTCGGCGTGCTTCCCGCTCCGGCCAAGAAAGGGGAACTCGTCGCGCCCAAGCCGACGGAAGAAGAACTGGCCAAGCGTCGCGAAGGCCATCTCGCCAAGGCCGCCGAGCTGCGGAAGATGTACAACGACGCCGGCGTCAACATCCACATCCACAAATGCCCGTTCGGCGGAACGGACGATGACATCAACTTCAACTTCGAGCTGGCCAAGGCGCTGGGCTGCAAGGCGGTCACCACCGAGCGCACCGATGCGCTGGCGAAGAAGCTCGCCCCGTTCGCGGAGAAGCACAAGATCTACGTCGCCTTCCACAACCACACCGGCAACGTCCCGACGATCGACAAGCTCGATCCGCTGCTCGATTTCGGCCCGTACATCGCGTTCAACTTCGACATCGGCCATTACGTCGCCGGCACGAAAGGCAAGAGCCCCATCCCCGTGATCGAGAAATACCACGACCGGATCATCAGCCTGCACTTGAAGGACCGCACGCCCGAGGGCGGCAACCTCGCCTGGGGCCAGGGCAAGACGCCGATCAAGGAAGTGCTGCAATTGCTGAAGAAGGAAAAGTGGCCGATCTACGGCGACATCGAACTGGAGTACAAAATTCCCGCCGGCTCGACCTCGGTCGCCGAGGTGGCCAAGTGCGTGGCGTACTGCAGGGAAGCGTTGGCGTAGGACGCGGCTGGCGTTTGGCTTTTCGAAGTGCAGGGTGCCACTGCTATTATTACCACGGGCAAATCCACGCCAGCAATGGCTGGCGATATTTACACAACTTAGGGCATCAAGGGGCGTTGAAGCATGCGCTGCGATGAGGCTTTTCGTATCTCCGTTGGGTTATTAAGCTTCTTCATTTCCACACGCGGCAGGTCTGCATAATCGCGATTGCACACAACATTCCGACTTTGCGATTGATTGCCGGTTCTCCATGAAAATAGGATGTTCACAGACGAACGGCGTTGCCAGCCAAACGCGCCGGCTACGGACCATCTGTGGAAGAGCGATCCTCCCGCCCGCTACCGACCTCGCCGTCCATCCAACAAAACTTGTGATGGAGCTGCGATGAGTCAAGCCAGCCCACGATCGGCCATCGGTACGGCCCGGGTTCAGCGGGCGCGCCATCCCCGCGCGCGAACAATGAGAAGCTCTCAACGAACGGCCATCCTTCGCGCGGCCGTTGCTCCGTTCATGCTCGAGATGATGGAGCAGCGGGTGATGTTGAGCATCGACCCGACTCTCACGCTCGACTCCGATGTCCGCGCCGCGATCAACCCGGAGCATATCGGCCAACTCGCGACAGTGGTTGATGCCGTCTATGCCAAGGCCTTCGCCACGCTCCCCATGGCGGGCGGCGTTTTTCGCGCCGAGCCCGGCAATGCCACAAAACTTCAGGTCGCGAGCGACAAGCTTACCGAGGCCTTCAAGCAACTTCCGACGGATCAGGCGATCACCGGCGCCATGCTGAACACCGCGCTCGCCAATGCATTTGGCACCCATCTCAGCGATGTCAGCGACTCCGGCAGTTCCGGCAGCGAATTGCGCCTCGCCCTCAAGCTCGACGATGTGCTCTTTCGCGACGCTGCATTGCCATGGACCGGCAACCTCGGCCTGCCCCGCCTGGGCGTGAACCTCACCGGCGAGCTTACCGCGCCAACCGATGACTCATCGACCCTCATCGTCGGCCTGAACAAGAATGGCTTCTACCTCGATCTCAGCGCAAACCGCGCCGATCTGTCGTTCACACTGCCCGGCGCGTCCGTGTTTACGGCAACCGATGGTCCCGATACCGATGTCGCCCGCGGCGGCAAACTTTTCTGGATGCCCCTCACGGCCGCCAGCAACGGCAGCGCCTCTTTCGATCAGGCGGTCGTCTTCAATCAGGCGTTCGATGTCAGCGGGAGCAAGCTCAGTGTGGACAATCTAACAAGCCTCACTTTGGACCAGTCCGCCAGCGGCGATACCAAAGGCTCTGCCAACTTCCACTTGACCGTGGGCATGGATCATCCGCCCGCGGACCTGGCGATGTTTCTTCCCTCGATCGATGCCGAACTGAGCGTGACGTGGAACCCCGCCCTCGTTGGCGCCCAGTGGCGCTTCGATGCGCCGGCCGCCATTCCGGTTGTTTCGTACAGCAATGTCCAACTGGGACTGGGCCAGCTCTTCGATTCGTACATTGGCCCTGTGCTCCACAAGGTGCAGTCGGTGCTGAGTCCCATCAAACCGGCGATCGAAGCCCTGTACACGCCCATCCCGCTGCTGGCGACGATCAATGACATGGTCCATCTCCGCTGGGACCGCAATGGCGATTCCCAAGTCAATCTCAAAGAAGTCATCATCAGCTATGTCGAGATAAACGACCCGGCGGCCGCCAAGACCGCCGAGACGTTTATCGACGCCGCGCACCAGTTGTACGTCCTGATCGATTCCCTTCCCGATGTCGGTGCCAGCGGGAAGCTGGTGTTGGGTGGCTGCGGCTTCGATGGCGATGTGCGCGGGCCTCTGATCCCCGGTGCCGACCCGCTGTCGCTCAATACCGGCGGCACCAGCAGCGGCGCTAACGTCCTCGCGCAGGCCTCAAGCACCGGGGGCTCTGTCACGGGGTTCCTATCCCAATTCACCAACAATGCGCTCCGGCCGGATGCCTCCAAGCCCCGCCTGCTCAGCTTCTCCTTCCTCGATGATCCCTCCCGCGTCATGGGCCTCTTCGCCAACCAGGATGTTACCCTCCTCAACCTCGACCTGCCCCATTTCGATGTCCCCTTCGCATTCGACCTTCCCGCTATCGGCCCCTTCTTCGGCGTGCTCTACATCAATCTGGGTTTTGGCCTGCGGCTGTCGGCCGACCTTGGGCTGGGCTACGACACGCGCGGGCTGGCCGACTTCGCCAAGGGTGGCTACCGCGATCCCGGCACCCTCTGGAACGGGCTGTACATCAACGACTGGCAGCGCGATGCCTCCAACCTGGACGGCTGGGCCCGTGATGCCAAAGGCCAGACCATCGACATCCCCGAAGTCTCCCTGCTGATCGATGTCCATGGCGGGGCGTCGGTGGGCTGGCAATATCTCAATGCCAGCGTCACCGTTCATTTCGGCGCTAACGTGGATGTCAACCTGCACGAACCCAACTCAAATGGCGTCGATGACGGCTATCGTATCGACGGCGCGCTCGCGAAGCCCGATGGAAAAATCCGCTACGATGAAATGAAATGGATGTGGGATAAAAAGGGCGTGCTCGGCCTGTTCGATCTCAGCGGCGCGTTTACCGCCGGCCTCGATGTCGGCCTGACCGCCCTCTGGTGGTCCTGGAACTGGCGAGTCGCCACGCTCACACTGGCCCAATTCGGCAAGCCCTCGGCCACCACCCAGGCCCCCGCCCAGCCCAAGCTCGCCACCCTTGACCCCGACGGCACACTCCGACTGCACATGGGCGATCTGGCCAGCCGGCGCGAAGATCTCTTCAGCAGCGAGATCGACGAAACGTTCACCGTCGTTCCGGGCGATGCCGCGGGCGACGTCACGGTTTCAGCGTTTGGTTTCAGCCAGTCGTTCAAGAACGTCTCCCGCATCAACGCCAACGGCGGCAGTGGAAACGATTCGGTCTCCATCCTGAAGGGGGTCAACCTGCCCGCGACCCTCAATGGGGATGATGGTGATGACACCCTTGCGGTGTTCGACGGGACCGCGATCCTCCACGGCGGCGCGGGCAATGATGTCCTCACCGGCGGCACCGGTGCCGACAAGCTCTACGGAGATGACGGCAACGATGCGATCGCCGGTTTCGCCGGCAACGATACCCTCGAGGGCGGCGCTGGCAGCGACACCCTCAATGGCGATGCCAACGGCCTGGATGACACCGTCGCCGGAAGCGGTTCCGAAGCGGCCGGGAACGATTCCATCTGCGGCGGCATCGGCAATGATTTCCTCTTCGGCGGCCCCGGCGACGACTATCTCGATGGCGGCGACGGCGACGATGCCCTCCTCGGCGATGTCGCCCGCGAAATCCACCATGCTGCCCTCCTGCCCGGCGAAATCGGAAACGATATCCTCGTTGGCGGCCCCGGCAAGGATCGCCTCGCGGGCGATGACATGCTTCTCGTCCCTCTCTCCCCCGCCTCCAGCGGAATCCAATACGGCGCTGGCGGCGGCAATGACACCTTCATCGCCAGCCTCGCCGATGACATCGTCCTCGGCCAGGGCGGCGACGACCTGCTCACCCTCGCCGGCACCGGAACCTTTGACCTGCGAAGCGAAGCGATCGCCATGGGCGACGCCAAGCGCCTCACCGGCATCAACCGTATCGACCTCAACACAACCGGCGCGGATTACCTTTACCTCAATGTCGCCACCGTCCACTCGATCACCGATGCCGGCACCCATACGCTGCTCGTCCGCGGCGGACCGGGCGATGGTGTCGACCTCGGCGAGCCCTGGACCGTGGGCACCAACGAAGTCCTCGCCACCCAGTGGGGTGTGCTCACCTGCCGCGTTTTCTCGGCCGGCGCGAACACCGTCAAAATCGGCGCGGGTGTCGATGCCACGCTCCCGCGCCCGCTTTCCAAGGGCCTGGGAGTCACCGCCGAGCCCATCAGTTTCACCTCCCCTTACGCAGGCGCGGACTCCACCTCTTCGGTGATCTGGAGCTTCGGCGATGGCACCACCCTTCCATCCACCTCCGTCAACACTCCAGGAGCGCTGGCCCCGACGCACATCTATTACTTCGCCGACTCCCGCACCCGCACCGCGCGCTTCCCCGTCAACCTACTCATTTCCGAACGCGATGGCGGCAACACCACCTTCACCGATTCCATACTCGTCTACGACATGGTCCAGATCGATGGAGTTCTCTCCATCGGCGGAACGGCCGGCAATGACTTCATCAACGTCAGCGACCGAGCCGGAAAAATGCTCAACGTCTTCCGCTGGGGAACGCTCGTCGGCATCTTCCCCAACACCGGCCGGCCGGTCCGCGTTTTCGGCGGAGCCGGCGACGACACGCTCGATGCCTCGGATTATCTGTCCGCGGCGGTGGAGTCTTACGGCGGTGACGGCAACGACCTGATGCGGGGCGGCGCAGGCGATGACATGCTCTTCGGCGAGGCCGGTAACGACCGCCTCGACGCCCGCGCCGGCAATGACATCCTGGTCGGCGGCCCCGGCAACGACATCGGCGAGGGCGGCAACGGCAACGACCTGATGATCGGCGGCCTGGGCAGCGACAGCATGCTCGGGCGCGCGGGCGATGACCTGCTGATCGCCGGATACACCGACTTCGACGCCGTCCCCTCCATCCTGAGCGCCGCCCTCAGCACCTGGAACCTGCCCATGGACTACGACACGCGCACCGCGACCCTTCGATATTCCTTTTTCAAGCCCGGCGTGACGGTTCACGATGGCCTGAAGACCGATGTGGACTGGTTGACCGGCGGCACCTATGGACTGCCCGACCGCGACTATTTCTTCGGATCAATCGTCACCACCAAGTACGCGGATCGATTCGGCAACGAGCGGATCGAGTATGTCCTGTAGTCCTGGCCGGCGCCTATTTGGCGACCAGACGTGTGGCACGACAACGGATGGAGAGGAATTCTCGCCGCGAAGATGGTTCCATCACTGTACCACCATGGCTTATCGCGCATCCGGCGAAGCCTTGCGGGTGAGGCGAACGATGACATACGGTGTTTCCCGGTTCAGGTCGGGATAGATCGCGCCATTGCCGTGGTTGTCCATCGTTTCGATCAGGTACATGAGATCGAAGCCGGCGGGGATGTGCCCGGCGGGGATGGTCGCCTGGTAGACGCCGGGATCGCCCGTGGGGAGCATGGGCAGGGTGAGGTAGTTGTCGTGCTGGTTGACGCTGCGGTAGCGGAGGCGCACCCATTTGACACCCGACGGATCCTGCACGCGCGCGGCGATCGCGAGCGGTTTTTCCGCGGCGGCCGTTTCGATGCGTTCGTGCGTGACGGTGGGCGCATCGATGTCTCCCGTGGAGGGAACGGGCTGATAGCGCGGGGCGGGTTTTGGCGCGGCCGCGCCGGCTCGCGCGGAGTCGAGTTGCGACTGAAGGGCGACCAGGCCTTTCTCCAGCGCGGGCAGTTCGTCGCGCCAGTGGCCGCAAAGGCTCGCACCGCGCACGCCCATCATTAGATCGTCGGCATACACATCCCCGGCGGCGGCGACCAGATCGCGCCAGGCGGCGAGCGCCTGCTTTTCCGCGGCGATCGCCTGCTCGAGCGCGGCCGGGTCCTTGGTTCGCTCGAATAGGCGATAACTGACGGCCGCGGGAATTCGCCGGGAATGGAAGAGGGCCAGATTGGCGAGGATCTTCAGATCCACGATGGTGGACTCGAATTCTTTGCTGCGATGGCCGCCAATGGACTTTTGCGCCGACTCGATTTCGGACAAAACATCGCCCGCGAGTTGCGCGAACCATCGGCTGGTCTTCGGCGGCCGGGTTTTGGCGGTTTCGCCGGCATCGATCAGGAGTTGCGCTTTTTCATCGAAGCTGGCGAATTGCTGGGTATCGCTGCCCTCGGCCTTGGCGTAGGCGGGCAGATCGCCCAGGCGCTGTTTCTCGGCCCAGCCGCGGGTCATGGGGAACAGGCCGTAGGGATAGCAGGCGGCGACGATGCGCGGCAGCACCTGGCTGGCGCGATGCAGCGCGTTTTCCAGATGAGGCGCGGCTTCATTTCCGAAGCGCACTTGGAACTGATGCTGCCACAACTCGGCCCGCGCATCGGGGTTGTAGCCGAGACGCCCGAAGACCTGGAAGAAATGCCAGTAGCGCTCGAACTCGTAGTCGTAGTAGCGATATGGGGCCTTGAGCAGATCGAATGGTTTGGCATCGTGGGGCTGGGCTTCCATCTTGGTGGCCAGCGGTTCGTTGACTTCGAACCCATCGCCATCGTAGAGGTGGGTGGTCAGCGCGAATCGGTGGGCGTAGTCGGGATCGCCCCAGAGTAGAATCCGCGAGGTGCCTCCATTCCAAAGCCGCCAGTGCATGCGATAGCGCTGCGGATAGCGCAGCATGTCGGCGTAGCTGTGGCGGCGATCGAGCTGGTTGGGAGTGTTGATGTGGGTGGGATGGAAGGGCAGGCCCATCTGCTCCATCCAGTATTTGGTGGTGATCCGGAAGGGCACACCGCTGTCGATGGCGCTGTCGATCACGGAATCGGGCAGACCCTTGGCGCGCAAATCCAGGCGCAGTTTCGGGGCCTTCTCCTTCATCATCGCGAACACATCGCGCCAGAAGGCCTGCTGCTCGGCGTTTTTGAGGCCCGATTCATCGTGCATGCGGAACTGGATGGCATCGAGTTCTGGAATAACGCGCACGAACTTGGCCAGGGCGGCTTGTGTGTAGGTGACGAGATTCTTCGCGGTGACGCCCCAGACCAGGCCGGGCGTGGGTTCTTTCGTCGCGCGATCTGCGCCGGGAATGCCGCCTCCCTGCACGCCGCCGCGGTAAATGTGATCCCACAGCCCCAGCGTCACGCGCACGCCGCGATCGTGCGCCATGCGAATCAGGCGATTGAGCGCGGCGAGATTGCGCTGCTGCTCCTTTGCGGCGAGGCCGACCATGCGCACATCGCCAAATCCTTCGACATCGAAAAAATACGGATAGGCTGGGGCGAGAAAGCCGCCATTCTCGTAGCCGAAGATGATGACCAGCGAATTGAAGCGGTTGGCCGCCAGCGTGTCGAGATAGCGCGTCCAGTAGGCTTCATCGTAGAAGCGGCTTTCCCAGTAGGCGCGGTTCATGGTGTAGATCGAGAGGGCGCGCTCGGTGACGGCGGGTTTTTCGGCGGTATTGCGGACGTGGGCAAAAGGATCGGCGGGATCCGCGCTCCAGGAGACTCGATCGGCGACATCGAGCAGGGCATACATCAGGCCGCGATCATCCGAGCCGCCGATCAGACAGGCGGGCTTTTCCGCGATCGCGGTTTTGTGGATGACCAGCGTTTCGGGGCCTTGGGGGATAGGGTTGGGGAAGGTCTTGAGCAGTCGATCGGCGGCACTTTCGCCGGAGAATATGCCCGCGATCACCAGCATGCCGCCGCGGGCGCTCTCGGCCGTTTCGGCGTTCTCGAAGGCGATGTTCTTTTGTCGAAGCGCCGTTTTCAGCGCGTCCAGGCCATGCGAAGCAGCGGGGCCAGGGGATTTGTCCGCGATGATGGAAACGAGTGGTTTGTCATCGGCGGCCAGGCCATGCGACGCAGCGCAAAATACCAGTGCCAGCGATAATAGCGCTCGACCGGCCCGAACATGGCGACTTGAATTCATGCATCACCTCGAATCTTCGACGACCACGCGGAACCCAACATTATACACGCGCTGGTAGGGGGGGTACGCCAGGCGAAACGCCGAAGTGCAGCGCGCTGGCCGATCATACCACGAGCCGCCGCGCACCACCTTGAGGCCCCGGGGGGCGGGATCATTGCGGCCATCGGCGTCATCCCAGGGATAGGGCTTATACATCGAGCGGGTCCATTCGGCGGCGTTGCCGTGCATGTCGTGAAGGCCCCAGGCGTTGGGTTTGAACCGGCCGACTTCCGCGCTGACGAAATAGCCATCGTTGAACCGATCCTCGCGGGGGAGCAGGTCCGGCGACTGCGGTCGCCAGCCCTGGTAGGCCTGGTCGCGGATGTTGTAGTCGGCGAGGTTGGCGAAGGTGGAGAAGTCGGCGCGGGTGTCGCCGAACGAGAGCGGCAATGCGGTGCCGGCGCGGCAGGCGTATTCCCATTGCGCTTCGGTGGGCAGGGAGAACGATTTGCCGGTCTTCGCAGAGAGCCAGCGGCAATAGCTCATCGCCTGATCCCAGGAGATGCGCACGACCGGCTGCTCGGGCTTATTCAACGGCCATCCCAGGTAATCTTCGCTGAAGATCCAGCTCGAGCGGTGCTCGAAGCGGCTGTCGTGCCCGGGATCGAACGCCTTGAACTGCGCATTAGTGATCTCGAAGCGCCCCATCCAGAAGGCACGATCGATCCGCGCCACCGAGGCGGGCTGCTCATCGGAACACCCGGCCGGATGGCCCATCACGAACTGGCCGGCGGGAATGCGAACCAGCTCCAGCGCGATGCCGTTGCCCGGGTCGATCTTTTGAGTCGTAGCGCCGGCCGCGTTTTGTCGACGGCGGGCTTCGGCGGCATCGAAGGGCCAGCCTTCGCAGACCGGCGCGGCGGCGGACGCCTTGGGCATCGGCTCGGGCCGGATCGGTTCCACCTTGATGGCGGGCGGGATGAACCCTTCGGGATCGTCCAACCGGCCGCAGTACAACTGCTGCAGCTCTTTTCGGCGGTCGCGCTGTCCGCCCTTGACGAGGACGAGTTCGCTCCAGGTTCCGTGGCAGGGCGCGTTCAGATCGATCCAGGTGTAGAGCCGATCCCAGGCCTCGGCGTCGAGCTTCACGTTGTGGTGCCCCTTCTTGAGCATCTGGATCAGCTCCGAGGTATCGGCGCTGAACTCCATCGGCGGGAGGAGATGCAGGTCGCTCTCCAATCCGCCCACGCGCACCAGCCGGCGCAGGGCGATGTAGCTGGGATCGAAGATCCCGCCGAATTTACCGAGGAGTTGGGCTCGCGGCGCATCGCGGACGATCTGCGCCTTGGGATCGCCGCCTTTGTAGCAGATGAAATAGCCCTGCTCGCGGCGGAGATCGACGGGCGACTTGCCCTCGGCATCGGGCTTGCCTTCGTGGCAGGCGACGCAGTATTTGTCGAGCACGGGCTGCACTTCGCGCTCGAAGCTGAACCCGCGCGCCGGGCCGTGCCAGGGCGCGATGGTCTGCGCCGGCCGCGACTGGGCCCGAGTGTGCTGGGTCGGCGGGACTCCGATGCGATTGTCGTGACATCCGCCGCAACTGAGCGTCTCACCCGGCATCGCGGTCATCCAGGAGCGCATGAGCTGAACGGCCTTGCCTTCGGCATCCAGCGGCTGAACCGTGATCGGCATCTTGGCCGGCACGCGGAAGAGCGCTGATCCATCGGGCTCGACATCGACGGTGCCGAGCACCCGCTTGACCTCCCAGGGCCCATCCGCGCCGACGCGGTGATCGATCCCGGCGATGCGCTGGTAGGCGAAGTGATAGTTCACAACGCGCAGCTTCTTGATCGTTCCCGGCGGCACATCCTTCAAGCCCGGGCCATCGTAGACATTGGCGAGGTAAACCGTGCCCTCGGTCTGCTCGGGCTTGACGCGATCGGGAATCACCGGCGGCATCGGCGTCTTACGCAGCGGAATCGGCTCCAGCAGCGCCTGACCTTCCACCTCCTTAAGCAGCACCATGTTGTCGAACACATCCACCAGGTAAATGCCCCACAGCGAGTCGGGCGTTGGCTTGGCGGAGACGATGAAATATTTCTCCGAGAGCGGCTGGGGATGGAGGAACTTGGGCCAGCTATGCTCGGTGAGCTTGTCCTCGATCAGTGGCTCGACCTTCTGGCCGCGCCCGGGAATCCGCTGCACCACGCCATCGGCTTCAAACTGCGACTTGGCCGGGTCGAAGACGACCAGCTCCCCGACGCGGCCGACGTGATGGCCGGTCACGATGCCGACCACCTTGCTCGGATGGTTGGGGATCGGCTTGGCATAGAAGATCGCGTTGGGCCAGTAGGAATTAGCGCCGTAGTATTCCGCCTGATTGGTGCCATCGGGATTGCAGGTGAAGAGCATCCGATTCCAGACGTGCGGCGTATCGGTGTAGTCCCAGCGCAGGTAGAGAAGCCGGCCGTCGTTGGTGACCGTCGGGCAGTAGTCGTGATCCTGCTCGAAACAGATCTGGCAGATGTCGCTGCCATCTCCCTTCATCGTGTACATCATGCCGACGATCACCCCCGCATTGCACGGCACGCCCTGAAAACAGGCGGTGGAGAGGAACGCGGTTCGGCCATTGGGGAGATAACACGGATCGTAGTAGTGAACATCGGGCTGATTGGCGGGCGTGACTTGGTGCAAATTCGAGCCATCGGCATTCAGCTCGAAGACGTGCCACTTCGCATTGGTCCCCGGCATCGAGAACATCATCCGCTCCGCGTTCCAGTGCAGATCGACGTCATTGATCAATTGCGGCTTGTCGGGCTTGTAAAGGGTGGTGAGCTTGCCCTCGGGCCGCACGGGCGAAAGAACGGCCAGCTCGTTTTCCCAGCCGAAATAGCGCTCGATATCGGGGTTGTGCTTGGAGGATTGGCGCGGCAGGCCCAGGAACTCCCCCAGGCTGAAGCCGGTGCCGTGAGGCATGCGCGGGTCGCCATCGGGCTTGCGCTGGATCAGCAGCAGGCGATCGAAATCCAGAAGCGGATTGGCCAGCAGCGCCTCGCGGCGAAGGTTCTCGATGTCCAGCACGATACGGTTGAGTTGTTCGACGGATTTGAGGTCGTTGGTCTTCGATTGCGCCGCGGCCGGCCGGAGGTTGGATTCGAGCTGCTTCAACTTCGCCAGGAAAGCCGGGCCTTGCGGGTATCTGTTTCCGAAGCTGTCGATCAGGTCCTGGATGGCCAGCCGCAAGCCTTCGGGGTCGATGCGGGAAACTTTGCCGACTGCCTCATCCAGCTCGCGCGAGCGGTAATAGAGGGTGCGCACGCGGCCCAAATCGTCGCGGGTCCGGGCGGCCGCGGCCAATGCCTGCGCCTGCTGCGCCAGTGCGGGCACGCGCCCGGCCGCCCGCGCGTAGCGGGAGGCGAGGTCGGCGAAATCATCCGCATTCCAGTCGGCATCGAGTATCTGATCCTCGCGCTCCCATTTCATCTGCCGGCGGGATGCGCCATCGGCGAAATCGCGGGCGACGAGCTCCCACAGGTCGTACCGGGCAGCGCCCTGTGCATCGGTGATGACGAATCGCACTGCGCCGTGTTGGCCGACCCAGTCGTCGATTCCGATCGATGCTTCGAATCGTTCGAATGCCCGATCCAGCGGCACATGCACCTTGCTGCGGGCGTTGGGATAGACGTGCAGGCCTTTGTCGAAATGCTTTCCATTGATGCTGAGCGGGCCGCTGACGCCGGACTTGAGATTGACGTTGAGGCTGTGTTGCCCTTCCAGCACCTTGACCGATTTGAGGTCGCTCAGGGATATCGCCTTGCCCTCTTTGCCGATCAGCTTCGCATCCGCCCAGGTGGCAGCGCCGTAAATGACCTCGGGCGCGCCGAAGACGAAGAGGTACAGTTCTGTCTGGCCCGCGATCGGCAGAGAAACAATCTGGGCCGGCTCACCGCCGCGAATTACGGGGCTGACCCACGTCGGCATCTTCCGGGGCGAAGCCGTTTCGGAAGCGAGCAATCGCTGCCGCGAGGCCAGCAGCGTTTCATGCCAGTCATTGCCCTTGATGTAGCAGGCCGGGTCCGCCGGCCTGGGCGCGGCGGTGGAGAAGCGAGGCAGGAGAATCGCCACGGCCAGCAACGTCCACAGGATGTGACCGCGACGCCTCATGACTGCCTCCGGAACGAGCGATGAACCAGTCCCTTGTGCGCAGCGAAAGAGAGCATCATGTATGCGGGAGAGGTGCGACCCTGTCTGGCCGTTGCGATGACCCGATTGGCCGGGCAGGCTACTTCTTTTCCGCGACCGAAGTCACTTCGATTTTCGAAGCCAGGCGATCGTCGCCGCTCTTGCTGTAGGTGACCGCAACCTTGAGGTCAGGTTTGACCGCCGCCTCAAAGGTCGACGCCTTGCCATCCAGGGTGATGACGGTCTTGTCATTCACCTTGAACGTCAGCGGCCGGGCGGGAAGGGTCACTTCAAAACTGCTGGCCTTGACATCGACCGACTTGATCACGCCCGACTTGGTCTGCCCATCCGCCGCCTCCGCGGACCATGCGACGAAAGTGAGGGAGGCCAACAACGACAACGCCGCGATGGTCGAAATGCGAGACATGAGTTGTCCTTTTGAAACGGGTGACTTGACTCGAACGGGTGACTTGATTGTCGAGCATTCTACCGCTCGACTCGAACGATCGGCAATTTGGCCGGGGCAATCGGACATGGCGGGTGCGAATGGTGATCGTCTTGCACCACGATTGTGCCGCTCCATGATGAAAATGAAATGGGGCCGGAAGCATGATGATCCGCTCCAGGGCCGACATGGCGTCCGCAGCCTCTACGCCGAGTACGATTTCAACGCATCCACTTTCGCCGGGCGCGTTACCGCATCGACCTTGGCGGACCTCCACGCTGCGATCCGCCGCGGTCTATTCCTCAACGATGATCCGAAATCCCACGTTGTAGACCTTCTGCCATGAGGGATACGCCTGGCGGAATGCCGAGCGCGCGTTCTTCGGGCGGTCGTACCAGGAGCCGCCGCGAACGGCCCATTTCGTCTGGGGCAAGTCGGCCTGGCTTTCGAGCCCGGCGTCATAGGGGTAGGGGCGGTAGGCGCTGCGGGTCCACTCGGCGACATTGCCGTGCATGTCCTTCAGACCCCAGGCGTTCGCTTGGTAGTGGCCGACGTCCGCCAGGTGGAGTATGCCATCGTCGAAGCGATCCTCCTTGGGCACAAAATCCCAGAACTTGTCGGGGTCGGCGATGGGCTGGGGGTTGACCCCGCGAACGGCAAGCATCTTCAGCGAGCGATCGCCGAGGTTGGCGAACCTCGAAAAGTCAGTGTCGAGATGGCCGTATGAAAATGCGCTGGCGGTTCCCGCGCGGCAGGCCCATTCCCATTGCGCCTCGGTGGGCAGCATCACCTTCCGGCCGCTCTGCCGGGTGAGCCAGGCGCAGTACGCCGCCGCCTGCTGGCCGGAGACGCGGATCACCGGAAAGGCCGGAGAATCCATCAGATAGCCGGGTTTGACCTGGTCCTTGTAATGCATGTCGTAGTAGCCGTTGCGGTGCTCGGGATCGAATTGCTGGTACTGCGCCAGCGAGATTTCGGTGGTGGCCATCCAGAAGGGCTTATCGATGCGCACGCGCGCGGTGGGATACTCATCGGGATATCCGGCCAGATCCCCCATCTCAAACTCGCCGGCCGGGATGCGCCGCAACGCGATCTCCGCTCCATCGCCCACCTTGAGGCTGAGCGCCAGCGGTCTGAGGGCGCTCTGCATCTGGCGGGCCTTGTCGGCCGAGAAGGGCCAGCCGGGCACGGCCACCGGCGCGGGTCGCTTGGGCATTGGCGGCGGCTGGATGAACGCTTCGGTGCGCGTGTAGGGGTTGAGAATCGCCTCGATATCCTCACCCACACCCGAGTAGAGTTTGCGGCTTTCGTAGCGGCGAACCTGATAGTCGCGCGGGATGCGCCCGGCCTCGCTCCAGGTGCCGTGGGCCGGAACGTTGAGGTCGATCCAGGTAATCAGACGATCCCAGGCCTGGCGGTCGAGCTTCACGTTGTAGTGCCCCTTGTTGAGCATCTGAATCAGGTCGCTGGTGTCGGCGTGAAATTCGAGGGGCGTGAGCGTGTGATAATCTCCCTCGGGGCCGTTGCGGCGCACGAAGGGATGCAGTTCAACGTACGACCTCGGGAATGAGCCGCCCATCGTCGTGCGGATGAGGGTGGTGTCGGCGAGGTTCGGGGCGGCGGCGACGGCGGACGGCGCGGATGACGCGACGGCCGGGGCGGAAGCGGCAACTCCGCGGTGGCAGCCAACACAGTATTTGTCGAGCACCGGCTGCACCTCGCGCAGGAAACTAAACCCCCTCTTCGGGCCATACCAGGGCTCGGGCACGCTCGGGCCGGCCTGCGCCGCCTGCGTCGGCTTGAACGGAACCGACATGTTCTGATTGTCGTGGCATCCGACACAGGAGACATGCTCGCCGGGCATCCCGACGAACCAGCTTCGCTTCTGCTGGAGGGCTTTGCCTTCGCAGTCCAGCGGCTGGAGGGAGATCGGCGTGTTGGCCGGAATTTCGAACATCGCCGAGCCGTCGGGATGCACCGGCACGGTGCCGATGATCCGGCGGATGTCCCACGGCCCCTCGATGCCCACGACATAATGCCCACCCATATTGCGATAAGAGTATTCGTACTGAAACAGGCGCAGGGACTTGACGGCTCCGCGCGGAACGCCGGGCAACCCCTGGCCGCTGTAGATATCCTGGATAGAGACAGTGGCGGTCGTTTTGGCAGGATCGATCCGGTCGGCGATGATCGGCGGGGTCGGCGTCCTGCGGAGGGGGATCGGCTCCAGCAGCGCGGACCCGGCCTCTTCCTTCAAAAGCACCATGTTGTCGAAAACATCGACCAGATAGATTCCCCAGTTGGCATCGGGCGAGAGTTTGCCGGAAACGATCGTGTACTTGTCGTTAAGCGGAATCGGATGCAGGAACTTGGGCCACGAGGACTCGACCAGCCCATCCTTGATCTTGTCCTCAACGGGTTTGCCATTGCCCGGAATGCGCTGGATAGCGCCGCTGTTTTCCTTGCGACCGCGCGACTGGTCGAAGAGCACCAGTTCCCCCATGCGCGGCGAACCGTGATGCCCCGAAACGATCCCCACGAATTGCGTGGCGTTGCCGGGAACGGGCTTGGCGTACCAGACGCCGTTGGGCCAATAGCTGTTGGAGCCGTAATACTCGATTTGCCCCGTGCCATCGGGATTCATGGCCATGAGCAACCGGCTGAAATAGTGCGCTGAATCGGTGTATTCCCAGCGCAGATACATCACCCGCCCATCGGCAAGAACGGTGGGATACCAGTCATTGTCCTGCTCGAAGCAGAGCCGGCGGATGGTCTTGCGGTCGGCCGACAGCAGGTGAAGATTGGCGACGTAATCCGAACCTCCCACGCAGGGCACGCCCAGAAATGTGGAGGTGGAATCGAAGATGATGCGCCCATCGGGCAGGTAGATGCCGTTGTAGTTATCGACGTCGGCCCGATCGCCGAGAGTGACCTGCGATACGCCGGCCCCATCGACATTCATCTCAAACACCTGCCAGCGGCCATTAACGCCGATGGAGGAGAAGAGCATTTTGCCGGCGTCGAAATGAAGATTGAGATCGCCCACGAAGCAGGGCTTGGCCGGCTTATAAAGGGTTTTGATCTCTCCCGAGCGGATGTCGAGCGTGGCGATCTCATTCTCCATCTTCGGGTCGATGCTGGAGTTGCCCTGCCAGTTGTGGGGCAGGCCCAGCCTGCCGGCCTCGCGGCGGACCAGCAGAAGTTGACTGAAATCGATCAGCGGGTTGTCGAGAACCAGGGCCTGCCGCCGAATCTGGTTGCACGCGGCCAGATACCGCGCGACCGCCATGTCATCTTTATCCGCCAGCGCCTTCGTCAGCACCGGTAATTGCTTCTCCAACTCCTCCAGGCGCAGGAGGTGAGCCGCGCCATTGCGATAAGTGGCGGGAAACTTCGATTGCAACTCGGCGATCGAAGATCGCGCGGCCGCGAAATCGATCTGCTTCACGGCCGCCGCCGCGCTCTCGAACGCCGACACGCGCCGGGCGGCCGCGGCGAAGAGATCGAGCCAGCCCGGATCGGTGGCGGGGGCGCGCCGATCGATCAGGTCGGTCAACTGCGCCCGCAGCGCCTGCGACTCCTTCAGCCGGCCCAGCAGTCCTTCGATCGCCTTCTTCTCCTGCAAAGTGTCGGCCGAGCGCGTGAACCAGTTTTGCGACTTGGGGAAATAGCGCCCGAACCAGCGCATCTCCTCGGGGTAACTCTGCTGCAGCGACTTATTGAGCTGTTTCAAATCCTTCTCATCGGGCTTGCTCGCCTGCCTGCTCTGGATCATCGCCGTCGCCCAGTGCCCTGTGCGCGGTTCCTCAGCGCCCGGGCTGGCCGCCGCCAGCGCGGACAGAATGATGAAGCCGCTTATCGCCAAACCGCGTCGCAACAAATACGCCATAATCGCCACACTCCTGCCTTGCCATTACGCACACGATGCCCAGTGCTAGGCACCAGCGCATCATTCAGCGCTACCGTGGCGGACCGCGGCGGTTGCCCGCCCAGTCAATTGAGAGGCGCGGATTGTCGCGTTATGCAGGGGAGAGATGCGGATTGATCGTCGCGCATCAGGAGCCGTCTGGAGCGGATTGGGTGTTTGCGGATGGGGTCGTGAAATCGTTTGATCGAACAGGAAATCGCGACTTGAATCGGCCGACCCTCGCAACGGGCAGGCGGTCAATCCCTTTCTTCCGCCACATCATCCCGTTCATCAGCCCCACCGCCGCGCCGGCCAGATGCGCCAGCGGGACGGGCACCATTCCCGCCGCCGCGCCATCGACGAAGAACGCCCGGCCTGCAACGGCTTCATAGGCGATCTTCGCGATAAACCCGATGACCAGAGCCAGCGCGGCCCACGCGCGAATCGGCCGGCGGCCGGCGATATTCTCCGCGATCAGATCTACCGCGAGGAGCATGAACAGGGCCGAATCGATCCCCGATAAACCGTGATAGAACCGCAGCTCGGTTCCGATCCAGGTGGTCGCGCTGATGACGACAACGGAACTCAATACGCATGTGATGAGCCGCGCCGGCGATGTGTGGCGGTTGAGAAAAACGAGCAGCAGGAAGACGCCGCCCGACCAGAACAAGTGCTCGCCGGACCAGTGAACCCAGTGCCCCGTGAATAATCGCCAGACCTGCCCCGCCGCGATGGCCGGGCGATCGAATTGCAGCCAGCGCAGCGCCGGCGGGAACAACTGGAGTAGTATGGATGCGAATCCCAGCAGGATAAACATAAACCATGCAGGCAAAAACCCTCCCTCTCCGCGCGTGGAGAGGGAGGGGGAGTTGGCATTGGAACGCGTGGTCTTCACGCCGCCCGCCTCTCATCGCTGCCCTTGCGTCGCCGCGCGGCCACAGCCAGTGCGCCCAGCGCCAGGACGACCGCGCCGCTGATCGGATCGATCGCTCCGCCGCCCGAGCCGCCGTTCAAATCGCGGCTTTGCCGGCGCGGGGTGGAGTTGGCGTTGGCGGGCGCGCCCTGAGCAGGAGCGCCGGGTTGCGCCATCGGCTGCTGCGATGAGGACTGCGCCGTGCTCGTCTGCACCGGCTCTTCAACCGCGGCCGGGCCGAGATCGGCGTGGGCCTTGTTGCGAATCGATTCGAGATTGGCCGCCAGCGCATCCTGGCTGCGGCGGTCGCGCTCCAGGCGGAGCAGATTGCGGCGGTTGATCTTCCACCGCGCGAACTCGGCATCATTTTCGAGCACCAGGAACGACGTGTACTCGGTGGCGATGGAGTAGCCCTCGCCGAGGCGGACGATCTCATCCAGCGCGGGCTTGCGGTCGCCATTCGCATCGGCTTCCTTCAGCAGACGCTGCACGCGATGCCAGGCCCACATCCGTTCGATCTGCGGGTTGGCGGCGTCTTCCTTGGGGAACGGAATCTCCAGCGTCTTGGTGATCGGCATCTCGCCGATTTTGCCGGAGAGGGTGATCTTGGCATCGCCGGCGGCGCGGTAGCGGCCGT
>JBBRTW010000063.1:0-22205 GCA_038244055.1 Tepidisphaerales bacterium | reverse complement strand
GGCCAACGCCCCCCCTAGAAGCACCCCCGGGCCCGCGCGGGCATTGGGGGCTTGGGGGGGGTCGGGGGGGTGGTGGGGTTGGGTGGGGCCATTGCGCTTTTCGGCCGGGTGGGTCGTGGGGGGGGGGGCGGGGGCTTCGACCAGGAGGAGATGGAGGCCGGGGATGGTGAGTAGCGCATCGATGTAGGCGCGGTCGAAGCGGTAGTGGGGGGCCATCGACAAGCGGTCGGCCGTGGAGAGATAGAGACGGTGGAAGTGATCGATGTCGGCCGGGTTGCGCGCCTGCCGCCAGTAGAGGCCGGCCGACTGCGCCTTGCGGAGATTGCGGCGGGCGGAGGGGGCCCAGTCGGCCGTAAAGTCGGATTTACTGAGATCGCATTCGACGTTGGTGCGCACCTGGAAGACCTTGTAGCCGGCGGCCGCGAGGGTATCGGTATCGCACCACTCGGTATGGCAGCGGATGAATTCGGCGACCGCTCCCTGCTCGCGGAGGAAACGCGCGAGCGATTGGAGGGCATCGATCTTCTCATCGGCCGACCAGTCGCCGACGAAGAGTGGGCCGCCGTAGCCGTAGGGGGATTGGATGTCGTGAGGCGTGAAATGGGCGGGGCGATTGGTCGGTTGGGGGGCGACAGGGTGAGTGGCGGCATGTGCGGCCGTAGGGCGAGTCGCCAGATGCACCTCCGTTGCCTCGGGAGAATCGGGAACTGCATGAGCGGATGAGAGGGGAAAGGGCAGGGCATGGCGGAGAAAAGGATAGAGAAAGGTCTGGCCGGCGGAGGGGCGGGCGATGGCGCAGGCCGGGCCGGGCAAGGCGCGTTCCCATTGCCGCGCGGCCTCGCTCCAGGCGGGATGGTAACAGGGCTCGGCCAGCGCTGCGGGGAGCGACTGGTGGAGTGCGGCCCATTCCGAGGCGCTGGGGAACGACAGTTCCATATCAGGGTTGTCAAACGCAGGCCGGGGAATGTCAAATGTCGGAAATCGCGTGGCCGACTGCGTGGCGGCTCGCGGTCCTTGCGCCGCAGCCGCGAAGGAATGGGTTATACTCAGTTTTCCATCGGCGAATATCGCCGCGTTCGAGTGGATTCGCGATCGAATCCAACGGCCATCGATCGTTCGGCGCGTGGTTGTCTCTTCGAGTCAGGTTTTCATGCCCTATTTAATTTCCATCCTTCTGCTCATCCTCGCTTTCCCCGCGGTGGCCGCGCCCGAGGAGAGGCGGGTGCCGGTGGATATCATTTTCGACACCGACATGGACAGCGATTGCGACGATCTGGCGGCGCTGGCGATTCTGCACGCGCTGGCGGATCGGAAAGAGGCGCGGATTCTGGCCACCGGTGTTTCGACAAAGAATCCATCATCGGCGATGTGTCTGGAGGCGATCAATACGTTTTATGGGAGGGCTGAATTGCCGGTGGGAGCGCCCAGGGGGAAGGGGCCGGAAAAGGGCTCGAAATATGCGCGGCAGATCGCCGGCGCGTTCCCCCATCGACTGAAGTCGGCCGAGGATGCGCCGGAGGCGGTGCGGCTCTACCGGGATATTCTGTCCAAAGCGCCGGATCAATCGGTGACCATCGTGACGGTGGGGTATCTGAATAATATTGCGAATCTATTGAAGCTGCCGGCCGAGGGCGGGCAGGCTTCGGGGATGGATCTGATCAAGGCGAAGGTGAAAGAGTGGGTTTGCATGGGCGGCAATTTTGTCGGCGAGCCGGCCAGGGATGATCTGAAGCTGGGGAACAATAATTTCACGTTCGATAAGGAATCATCGCTGTATGCGGTGGAGAACTGGCCGGTTCGGCTGGTGTTCGTGGGGCGGGAGATCGGGTCCGTGCCGAGCGGGCTGAAGGCGGGTGCGAAGCTGAAGACGCTCAGGGAGCCGCATCCGATCCGGATGGGGTATGAGTTATATTTTGGCGGCGAAGCGAAGGATCGGCATGTGGCCGATCCAACCACCGTGCTGTATGCGGTGCGCGGGCCGGGGGAATTCTGGCGCATGAGCCCGCCGGGTAAGATGAATCTGCATGCGGATATGACCTTCGAGTGGCAGGCTGATCCGGCCGGGCGGCAGCTTTATGTGATGAAGCCGGCCAAAGGGACGAAATCGACTGATCGGCAGGTGGAGGCGGCTATCGACGAACTGCTGCTTGTGCCGAAAAAGGAATAGGTTTTGCAGCCAAAATAGGTGGCACTGCCGACCCGTAAGGTTGCCAGTGGTCGTCTATCCGCAGCCGCGCACCACTCAAGCGCGGTTGAACGATGATGCGCAAAATGAAGCATAGTGATTCACACATGGCCGGGAGCATATCAAATTAACTCGCTGTTTTCCCGGGCTTGAAACCTCTACCATTGAGTTCAGCCATGCCCACCACACCCCATCTCGAAACGCCAATTGAAGAGCGCTGGAGCACCATCACCCACGCGATCGGCGCGGGGCTGTCGGGGGCGGCCATGGTCGTGCTGATCACGCTGGCGGGGTTGCGCGGCAGCGCGATAGTCGTGGTCTCCGTGACGCTGTATGCGGGGTCGCTGTTTGGGCTCTACCTGGCCTCGACGCTTTTTCATGGTTGCCCGCATCGCCTCCCGCAGGCCAAGCACTGCCTGAAGGCGGCCGACCATATCGCGATTTACTGGCTGATCGCCGGGACGTACACGCCATTTCTGCTGGTGCTGCTGGGCGGGGCCTGGGGGTGGAGTTTGCTGGGTATTCTGATCGGGCTGGCGCTCTTGGGAACGATCTTCAAAATCTTTTTCACGCGCTTGCTTCTGATACGCTGGATCGATGTGACTTCCAGCCTGATTTATGTGGCGATGGGGTGGATCGGGATCATCGCGCTCAAGCCATTTTTGGCGTCGGTTCCGGGCGGAGCCCTGCTCTGGATTCTGGCGGGGGGTGTGACGTATTCGGTGGGCGTGATTTTCTATCTGTGGGATCGGCTGCCGTTCAATCATGCGATCTGGCATCTGTTTGTGATGGGGGGAAGCGCCTGCCACTTTTTCGCGGTGTTACTTTACGTCGTGCCGAACTGACATCAGAAGTTGCCTGGCCCATTGGGCATCCGCCGGCGGCAATGCCACTTCCGGGGCCTTCGAATAATCCAGGTCAAGATCGTAGCCAAACGCATCGTACATGCTGGTAAGGACGTGTTGCTGGTTGATTATACCCCAGCCAGCGCCGGAGCCTCCTCTTTCGGCAATTTGGCTTCATTCTCCACCAAAAGCCTGTCGAACTCCCCGATCTTCGCATCGATGACGGCCGGGTAGGGCAGCGCATCCGAAACCGCCTCCAGCGTCTTGAGCCCATTGCCCGTGATGCTCACCACAATCGATTCATCGCGCGGAATCCGACCCGATTCGATCAGCTTGATCGCGCAGGCCAGCGTCGTGCCCCCGGCCGGCTCGGTCCAGATGCCTTCGGTCCGGGCCAGCAGGCGAATCGCATCGACGATTTCCTTATCGGTGGCGCTTTCGCCCCAGCCGCCGGATTCGGTGACGACTTTGTAGGCGTAATACCCATCGGCCGGGTTGCCGATGGCGATGGACTTGGCGATCGTGTTGGGCTTCTGCGGCTCGATGATATCCGAGCCTTTCTGAATCGCCTTGACCACCGGATTGCACCCGGCCGCCTGCGCCGAGTAGATGCGCGGCTTGTTGTCTTCCACCAGCCCGAGCCTGATGAACTCCTGGTAAGCCTTGTGGATCTTGGGGAGAATCGTGCCGCCGGCCGTGGGGACGACCGTGTGCTGCGGCAACTGCCAGCCGAACTGCTCGGCGATTTCGAAGCCGAAGGTCTTGGCGCCCTCGGTGTAGTAGGGGCGGAGGTTGACGTTGACGATGGCCCAGCCGTACTTGTCGGCGATCTCGGTGCAGAGTCGGTTGACATCATCGTAAGTGCCGCGGATGCGCACCATGGTCGGCCCGAAGATGAGGCTGCCGAGCACTTTGCCCTGCTCGAGATCGTGCGGGATCATGACGTAGCATTTGAGGCCGGCCTGCGCGGCGTGGGCGGCCACGGAGTTGGCGAGATTGCCGGTGGAAGCGCAGCCGACCGTATCGAAGCCGAACTCCACGGCCTTCGAGATCGAAACCGACACCACGCGCTCCTTGTAGGAGTAGGTCGGGTAGTTGCAGGAATCATCCTTGATCCAGAGATTCTTGCAGCCAAGAAGCTTGGCCAGGCGATCGGCCTTGCGAAAGGGGGTGAAGCCGGAGTTGAACCCGGTAACGGGCTTCTCAACCGGCAGCAGGTCCTTGTAGCGCCAGAGACTCTTGGGCCCTTTCGCGATGGATTCGCGGGTGACCTTCCCCTTCATGGCCTCGTAGTTGTATTCGACTTCGTAAGGGCCAAAGCACTGCTCGCAGACATGCAGGGGCTTGATGCCGACTCGATGCCCGCACTCTTTGCATTTCAGACCGACGACGTAGCTCATGATGGCTCCACGGAAGTGGGCAGTCGGCAGTCGGCAGCGGGCAGTAAGACCGGATCGGCTCCGATTTTCTTTACTGCCGACTGCTGACTGCCCACTGCCGACTCATTTCCCACACGCAATAAAAAAACCTCTTCTCGTAAGAAGAGGCCGTTTGCGTGCGATGACGGGGAGCTCTTCTTATCGGCCCCGATGATCCGCACAGGTGCGGAATCGGGTGGGAGTTAGCACCGCTTCGATGGAGGCGAGAACTCTTGCAAGTCTTGCATCCGCCGATGGTTGCTGTGGCTTCACAGGGCCCTGCCCTCGACCACTCTTGATAAGAAACTATTCAATTGTCGGGGCGTATTCTGCGGAAAGAGGGGGCGGAAGTCAAGATTTATTGCTGTGTGGACGATTCCCGTGCGAACAGGTATTCACTGCCCCTATGTCCCAGGCCGACGAAAACCCCAAACCCGAATCGCGTGGCCGGCGCTTCGATTCGCCGCAGCAGGCGGCGTTTCTCAACTTGTGGCGCACCTACGACCGCCTGCGGATGCTGGAGGATGAACTCTTCGGCCGGCACGATCTGACCGCCCAGCAGTACAACGCCCTGCGCCTGCTACGGGCGGCCCATCCGAAAAAGGTCGCGACGCTGAACCTGGCCGGCCGGCTGGTCTCGCGAGCGCCGGATATCACCCGACTGCTCGATAAACTGCACGACCGCGGCCTGATCGAGCGCGAGCGCCCGGCCGGGAATCGGCGGGTGGTGAATGTCGGCATCAGCCCGGCCGGGATCGAACTGCTGGCGGGGATCGATCCTGAAGTGCGCGACTGCCATCAGCGTCAACTCGGGCATCTGACCGAGGAGGAGATGAAGACCCTGGTGGAGTTATTGAAGAAAGCACGCGGGCCGCATGAGGTCGAGGGAGGGGATTGGTAGGAGGGATGAATGGTGAATGCCGAATGCCGAATGCCGAATGCCGAATGCCGAATGATGAATGATGAATGATGAATGGCGAGGAACGCGGGCGCGGGGGACTTTTATTTTAGCCGCCGGGCTTGCCCGGCGCGTCTGGGGGCTTTGGAAGGTTCAGGACGCGGCCGGAATGGGATATGATATGGGCATGCGACCCCGCCATTGCTTGATATTGATGCTGCTGTTGGTTGATGTGTGGGGATGCGATCGCGAGTCCACGCCGGTAGGCGGCGCGGGTGGCGCGGAGAAGAAGCCGGCCGGGGTGCGTGTTGCGGTGGAGGTGATTACGCCCTTGCCGCCGGGGAGGCTCACGCATGTAGCGCCAGATGGGATGGGGCAGTTGTTCTGGGTGCAGGAGACGCCCGATGAGGGTTCGACGGCAGCGGCAGCGCAAGTAGTGTTCGCGATGTCGGATGGAGGCTTGCCGGTGGCGACGAAGGTGGATGCGGCGGCCATCGCCGCGGCACTGGGTCGGCCGGGCGCTGCGGGCGCGGGCGGAGCGGGAGGGGGAGGCGAGAAGTCGAGCGGTTCGGGGGGGTTAAGGGGTTTGAGGGGTCAGATCCAGGCGATGACCATGGGCGCTGACAGGCGCGTCTATTTTTACTATGTCGGTGAGACGCGGAGAGAGATCCTGGCGGCGCTGGGGTCCTTCGCGCCGGGGACGCCGGGCGTGAAGATTCATGCCGAGGCGGCGCGGTTGAAAGAGCTGAGCGGCATGGGCGATTCGCTGGCCCTGGCGCGGGGGTCGGTGGTGCGGAGCGGGAACATGATCTGGCTCTGGCTGCGGCATCAGGATGGGCATGCGCTGTTATCGCTGGATGTGAAGCGGCCGGGGGCGGCGCTGCGGAAGTCATTCGAGCGCGTGAGCCACGACGGTGCCGAGCTGCGGCTGACTTCGGACCAGGAGGATTTGTCGGGTGGGGGAGGGGAGGGGGAGTTGCTCTACCTCGAACGCGGCAGCGCGACGATCTGGAAGATCGATCCGGTGGGCCACGCGACTTCGGCCGCGAAAGTCGCCGACCTGCCGGCCGGGATGACCGCGCCGGTGCTGGATGACAAAGGCCGGCTGGCCGCGATCGCGCCGATGGGGCCGGCGTTCAACGAGAAAGATGCGGCCGCCGCGGTGTCCTCGGGTCTGACCCAGCCGACCACCGCGCCGGTGCCGCAGTATCCCGCGCTGGTGCTGCTGGAGGGAGATAAGCGGATAGTGATTGGCCGGGAAGCTTTCGATGCCCCGACCTCCGTGAACCTCGCCGATCTTCGCCCCTCCCGCCTCTTCGTGGACCGGGGAAGCCTGGTGGTGTACGATGGGGCGACCGGCCAGTTGCTGCGGCTGCGCGCGTCTCAATGAATGCGAAGGGCACGAACGATAAATCAGCTACGCCGCAAAGCGCTCTCCGCCGAGCGAACCCGACCACTGCAGCCGGATCGACGGCATCATGCTTTTCGAGATGCCCAGGCGCGGGGAGGCGACTGAGAAACGCCCGTGCGATTTGGGCGCGGTCTCAACCTCATGGCCGATACAGCGCCGTTCCCGAAGCATCGACCGTATAGCCCCATTTTTTGACGTAATCCGCTCCGGGCAGTAACTCATCGTGCTGCTCGGCAAGCTTCTTTTTCAAAAGTGCTTCCATCTCGGCCTGCGCTTTGGCCGATGCCGGCTGATCCACCAGATTATGAAGTTGGTCGGGATCGGCCTGATTGTCGTAGAGGAGCCAGGGGGCGTTGAGATCGCGGACGAAGGTGTACTGCGCGGTTCGCACGGCGCGATATTCCTTTCCGCCGCGAGCGCGAACGAATTCACCGAATGGGGCGATGCAGCGCGCGATGGTTGCCCCGCCGGATGGATCCGCGCCGCCGCGCATCGTGCCGCTGAAATCGAAGCCCTCGACCGATTTGGGGGCGGGTTTTCCGCACAGGCCCAACAGCGTGGGCATCACGTCCTCGGTGTTGATCGTCGCCGCGAGGCGCTGCGGCTTGATGCCCAGCGCGGCCGGCACGCGCATCAGCATCGGAACCCGCACCGATTCGTCCCAGGGGCGCTGCTTGCGCTGCTGATTCTGCGACCAGAGCATGTCGCCGTGATCGGAAGTGAAGACGACGATGGTGTTGTCGGTCAGGCCGGTTTCATCGAGCGTCCGCAGCAGGTCGCCCATGCACTCATCGAGCGCTGTGCAATGAGCGTAATAGCCGGCGAGTTCCTGTTGCGCCTGTTTGGTCGCCTCCGGCGGCACATTCGGCCGCAGTTTGATCTGATCCGGCGCATACATGGCCCGGTATTTGGCGGGTGCGGTGGCATACGGATTGTGCGGCGGGCCCCAGGCGAGCCAGAGCAGGAACGGCTTGGCCGCCTTGGCTCGGTCCTTCAGGTATTGCTGGGCATCGCGCGTCTGGGCAATCGCGTCATAGCCGTCCCATTTCAATCGCTGCGGTCCATCGCCGTAATAGAGCGAACTGTTGTAGCTGTGCGTGCATTCCAGCACTTTCCAGTAATCGAAGCCCTGACGGCGCTCGCGCGGAATGAACTCGGACCGCCCGCCGTGGCCGTCGATGTGCCACTTTCCGATGCACCCGGTGTCGTATCCCGCGGCCCTGAGCTCTTTTGGCAAGGTGACCGCATCCGGGTTCAGCGGCACATCGTTGAGAAATACACCGTGGGTCTGCGGCCGCTGGCCCGTCAGCAGCGAGGCCCGCGTCGGCGAGCAGACGGGGGTTCCCGCGATCGCCTGCGTGAAGTTCACGCACTGCTTCTCGAATTGATCGAGATGCGGCGTTTTAACGTTCGGATCGCCCGCAAAGCCAAACGCCTGGGCCCGCCACTGATCGGGAATGACAAAGACAATGTTCGGCGGGCGGTCGGCCGCCCGGGCCGGCCGCGCCATGGCGACACTCGCCACCAGAACACAGAGAACAAATCGCTGGGCCGCGGTGTGGATGGGTTTCATCGGTCCTTCTCTCGAGCTGGTTTGGCGCCATTGGGCCGCAGTTCAGACTTGGGCGCGTCCTTAAGGGCCATCGCGAAACAGGATTCTTCCTGTTTGGTCCAAATCTCCGCGAGCTCGCGCACTTTATCCGGCATTTGCGCGGCCAGGTTATTCGATTCTCCGCGATCTTTCGCCAGATCGTAAAGCTCCCACGGGCTTTCCTTTCCAGAGGCGACGATCTTCCAGTCGCCAACGCGCAGAGCCCGATTGCCTTCGTGAAGCCACCAGATCGAATCGCGCGCGATGGTGACATCTTTCGCGAAGGCCGGCAGCAGGCTCTTTCCGGGCCGGGGTGGAACGGGGCGGCCCGCGATGGCATCGAGCGTCTTGCCGCCGGTGATTTCGAGGATGGTCGGCAGGAGATCGACGAGATGGCCTGGCGTGCTGCGCAACTCGCCGTGGGCCTGGATGCCGGCGGGCCAGTGAACGATCAAAGGCGTCGAGATGCCGCCCTCGTGAACCCAGGTTTTGTGGCGGCGGAAAGGCGTGTTGCACATCGTCGCCCAGCCCGGGCCGATGCTCAGGAACGTCGCCGCGCTGCCGATATCCGCCGCGGGATCGTGTCCGTCGCCGCGCACCATCATCTCGGCGCTGGCCCCATTGTCGGAGAGAAAAATGATCACCGTGTTGTCGATGGCGTTCATCGCCCGCACCTGGTCCAGCACCCGGCCGATCTCCCGGTCCATCCGGTCCACCATCGCGGCATGAACGGCCATCTTGCTTGCCTGAAAGTCCCGCTGTGCCGGGGTGAGATCGGCCCAGGGCAGGGGCAGATTCACCTCGTTGGGCCCGAGTTTTTTAATGGCCTGCGGAAATGCATAAGGCGGGCCCAGATCGCGTTCGGTTTTGGAAAGATCGCTCCCGCCGATTCCCATCGCCCGCATCCGCTGCCAGCGCTCGTCGCGAAGCGCATCCCAGCCGGCCGCATAGCGGCCCTTATAGCGGGCAATGTCTTCCGGCGGCGCCTGCAACGGAAAGTGAGGCGAGGTGAAGGCCAGGTACTCGAAGAAAGGCGCATCGGCGTGCTGCTGGGCATGTTCCTTGAGGCATTTGATGGCGTGATCGGCGATGAATGTGGTCGTATAAAAACCAGTGCCGGGTTGGACCGGCGGAAGCGGTTTGTCGTCTTCGGTGTGAGCGCGCGGGGCAAAGTAGCGATCATGGTCGTTGAGGCTGTAATCGCGATCGAAGCCATTCTCCAGCGGCTTGCCATCCACATGCCATTTGCCGGAATGATAGGTGCGATACCCCAGTGGCCTGAGCATGGTGGGCAACAGCGTCGCCCACTCCGGGCGAATGCCCTGGGCGCCGCCGCGGATTCCGGGCACGCCATCGCGCCGCACGGACTGGGCATAATAGCCGGTCAGAATGGCCGCCCGCGACGGCCAGCAGCGCGCGGTGTTGTAGAACTGCGTGAATCGCAATCCGTCCTTCGCCAGCCCATCCAGATGAGGCGTGGCGATTTCACCGCCATAGCAGGCGACATCGGAGTAGCCCATATCATCGGCCAAAATGATCAGCACGTTGGGCCTCGCCGGTGCCGCCAACACGGGGAGACCGATCAGGAGCGTGGCCAGACTGGCGAGATGTTTCATGGTCATGTGGGCACCCTCGAAAGTGGCCGGGGTTGAGGAGCCTGACGGCGGCCCTCGATTTGACTCCGTCGGGATTTCTCCGAGGAAGCTCCGCCGACGAACACCGCCGGCGATTTCGCATAATGTACAGATGTCTGGATTCTTAACAAACTATTGGCTATCGCTTAATGACCGCGCCGCGACTGGCGGACATGGGAATCCTTCGCTGTCGTCAGGACGATCTCCACCTTCTCCCATGGGTACAGGGGAGTGGCCGTGCTCGCAGTGCCGGCCGGCGGACTTCCTGTTCCCTTGGGATCGGCGCTCCAGGTTCCCGCCGCGGCATCCACATTCCATGTCGGATGCCATTTGAGAAGTGGTTCATCGCCCTGCCACTGGAGCGGCAGCCAGATGTTCTTTCCAGTGCCTCTTTTCGTTCTCTGGGACCAGCGGTCGGCACCCCAGAGAATGAACGAGCCGGCAGAACCGGTGATCTCAAACAGGAAATCTGTTTGCGAGTTGAACGAATCCCTGGTTGGCGGCTCGGTGGCGACTTCCTTGTATACCGACCAGGGACCGGCCGGCGAACTCGCCGTGGAATGGTACGTTCGTGTTGATCCCCAACCCGCCACGCCCGAGGCGAATATCCAGTACTTCCCATTCATCTTGACCATGTAGGGCGCTTCATGGCCGCCGGAAATCTTGCAGAGCATCTTGTCGTAGTGCATGTAATCGGGGGTCAGTTGCAGGACAAAGATGCACTTCTGTCCCGTCCCCGCAGAGACGATGTAAGCCTTTCCATCAGCATCCCTGAATGCGCACAGATCGCCATAGGCATACCACTCGCCCGATGGACTCTTCGGGCGCTCATGGCTGCGCAACACGAAGTCACCGGTCGGCGTATCGCACTCGGCGAAACCGATCTCACCCGCCTTGCGGGGATTGTCCGGAATGACCGGATCCTCATAGGGCAACCGGTGCTTGGTGATCATCACATACTTTTTAGTCGAATCGTTATAGAGCACGTGGAGCCGGTCGGGAATGATTTCAAAGCCATTCTTCCCATAGGTCGCCACGTCCCGCTCGAATTTCCAGTGGGATAGATCCTTCGACGAGTAGCAGGTCACGGTGTCATTTCGATTGTCGCCGGGATGATCGGCCCAGCCGTAAAAGTAGAACGCATCGCCGAATTTGCAGAGGCTGCCGCCCTGGCACATGATTTCCTTGCCGCGGTCGTCCTTCCAGACGGTGTCATTCTGGATTGGAACGCCGCCGGCGATCGCCCACGCGCCGCTCAAGACGAGCACCAGAACCAGATGGGTCAAACGAAAGTTCGCTCGCATTCGCATCGTGAGTTCCTCTCTTTCAGCGTTCCAGCGGATTAGGCTTCGACCCCGGCGGGATGGTGCCGGCTTTCTTCTCAAGCGCGTAGATCGTGGCGTAGGTCATCGCGGCCGGCGCCAAGGTCTGGGGGACGGTGAACTCGCTGTAAACTTCGGCGCCGTCGCCAAAGACGTCGCGCCAACAGCGGTGCTTGGGCCAGGCGCCCCACCAATCGGTGAGTGGCGGGCCGAGACCGTAGAGGCTGATCCCGCGCACGGTCTTGCCGCCCAGGTCCGCCAGCGGTTTTTCGTACAGGAATGGGCTGATCTCCGGCCGCCGCGGGTAGCGGTAGCCCATGCCGGTCATGGAGGTCTGCGAACGCGGATTGCAGCCCAGGTGCCAGTCGGCCAGCAGGCACAGGGTGTCGAGATACTTCTGGTCCTTCGTCAGGCCGTAAGCGAGCACCATGTCGGTGCGGATGCCCTGCATCGATCCCCACCAGCCGCACCCATTGTCGGTCGGCCAATAGGACATCCGATACGGCGTTTCCAACGTCTTCTTGACGACACCGTCGAAACTTGAAACCAAGTCCTTGCGATACTTCTCCCGCACGGCAGGATCGGCGGCATCGGCATGGATGAACGCCCACACGCGCGGCTGCGCGTAGCGCCAGTTCATCCGGTTCATGTACTTCTGGTCGGTCGCCTTGATGAAATCCATGTACTCCGGCTTGCCCGTGGCCCGCAATAACTCGCCGGCCGCCCAGAGACAGCAGCCCTTCCAGGCTCCATCATCTTTCCAATCCCTGGGCTTTTTGATCGTGACTTTGTCGGTCGAGTACTCCTTCCAGACCTGTTCCGGGGTGTGCGCCGAGGCATAGGCGAAGGCCTTCTGCGCGGCCACCAGGTAACGATCCGCCTTGGCGGCATCGAACTTCCGGATGACGCGGGAATACGAAGCCGCCACCGCGGCGAACGTCGGCGTGGACTCATCCCTGGGCGGCAGGATGGTGTAGGGTGGAACCACGTTGTTGCCCTTGGCCCACTCCCAGTAGTTGTAGCCTTTCTCGATGTTCTGGCTGATGCCATCCTGCATGTTGCCGCGCCCCAGCGGCACGGCGCCGTTGGGATACTGCAAATCGAGAAACCCCAGAAGGCACCACTCGGCTTCGTCGAGGATGTCGGGGATGCGGTTGCCGCTTTCCGGCAGGTCCAGGTCGCCGTCGGCGAAGGTGTCTGGAAAGAGATCGTAGAGTGTGATCAGTTCGCTGGTTGCGGACAGGTGGCCGGTGAACGAATCAAAGTCGGCGGCATCGTGGTAGCATCCGCGAAAGTGCCGGGGTTTGGTGTCAGAACCCGGTGCCGGAATCCTTTTCGGATCCTGGTTCTTCTCGGTGGGACAAAGCGTTTCGGGGGCGAAGTAGCCGTTTTCGTAAATCTCGCTGTGGCAGGCCGGTTTCTTCACCCACGTCCAGGGTTCCTTGAACTCCTGGCCGCAGCGCTGGTGGAAGAAGGCGCGCAGCGCGTGGTAGTACAGTGCGTGGACGCCCTTGCCGCCGACCTCCAATGGATCCGAGCAGCCCAGGCCGGGGATGCGGATGTGATAGCGGCCCACCGGCAGCATCGCGATATCCATCTCGTAGATATCCTCGCCGGTAATTTTGACGGTCATCTCGTCGCCCGCGCGCAGCTTCACTTCGCCCGTGAGCGCCGTCTTGCCGGTCTTCTCGTCAATGACCTCGAATTTCTTGAAGGCCGCATAGTCCACCTTCCCCTTGTTGCCCGCCCACCAACCGAGATAGGCGTAGCGCTGCTTGGCGAGCGAACTGTAGGCGACCTGGTTGATCTTGATCGCCTTGGTCGGGGTCTTCGTATCGTCGTAGTCGAGAGTGCCAGAGTAGGACAAGCCCGCCTCCCGCTCGCCGCGCGGCTGCACCTCGATGGTGTAGCGATGCCCCGACTTCATCGGCTTGGGCAGGAACAGGAAGCAGTCGGTGTGGAAGATCGTACACTTGGGCAACGTCTTGTCCGCACTGACACCGTTGCGGCCCTCATAGGTGCATTGGCCGACGTCTGCAGGACGCACGGGCGTCTTGTAGTCCGGATCGGTCGGGCTGGTGATGGTTAACGCATCCGGCCTGGCGTAGGGCGACAGCACGTCGGCGTGCCGGTTGACGACCGAGTCCAGAATGTACATCGTTGGCGCGATCGCCCGGGTGATGCCGGCATCAATCGTTACGGAAAGGATGTCGGCGCGGATCAATTCGACAGTACGGACGCCCTTGAGCCAGCCGGCCTGGTTCGCGCCAGCGATCAAGGCCGGCCGTGCCTTGGCCAACCCTTCGGCGTCTTGGGCCTCCCGCTGCGCCTTTGCGGCCGGATCTTCCGGTTTCTTCTCTGCGGCGGGCGCGCAGGTCGTCCAAATCGCCACCAGCAGACCGATTGCGATACTCGCTTTATCGTGGATACGATTCATCTCCGTGTTCCTCAAAGAGTTGTCTATTCGCGTGTTTACCTGGCATAGCGGTAGAGGCTGCCCGCCGCCTTGGCGTAGAAGACGTCCCCCGCCGGGTCGTAATTCCACTCCTGAACGCCCTTCTTCTCGATGGCCATCTTCCACGTCAGCCCTTCGTCCAGACTCTCATAGGCCTTGTCGCCGCCGAACCCGAGCAACTGCCCCGCGTTCTTCCCGGCCACCAACTTCTGCGTCACCACCGGGCTGTCGGGGATCAGGTTCCACGTGACCCCGGCATCCTTACTCACGTACACACCGGCGCCGGTATTGAAGTAGGCGTTTTTCCCGATGCGGGTCATCGCCGACCGATACTCATTGAGTTTCTTCCCCAGCGTGATCTGGGCGGTCTTGGCCCAGGTGACGCCCAAATCCGTGATACGCATGATGGTGCCGTCCTGCATGCACTTGACCAGTACCCCGTTGCCCAGGGCACCGAGCGACATGAAGTTCTTTCCGTCTTCCGCGATCGGGTCCTTGAACGTCTTGCCTCCGTCCACGCTCAGCGCGGTGTTTCCTGGGGTGTGGTGGACCTTGACGAACACCACCGGAGGATTGGCCGTCCAATCCACCGCGAAATTGTCCCAGCCATTGTGCCCGCCGCCGCCGGCGATTGTCTCGATCCCTTTGCCGTCGAGACAGCGGACGGCATAGGACTCCAGGTGTTGCGCCGACCACCCCATGAGATAGAAGCCCGGTCCATCAGGATTTTGGTCCATGCAGAAGTTTTCTGCTTCGGCCGTGTATTTCCCCTCGTCCGCCTTCCGAAATGTTCCGCCGCGCAGATCATATTGCCAGAGGCCAAGGCCCTGAAAGCCGATGAACGTGTTACCGGAGCGGTCGCACACCACCCAGCCGCCCCGCGCTCCAAAGAAGTACGGCCAGACCGATACCTGCACCAATCCCAACTCATCGCTGAGCTTTTGCGCAATCTCATCCGAGATGTTCACCCATTGGCCCTTGGGCAGCTCGCGCTTGTCCAGGCTGATCTCGCCCGAAGTGAGCGGCAGTCGGCGATCCACATCGGATTCCCAGACATGGCCCGCTGCGTCGGTGTAGGCGGCTTTGGCGCCGCAGTTCACTCGAATCGTCGCCTGCTTGCCGATGACCTCTACGCCGCAGACCCCCCAGTTGGGCTTTGTGGTGACCGGGAAGGACACCATGATCTGCCCGTTCTTGCTCGCGACTTCAGCTTCACTCGTCTTGGCGACGATATCGGCGGGCAGTTCCACCTTCCGCGGCGGACCGCCCGGGTTACCGGCCACATAGATCTCAAGGTTATCAACGATCTTCATTCCATTCGCGACGACAGACAGCCCGACGTTGTTCTTCGTGGTGCCACCGGCCGCTTGGAGGAAATGCACGCGGACCTTGTAGGTGCCATCAGGCACGGGGAACCGGTAGTGCAGCACGCGACACCGCGCCGTGGCATAGACCTGCGCATACGGCAGCTTGCCGATGTCGGATGTGGGGGCGATGACCGCTTCGGGCGACCCGGGGCTGGCCAGCGCCCCGACGTATCCCCAACGGGCGGCTTGGCCGGTCTGGGCGGGCGTTTTGTCTTGTGGCTCCGCAGCAGACGTGCTGGCCACGGCGGCAAGCGCCAGCAGCCGAGCGATGATGGATTTGGTGATGTTCATGCGCGTGCTCCTTCACTTCCCCGCCTCCGGGCGCGAATGCAGGTAGAACCAATAACACGCCGCCGGAACGGTGGTTTGGTTGAAGCAGTTCTCGTTGTGCAGCGGGTAGATGGCGAAGTCGATGTATTGCTCGTTCACGGGCCAGTCGAACCAGTTGGGAGTCATCTTCTTGGCCGGGCCGAAGTTCAGCAGCCATTGCTGCACCCAGGAGTTCATGCCCCGGCTCATGCTGTTGCCCTCGTTGCCCTGCCCGTAGGGAATGTGCCCGACCATGATGTCCGGCTGTTGACCGGTGACAATCGCATCCACGATGAAGTTGAAATGCTGCGCGTTGTAGCCGACGCCCGTGCAATAGGAGAGATTGTCCGGGTTGGCGCCGAGACTGTAGTTCGCCCCCTGCACCGCCGCGGCGAGGTAGGCGGGCTTCTTCGTCAGTTCGTAGGCGTAGATCAGGGCGAAACCGCCCTGGGCCGGCGTGCTGAAGTACCGGCAGGCAAAGATGAGCGGGAAGTCGGTGCGCGTGCCGGCAATGATGTCGTAAGCGTTCTTTCGGCTGAACTCGATGGCATGGTCCGCGTAGGCCGCGATCAGGTGAACCGCCTGTTGCTTCAGTTCCGGGTCACCCAGGCCTTCGGGCAATCGAGCGTAGGCGAAGTCCGCGTCGAGTTGATCCAGGTAGCGGAGTTCTCCCTTCCGGGTCAGCTCCGACGATTCTTTGAAGGCGGCATCAAAGACCGGGTCGCGCGTGGCGGCGAGCAGCTCCACGGCGGCCATCGCGCGGAAGTTGCGCAAGTGCTTCGGCAAGTCTTTGGCGAAGGCCGCGACTGTCTTGTAAGCCTCATCGTCTTCCTTCGAGTGCGCTTCCACCCAGGCCCAGGCGCGTTTGGCGGAGTCCAGATACTCGGCGGCCAGCTTCTTGTCGAACGCGCCCAGCACCCGCGCGGCTCGCGCCCCGGCGGCGGCGTAGCGCAGGGTCGTGATGTGGTCCACCGCATAGACGCCGACGCTCTTGATCATGGAACTGGTGGCCGCTGGCGGGCATCCCCAGCCATAGCCGTATCCGCCGCGCACTCCGCCATCGGGAAGCTGAAGCCTCTTCCAACACGGCATCTGCCACAGCGCCTCGTCGAGGATGTCGGGCAGGTTGTTCTTCATTTCCGCCGCCGGCAGCGAGAGCTTCATCGCGGAGAAGGCCGCGGGATTCAGATCATACAAGCCGAGCAAGTCATAGGTCGCGCTGAGATGACCACCCAATGTGTCCCAGTCGCCCGCGTCCTGGTAACCGCCCCATACGCCGGTCACGCGCTGCAATTTCCCGGCGGTAGCCAGTTCGATCAGGTTCTTTCCGCGCGCCCCTTCCTGTCCGCCCTGTTCGGGGATGGTCATCTGGTAGAACTCCACGCCGTCGTCGGGATGGAACGGACGTTTGCGCGTATAGGCACAGGCGGGCGGCCCCAGATCGATTCCCTGCCGCTGCGCGAGAATCCCCTGCATGGCGGCCTTGAACGGTTTCTCCCACACGTCGGCGGCGATGCGGAACGGCCCGCTCACCCCGAGGCCGGCGACGAATACGCGATACTCGCCCGGCGTCTTGAAGTCGCTGAAGTCCAGTCGACGCACGGCCGCCTTCGTGTAATCCAGTTTCTCGTGGATGCTGATTTGTTCCTCGTCGCCCGCTTTCTTCGCCAGTTCAGCCTTGCCGGTGAAGACAGTCTTGCCTCCGGCATCCACCAACTCGAACGCATCAACGTCGGGGGTGCAACTGCCTTGTTTCCCATCCTGGTCCACGCCCATCCAGAAGGAGAGGTAGGCGCGCTTGTAGGGATCATCCGGGCGATAGCCGGTCTGGATGGCGTGCAGCGCCAGGCTCCGTGTTTCGCGGGGCTTATGAATGTACGTAACGGATTCCCTGGACGTGTTCACACCTGCGAAACGAATCGTATAAGTCGCGCCTTCCTTGAGCGGCGACGGCAGCTTCAGCGAGATCGTGTAGAGGAACGGCAACGGCTTGCTGATGCCATTCGGCTTGCCCTTGCGGAAAACCTGGCTCGGCGGAAGTGGTTTTGCATAAGCAGCGTCATCGGCCGACTGGATGGTGTACGCCTCGGGCACATCCACCACCGTCTCGTCGAGCAGTTGGCCCTTGGACTTGCCGGCGATGACGAGGAACTTGCCGTCGAAGGAAAGGTTCCCCGCTTTGGTACGCTTGCTGTTGACCTGTCGGAAGACGGCTTTCTGAAAATGTTCCGCCACCTTGCCATCCTTCACTTCGTACGCCGGCTTGCCTTTCTCTTCCTCGACCACCTCGTCGCCCGGTTCGGCCACATACGGCACGAGTTGGTTGCTGACGTGCTGCCCGGCCTGCAGCGTGAAAGCGATGACATCCGACGCCACAGCGCAGACGAGCTTCACTTCCGGCCCGTCCGCCAAATGCGAACCACCCTTTGCCATCAGTTCTTTCCGGGCCTTCGCCTTGGCCTCCGCCTCCTTGCGCGCTTTTTCCGCCGCCTGCGTTTTCTTCGCCGCCAAAGCCGCACGCTGGGCGTGGATGGCTTCGGTCGGTTCAGTCAGGGCGATCCTGGCAATCAGGAGATCCAACGGCTTGTCGCTCCAATCCCCCTGGATTTGGAACAGATTGATGTGGGCGGCATCGAAACTCTTGCCTTTGCCCTCCTTGACCGGGTCGCGCAAAGAAGCCCCGGATTCCGCCAGAAGCGTGACGGACTCGCCCGGCTTGAGCGCGGACAAATTGAAGGTGTATTCGTGACCGGCTCCGTCCCCGCCCAGAATGACACGAATCTTGTCCGCTTGGTTCCCATCCCCCGCGCTGACGGTCAGGGTGGGCGTCCAATCCAGATAGGGCGACAAATCGAGTTGTCCATTGAACCCGCCGCCGCCCGCGCCCTTCCTGGCCTTGAGCCGCAGCCCGCCGGGTTCGATCGCGAAAGCTTTTTGGAATTCAAGGAACGCATAAGTCGGCACCCGTTTGCCGTCGAAGATGACGAAATCGGATTGCTTCGCCGGCTCGGCTGCCGGAGCTCTTGCCGACAACAGCAAAAGACCGATGGCTGGCAGGATAAGCATGGGGTTAATGAACGTTTTCATTTTCATGGTTCTCACTCCGTGAAGTCTCACCCGGATCAAGGTGCCGGTGGGGGGTCAATGGATACCTCGGAAATTTCCAGTCCGGCGTCGGGAAAATAGCAGGCCACGTAAACCAGGAAGATCTGGCCGCCGGGCGGAAGCGTCGGGTAGTCTTTCATGCCGGCTTTTAACTTGGTCATGGGAATCTGGAGAGGGCACCAGCCCGTAGGATCCGGACGAAGGTCTTGCGGCTGAAAGTCCGCCTGGAAAGTTCCCGCAAAGCCACCGGCCGGATGATGCAATCCCACGAGGACGACCAGGTTCACCCGCTTGGCCGTTCGCAGGCGGAGGCGCAGCAGGCTGTCGGGTTGCACGGCGGCTAGATCGCCGGAGATGCTACGAACCGTCACGACATGTGCGGGCACCACCGTGCCGTCTCCCCTTCGGTAGGAGACATCCAGCACATTCCGCAGCCGGCCAGGATTGCTGGCGTCGGCCGCCACCCATTCGCCTTGCCATGTCGATGGCGGGGGTTGGTCGAACGTCTGACGCCACTTCGTGGGCGCGGGCGGCAACCGCAGTGGTTCCAGTTTTGCAGCAGTGTCGAGCGTGGCGACAAACACATGCCCCGATGTCACATCCACAGAACCGCCATCCACGAGGCGGCGCAGGCGCACGATCCCCGCCTCCACCGACAGCGTGCTCTGCCCTGGACTGGCCAGAAGGAGAAAGCGAGTTCCAAGCACCTCGATCTCGGCGGTGGGCGTGCGAACCACCATTGGACTGCCGGCCGGCTGTGGGTGAACGTCCGCGGTCAACGCGCCGCGACGGAGCGTCAGCCGCTTGCGGGAATCACCCGAGAGGGCCAGTTCTGAATCGCCCATGAGCGTGATCGTTGATCCATCGCGAAAGGCGAGCTTTGCCGAACTGGCCGCCCCTTCGACCGTGATCGTTCCCGCGCGCACCCGCGCACCTTCCGTAAGCCCACCCTGGGGCTGGCCGCCCTCGCTCGCCCACGAAACGGCCCCGGAGACCTGTGCAACCGTGACCTCTTCGGCCCGACTGCGTAACTGCCAAACCCCCAGTCCAACGCCGATCAGGAGCATCGCGGCTACGGCGAGGCGTCCATACCATTTTCGGCGCTTCGAAGTGGGCTCAGATGGTTCGGTTCTCGCCGGCGGCATGTGGATCGCTCGCTCACGCGCAAGATCCGCCATTGCCACGGCCTGACCCGCCATCTCCCGCAGGGAAGCTCGGGCCTCTGGATCATCCTTCAGCAGCGCGTTGAGCGATTCGACTTCATGGACCGACGCTGAGCCGTCCAGATAACGCACCAACAGCATATCCCGTTCGTCGCGAGTCATGTGACCTCCCGGTTTGCGCGAGGTTCCCCGCCTGTCATTCGCCGCTCGACGCACTGGCGCAGTGTACGATGGAGACGCGAGAGCCGCTGATAGACCGCATCGAGCCCGATCCCCATCCTCCTCGATACCTCCCCGCAAGGCCGCTCCTCAAAGTACCGCAGTTCCAGCACCCGGCGAGAGGGTTCGGGCAGTTCGCCCATGCACTGCCGCAGCGCCTCCACGCGATCCCCCTCGGGATCGGGCCGCTCGCGATCCTTCGCCCATTCATCTTCAAGAAGTTCGAGGACGGCCTGATCGAGCGCCACTGTCCGCCCCTTCCGATCGCGAACCCAGTTCAGCGCCTCGTGGCGCGCTGTAACGTGTGCCCAGGAGATCAATTGCGCCTCCCGCTCGAAGGTCGCCGCTCCTCCCATGGCTTTCACGGTTAAGTTCTGAAAGATGTCCTCCGCCGCCTGCGCATCGCGCACGACAATCCAGGCCGCAGCAACAATGCGCAGCCGGCTTGCCAATAGCGTGCGAATGATGTCATCCTGCAGCAGGGCCATAGTGTGCCAGTCTATTACTCGAACACACAGCGGCCGTGTTCCTGACATTGCAGCCGGCAGAAAACCCCTTGCCCGAAGGCACGGTCCGACGTGGGTTTGTGCGACGCCTGCGCCCCCGGTGTCGTCGTGGGCGTCTTGGGCATCGTCATGCGGATATCGGCGTCGCGGGCCAGTTCGGCCGCCCGCTGCTTGGCCCGCTCCGACAGCGTGCCCTCGGCCAGGGATTGAATCCGCCAGGCCAGGCGCTTGAAGAGGAAGTCCTTGTTGCCCGACCGGGTGGTCTCGCCGAAGACCTCCAGGTATTTGTCGCGCAGCTCGGCTGGCGTCATCCGCCGCAGCGCCGCCAGTTCGGTTGGTACGTTTTGAACCATGTTCTAACTCCTGTTCTCGGCCTCTCTTGTGCCGTTAACCACGGTGTCCATGAAGCCTCGTTTCCGGGGAGTCATCAAGGCCATTCGGAGCAGAATCTGCCGCGATTTTCGAGGGGGAACTGGGGGCGGGAGTAGCGGCCCGTTGTCGTAGTCGCAGCACGCTCGCCGCGAGGATGGAGGCGATCTCCTCCACGCGCTGTTCGGGGGTCAGACTGGCGGGATCGGTGGGGTCGTCGCAGAAGGCCATCGGCGCTCTCCGGGAGAGGCGATGCCCGCAACGACCTTCGCTTGGCGACCGGTGTGCTGCCTGGCAACTGAATGATCGGGAGCGACGCGATGTCGATCCCCTCATCTGTTAACTACAGGGTTTGAACGTAGAACGGCTGTTGAGGGTTGCGGAATTCAAAAAAGACGGTGCCGTCAAGGTAGTCGACCGTGTCTAGGTCATCAGCCCGCCGCGTGCCTTCACGCCACTTCCCACCTGTGTAGTCGTCGGATCCGGTTCACCGTTCGGCGGCGGGCTTGGTTTCGGCCTTGGCCTCGCCGGCGAAGGCGATCCCGTCCGTGGCCAGCGAGTCGAAGCGGTACGGGCTTTCGCCGGCCGACCACGCCATGCCGCGTAGTACGAGCAGGCGGAAGTACGGGTCGTCGAAGGTCCACGCGTAGTGCCCGAGGATCGAGATGAAGGATCGGCCCTTCCCCGCCGGCGGCTCGTACGTCCAAAGGACCGGGACCGGGGCGGCGGCCTCGTCCTTCTTGGTCAACTTCTCATCGGAGGTCGCGAGCGTGGTCACCCGGGCCGGGTCCCCGAGCAGTGGCCAGTAGGACTCGTCCACAAAGTGCAGCGTCGGCGGCAGCCCGCGCAGAATCGGGTGGTCGCCGCCCAGCTTCAGGTCTACCGGGCCGTGTCTGTACTGGGCCGACTTGTAGGTCAGGCCGGTGACCTCGCGGTGCTTGTCGAACTCCTTGTCCGGCGCGATCGCCCAGTGCAGGAGCACGAGCCCGCCGCCGCGCGCGTGGAGCGCCTTGACGTCGTCGATCTGCTCGGCCGTCCACGGGGACTTGAAGTAGCAGCAGACGATGTCGGCCGACTTCATCTGCTCCGGCGTCGGCCACTTCCAGGCGGTGTCGACCGTCACCTTGCTGGCCTTGGAGAGCAGCGGTGCCCACGCCCGCTGCCAGGCCGGGTAGTCGTGCTCGCCGGGGCCGTGGTCCTTCGGGCCGGCGACGAGCAGGATGCGGAGGGGGCGGAGCTCCGCGCCCGGCGGCGGGGCCTGGGCCAGGACGGCCCGAACCTCGGCTCGAGACCGGGGCGGCGGGGCCTGGGGTTTGGCGGCCGCGGCCGGGGTCTGGGCCCGGGCGGACAGCGCGAGGAGCAACAACATCGGCACGGCGGGGAGCGTGAGGGAGCGGGTCATTTCTTC
>JBBRTW010000062.1:0-22219 GCA_038244055.1 Tepidisphaerales bacterium | reverse complement strand
CCGAAGGCGGCGGGGCATATACCTGGTCGGAAAACAGCCACGAGTTCCGCATCACCCCCTGGTACAACGACCCCGTCCGCGACACCAGCGGCGAGGCGCTCTAAATTCGCGATGAGGAAAGCGTCCGGTTCTGGTCGCCCTCGCCGCTGCCGGCGCGCGGCCACATGCCGTATGTCATCCGCCATGGGTTTGGTTACAGCATTTTCGAGTACGCCGAAGATGGGATCATCAGCGAGCTGTGCATCTATGTCGCCACCGATGCGCCAGTGAAGTTTGCCCGGTTGCGGATCGCCAACCGCTCCGGCCGCTGGCGGCGGATGTCGGTCACGGGCTACTGGGAATGGGTGCTCGGCGAGCTGCGCGGCAAGTCGCTTATGCATGTGGTGACGGAAGTGGACCCCATCAGCGGCGCGATGTTCGTCCGCAATTCCTACAACGCCGAGTTCCCCGGCCGGGTGGTGTTCGTCGACAGCAGCGAATCGAGCCGAACCATCACCGGCGACCGCGGCGAATTCCTCGGCCGCAACGGCAGTTCCGCCAGCCCCGCCGCGATGCAGCGCGTGCGGCTCTCCGGCCGCGTCGGCGCCGGCATGGATCCCTGCGCGGCCATGCAGGTGCCAGTCGAGTTGGAAGAGGGCCAGGAAAAGGTCATCGTCTTCATCATCGGCGCGGCCCGGAGCGACGATCAGGCCCGGCAGCTCGCGCATCGCTTCCGCGGCCCTGCCAGCGCGTATCAGGCGCTCGAAGGCGTGTGGCATTACTGGAGCCAGGCGCTGGGAGCGGTCTACTTCGAGACCCCGGATCCGGCCGTCAATTTCCTGGCCAACGGCTGGTGAGTCTACCAGACGCTCGCCTGCCGCCTGTGGGCGCGAACGGGGTTCTATCAATCGGGCGGCGCTTACGGCTTCCGGGATCAATTGCAGGATGCGATGGCCCTGGTGCACGCCGAGCCGGGCCTGCTCCGCGAACACCTGCTTCGCGCCGCCGCGCGGCAGTTCCGCGAGGGGGATGTGCAACACTGGTGGCATCCGCCCGCCGGTCGGGGCGTGCGCACGCACTTCTCGGATGACTATCTCTGGCTGGCCTATGCGACCTGCCGCTACGTCGCGGCCACGGGCGACACCGGCGTGCTGGATGAGCGCATCGCCTTCCTCGATTCGCGGCTTCTGCGGCCCGATGAGGAGGCCAACTACGACCTGCCGCGAATCTCGGAGGATATCGGCACGCTCTACGAGCACTGCATTCGCGCGATCAATTACGGCCTGCGCTTCGGGACGCATGGCCTGCCCCTGATGGGCTGCGGCGACTGGAACGATGGGATGAACCTCGTCGGCAAGGAGGGCAAGGGCGAGAGCGTCTGGCTCGGGTTCTTCCTGTATGATGTGCTCATGCAATTCGCCGCGCTGGCCCGCCGCCGGGCGGATGGGGCCAATGCCGACAAGTTCACCATCGAAGCCGGCCGGCTGCGCGGCAACATCCAGGAAAACGCATGGGATGGCCAGTGGTATCGCCGCGCGTACTTCGATGATGGCACGCCTCTGGGCTCCTCCACCAACGATGAGTGCCAGATCGATTCGCTGTCGCAGAGCTGGTCCGTTCTATCCGGCGCGGGCACGCGCGAGCGCTCCGAGGTCGCCATGGCGAGCGTCAACCGACGCCTGGTGCGCCGCGATGCCGGGCAGATTCAACTGCTCGACCCGCCCTTCGACAAATCCAGCCTGAACCCCGGCTATATCAAAGGCTACGTCCCGGGCGTGCGCGAAAACGGCGGCCAGTACACCCACGGGGCCATCTGGACCGTCATGGCCTTCGCGGAGATGGGCGAGGTGGCGCTGGCGTGGGAGTTGTTCAATCTCATCAACCCGGTCAACCATGGCTCCTCCGCGCGGTCCATCGAGATCTATCGCGCTGAACCGTACGTCGTCGCGGCGGATGTATATGGTGTCGCCCCGCACATCGGCCGGGGCGGCTGGACCTGGTACACCGGCTCGGCCGGCTGGATGTACCGCCTCATCACCGAATCGCTGCTCGGTTTGCATCTGGAAGTCGACAAGCTCCGCATCGCCCCGCACATGCCCGCGATCTGGCCCACGTTCAAAATCCACTACCGCTATCGGCAGACGGTCTACCACATCCAGGTCCGCAACGGCGGCGGCGGAACGACTGTCGCACGACTGACAACCGACGGTGTGGAGCAATTGGACAAGCTCGTTACGTTGATCGATGACCGCAATGATCACACGATTGACGTGGAGCTGACCTGACGGGCTGTTTCCCGCAATGGCCGGGCTCGGTGATTCAAACTAAAAGCGGCAACCAGGGGTATAAGCTCAATGCCCCGCTCTGACGACGTTGCGCTCGACCACCGCCCGCAGATCGCCCGGTGTGAGGCACCCCTTGGAGATGAAGTCGGATGCCCCCAGCCGCAGCGCCTCGGCCCGCAGCTCCGAATCGGTCAGCGCGGAATAGATGATGACCGGCACATCCCGGGTGCTGGGGTTGGCCTTGAGCGCCTTGAGCACCTCCAGCCCGCCCATCTTCGGCATCATGATGTCGAGAAACATCAGGCTGGGCACCGCGTACTCCCGGAGGTAGTCGATCGCATCGGGCCCAGTGTTGAGGAACTCGGCGGTGTATTCGAGCTTGCGCAGCAGTTGCACCATCAGCTTGCAGGTGTCCGGGTCATCATCCACCACCAGGACCGTCGTGTCGAGAAGGATTTGAATGTTCATGGCAGACCCTGTCTTGGCAGTCGCGACTGTTCTTGAATCAAGGTGGCATGTTTTGATCATGCCTGTAACGTATCAGCGCAGGCACGATGTTGGGAACGGGCAGATTCTGCGCCGGCAGCCCGATTGGAACCTCTTTCGTGATGGCGCTCCCGGCGGCGAATCGCCGGCGCAGGTCGCCGCCCGCGCCGTGCGCCGCCAAATCAGGCAGGTGGCCGATGGCGCTGTTCCGCGTGCCCCCTCGAAGGCCATCACCGAAACAGACAGAGCAGCCGATCCCGTGGAAACCGCGCGCACCATTCTCGAAAATGCGCCTCTTCCCACATCTGCAGTAAGATGAAGCGACGGATAAACAGGCGCAGTGACCGCGTCCCGGTGGATTGGCTGGCTCTGAGAACCGCCCCCCTCATAGGAAAGGATGATACAAGTGTCGATTATTAGACCTTTGTGTAGGGCCCGATTCAATCGGGATCGGCCGGCACTAACGCTGGTGAGTTTCTTCGCGTTGATTGCCTTCACGTCAGCCGTAGCGGAGGCCAAGGAGCGGGTGACGCTGTTCTACGCGGCGAATTCGCCTCAGACGGAATTTGCGGCCGGCGAAATTCGAGCGGCCCTGGAAGCGCGAGGAGATACCTGGGCGAGCAAAGGCCTGGACGACCTGGCCGCCAATGCTGATGTCACGCGGATCATTCTGGCATCAACAAGGCAGGAATCCGATCGAGCGGCCGATATGCTCAAAGTGGCGAAGTTGAACGGCGATGCGCCGCAGTCATACGCCCTCAAGAAGATCGCCGATGCTTCAGATCCGACGTACATCGTCCTCGCCGCCGATCCGACCGGCGCGATGTACGGCGGGCTGGATCTGGCCGAAGGCGTGCGCCTGGGAACGCTGGCCGATCTGAAGGACTCCGATCACTCCCCGCGCATCGCCTTCCGCGGCATCAAGTTCAACATCCCGCTGGACCGGCGCACGCCCACCTACTCCGACAACAGCGATTCGGCCCAGGCGAACATCCCCGAGATGTGGAGCATGGAATTCTGGCGCGAGTATTTCGACGAGATGGCCCGCCACCGCTTCAATGTGCTTTCGCTCTGGAATCTCCATCCCTTCCCATCCATCGTGAAGGTGCCGGAGTATCCCGAGGTCGCGCTGGATAATGTCTGGGGCAATAAAGAGCCGTTCGACCTGAACTTCAACATGAACAGCCCGGAAATGGGCAGGCCGTTTCAACTCAAGAACGTCGAAGTCGTCCGGAAGATGACCATCGACGACAAGATCAAGTTCTGGCGCGAGGTGATGCAGTGCGCCAAGGATCGCGGCATCGACATTTACTGGTTCACCTGGAATACCTTCGTCTGGGGCACCGAGGGCAAATACGGCCTGACCGAGGACGGCAACAACGCCAAGACCATCGCCTACTTTCGCGCCAGCGTGCGCGAAACGGTCCGCACTTACCCGCTGCTGGCGGGCATCGGCATTACGGCGGGCGAGAACATGAAGAGCAAACAAGGCCCCTTCGACCACGAGGCATGGCTGGGGCAAACCTATGGCGAAGGCATTCGCGACGCACTCAAGGATCAACCCCATCGACAGTTTCGCCTGATCCATCGCTATCATCAAACGGCCCAGAAGCAAGCCATCAGCGCCTTCAAGGACTACCCCGGGCCGTTCGATTTCAGTTTGAAATACTCGCAAGCCCACATGTATTCGATTCCCAACCCACCTTACATCAAGCCGGTTTTGAAGGAGTTGCCCGTCGGCGTGCGTACCTGGCTGACCGTTCGCAACGATGACATCTACAGCTTCCGCTGGGGCGATCCGGACTTCGCGCGCGATTACCTGCGCAATATTCCCGGACCTGACAAGGTGGTGGGATTCTACATGGGGCCGGATGGGTATTGCTGGGGCCGCGAGTTCATCGATCGCCAGCCGCGGACGCCGCGGCAACTGGTGATGAAGAAACAGTGGTACAGCTTCATGATGTGGGGCCGGCTGAGCTACGATCCCGATCTACCCAATGCGCTCTTCGAGCGAACCCTGGCGGCGCGCTTTCCGGGCATTCCGGCCGCCAAACTTTTTGAAGCCTGCGCGGCCGCTTCGAAGGTCTTCCCGCAGACCACGCGCTTCTTCTGGCGCGAGCTGGATTTCATGTGGTTCCCCGAAGCGTGCATCCAGAACAAGGGATTCTTCACCGTAAAGGATTTCGCGCTGGGCGCAACCATGCCCGAGAGCGGCATCCTCAATCTCCGCCAGTGGCGCACGCGTCTGGCGGCGGGCGCCAAGATAGATGGGATCACGCCGCCACAGGTGGCGGAGACTCTCAAGGACAATGCAAAGCGAGCCTTGACGCTCGTCGCTGAATTGCGCCCGGGACAAGGCGACAATATGGAACTGGGCCTGATGCTGGGCGACTGCCAGGCAATGGCCCATCTGGGCAACTATTACGGCGAGAAGATCCTGGCCGCCTGCGACCTGGCACAATTCGATCAATCGGGCCGCGCCGAGCAGCAGGCCTCAGCCGTCGCCCATCTGCAAGCGGCACTCGATCATTGGAAGAAATATGCCGCCATGGCCAGCAGCCAGTACAAACCGCAACATCTCGGCCGACTTGGGCTGTTGTTGGATCTGGACAATCTCACGCCAAAGGTGGAGCAGGATATCGCGATCGCCAAAGCATGGAGCCATGGGACGATCCAGGGGGATGGTGAAGGCCCGGTCAAGGGCGACACCACATTCAGGCCATAGGCTCGCGCGGCTGATCGACAAGGATGTATTGGCGGCGGCCGATCCGGGGCGGGGGCGGTTCCGATCGTTTCTGCTCAAATCGTAACTGTAGATGAACCACTAAAAACACGAAGGGCACGAAGAAGACCGGAGAAAAGTAGAAATTTAATTTGCGCAACGTGCGTTCACCGTTTACCGACTTTTTGACTGTAAGTCCTTTGGTTCATTCCTCTTTGTGCATTTCGTGTAGTGCTCCAGCGGCACACGATCCTCAGTGGCTTTTAACTTCGCCCCCGAACACATGGCTCCATCCGCGGAGGCCGCTGAGGACGGCGGGTTTGATGTTCCCGAGGCGCTGGCCCAAATCGCTTAGGCGTTGTGAATAGGCCAGGAAGCCTTTGCCTTGAATGCGCTGGCAGCGAACTGGGCCGAGTTGGCCGATGGTTCGGCAATGGCGGTAGTGGGGGTTTTCGCCAAGCAATGCATCGACTTCAGCGGCCAGCGGTTGTTCGAGAAGATCATCGGATTCGATGAAGAGAGTGTATGCCATAAGGCCGTCCGATTCTTCGGGTGCCAGCAGAACGAAGGCGGGCGCGATGCGGAGATGTTCGAAGGTACTGGACAAGACATGGGCGACGAAGCCTTCGCTGAGCTTTTCGCCGCGGTGGTCGGAGATGTGGTCTTCCTTGGCGAGAAAATCGAGCGCGGGAGTCTGGCCGAGATGATCGGTGATGCGAATTCGGTCCTGCAGGCGGTAGCGATAGAGGCCGCCGGCGGTGGTGACAATGACGGAGTATTCAGCTCCCTTGTCGAGTTCATGGGCGAGGTGAATCAACCCATCGGAGGCCTGGAACTCGAAGAAATGGGAGGTGATGGCCAGGAGCTTGCGATCTCGATACGGGAATGAAATGAAGGCTTCGGTGGCGAGGAGGCCCTTGGGCTGGAGGGCGATATGGGGAAAGATGTTTTGGAGTTGGGCGGCATAGAGCGCCGCATTGCCATCGGCCCAGCAACTGATGAGGCGGAGGCGGGGCCAGATGGCGCGGTAGTCGGTGGGTTGGATCCGCGCCAAGTGCCGGCTTCGACGCGGCGCGGGGCGGAGGCGGCGCAGGAGGGATTGATGGAGGGAAGATTGCAAGGGCGAGGGTGGCGAACAGGTTCCGGCGGCGATGTCGGCGATCAGCGAGTTCCAGTACGCGGGGGCGGCCGAGAGGAGGAGCGTCAGAAAGGAGGGATGCCAGATGGAGATCAGACGGAGGTCGGCGGCGCGGAGGAGGAAGAGAAGCGTGACGTAGCGGAAGTTGTGGGCACTTTGAATGTGTTTCACCTCCGAAGGCACGGCCAGCGCGCTATCGACCAGCGATTTGGCGAAACCGCCGATGTAGGCGCTGTCGTCCTCAAATCCGATGGGGATGGAACCGGAGCTGTCGGGTTCGTCGGCGATCGGGGAGATGGACCAGTAAGCGCGGCCCATCATCAGCCGGGGGTCCTGCCGAAAGAGGCTCCATATCCAGGGGGCGATGGCGGCGTTGAACTCGCGCTGGAGGGCGGCGGTGTAGGGAATGAGTTTGCGGGCGCGGCTTGAGCCGCTGGAGGGCATGAGGCGGGCGATGGGTGCGCGGGTGAGGATACCCGGCTCGCCGCCGCGAATGCGCTCAATATAGTGTTCGTAATCGTCAAACGTGGAAAGGGGCACGCGGGACTGGTAATCGTGAATGGAGCGAATGGAAGCAAATTGGTGGGCGCGGCCGAAGGCGGTTTGGGCGTTGGTGCGCAGGTAGCGGAGGAGAATGGCCTGTTGGGCGGCGCGGGGGTTGTTCAAATTGTTTCGGAAACGGGCATGACCCAGGGCGTTGGATGCCCACCAGAGCGCGTTGGCGAGGGTGCTGCGCCAGTGCATGGCTACGCGCCTTTTCCGACCATGCGTCGGCCGGCGGCGGTAAGGTTGTCTGCGGAGAGTTCGGTGAGGCAGACGAGCTCATCGCCCTGGGCATGGCCGGGGTTTACGGAATTGAAGAAGGCGATGTGGGGGTCGGCGAGGCGCGGGGTGGGAATGCCGCGGAGATCGTGGCGAAGCGGCTGGGGGGAGGGGAGGCGGACGATGCCGGTCGTGCGGTTATAAGCGGGGCCGAAGCGTTCGAGGGCGATGCGATCGATCATTTGGCGCGTTTCGTGCGGCGTGGGAACGTCGAAGCGCGGATGAAAGTGTCGCCAGAAGAGGGGGAGAAAACGATAAGTGCGAAAACCGGAGGTGATCAAGAGCCAGTAGCACCGGGCCGGGGGGTAGAGACGACGAAGGGTGTTGACGGAGGCGATCCAGGTGCGTGGCAGGACCGCGCTTCCCCAGGCATCGCGGCGGACGATGGTGTCGCCGGAGTAGACGATGGTGAAGGGATGGTTTTCGAAGGTGGTTCGATAAACAAGAAGGGTCGAGAAGCCGGCCAGGCGGCCAGAAATGGAGTCTTCAAGCAGGATGGCCCAGTTCTTCGCGGACAGGTCGCCTTCGAAGGTATCGCGATGAATGCCTTCGAAATGGTCGCAAAGAAGGCGATACATGGCATCGCGATTCGCAGGCGCGAGCGCCTCGCGCGCGATGAGGCGGCCGGTCAATACCGGGCGCGGAGTTGGAAGCGCTGGGGCGGCTTGAATGAAGGCGGTTGGCCGCGATGTATCGTGCTGGGTCATAGCAGCGCCACCTCGGGATGAGGCACTCGATCGTCGATCAATGGTTCGGGTCCCGCATCGGGCCAGTGGACGATGTAGAGGATACTGCGATAGGCGCGATGGGCAAACTCCGTCGCGATGGGTGAAAGCAGGGGATGGCGGCGGGCCAGGCCGATCATGAGATAATCGCGCCCGGCGGCGCGGGCATCGGCGCGAATGGCTTCGACGAGCGCGAAACTGATGATCGGATCGTCAGCATCGATCGCCAGGTGAGAGATAAAATCCTGATCGAGCACCGTGCCGACGGCGGGCAGCGCCGGCCGGCCGACCAGCGGGGCGAGGCAATTGAACAGCGGACGAAAGAAGGCGAGGCGACGGCTGTAGCCGCGGATGACGACCTGCTTGAAGGGGGTCTGATCCCAGCGGGCCATGCAGCCGACGACCTGGCCTTGATGTGTGGCGAGGTAGAAGTTGTGCAAGGGAAGATTTCGCAGAGAGATCAATTCGCGCGCGCTCCAGGCGGGAGTGAATTGATATCGCCGGGCATTGCGGCGGAGGCAGTTGAGGATTTGATCGATCGAATTGCTCGTGGCGCGCTCGATCTGGATGGCATGGCGCGTTCGAGATCGCGAGCGCGTGGAAAGGGCGAGGGTGACGAATTCTTCGAGGCGATGATAGATCGGCATGCCGGGGAGATTCGCTTCGAGGAGCCGCTGAGCACGAGAGTTGTCGGCGGCAATGCTGGTAAAGAATATCCGGGCGTTGAGTGAAGGGAGCAAGTCGTGCAGGAAGCGATAGCCGCCCAGAAGCACCGATCGGCGGACGGGAGGCGTGAAACGGAGCTGGCCGAGGTAGCCAAGGCGCTCGATCCGGCCATTGATGAAGGCATCGCGAACCGAAACGCTGCCGATGGCGAGCAAGCGGCCCGATGAGGCGTCGCGCGCGAGGAGGAGGCGATGGGCGTCTCCGGCGATTTCATTGGCGAGGGCGTAGTTGGGCTCGCGCTCAAGCGTGAGTTGGATATCGCCGGGCATGGCGTGCTCGCGCAGAAGCCGGCGGATGTCGACATCATCGGCATCCGCGGCGAGCGTGAATCGCACCGCTTTCGCGGCGGGATTCACTGGGCTTTGCAAAGCATTCCCTGCCATGCGGCATCTCCCAGCGGGTAATGGTCGCGGGCGCTGACATCGGCGCGATGCAGCGCGTTGATCAGGTAGAAATTACGGGACATGAACGGATCGGAACGATTCACCGCATCGACGCTCCGCCGCAGGATGCTGCCCCAGGAGTAGAAGCGCCGGCGGGCATCGAGGCACTGCTTCTGCAATTGCCTGGGAGTGAGTTGCGCCGGGGCGAAGGGAATCATGTTGTAGCTGTAGCGGTCATCGAGCCACCATGATTCGTAGAGGAGCCGGCCGGCGGCTTGCAGGCGGTTGTAAAGCGGCGTGCCGGGGAAGGGAGTGAGATGATTGAACGCGGCGATATAGAGGTGATGCTTCCTGGCGAACTCGAGGGCCGAAGTGAAGCTTTGGGGCGTGTCCTGATCGTAGCCGAAGATGAAGGTGCCGTAGACACGAATGCGATGGCGGCGGAGGTTTTCCATCGCCTTCTCGAAGCCGCCGCGCATCACGTTGAAGGATTTGTTCATTGACTTGAGAACGGCCGGGTTGGTGCTCTCGAACCCGATGAGCAAGCCCTTGCAGCCGCTGCGGACGAGCAGTTCGAGAAACTCTTCATCGTGGGCGGCGTTGATGCTGGCCTGGCTGACCCAGCGGATGCCGCAGGGAATGAGCGCGCGGAAAAACTCCTTGGCCTGTTCGAGGTTGGAGGTGATGTTGTCATCGACGAAAAAGAAGAGCTTGCGGTCGTGTTTGATGCGATTGATCTCGTCGATGATTTCATCGAACGGCCTGCGGGTTTGCGTGGCCTTGAAGATCGTCTGCACGGCGCAGAATTCGCATTTGAAATGGCAACCGCGCCCTGCCTCAACCAGCCCGATCGGAAGATAGCGCTTGCCCCGGAAAATCTCACGATTGGGACGCAGGCCTTTCAGCGAGGGCCGGACGGCGCTGCGGTAGAACTTCTGCGGGCGATGGTGGCGGAAATCATCGATGACGGTTTCCCAGAGCCCCTCGGCCTCGCCGACGACAACGGCCTCGGCGTATTGGGCGACTTCATCCGGACAGAGGCTGGCATGGAAGCCGCCCATGACGACGGGCACGCCGCGGCGGCGATATTCGCTGGCGATCTGATAGGCGCGTTTGGCGGTGTAGGTTTCGACGCTGATGGCGACCAGATCGGTGGGCTCATCGAAGGGGATGAGTTCCATGCGATCATCGTAAAAACGGATGGTGACATCGGGCGGGGTCAGGCCGGCGATGGTGGCGGCGGGCAGCGGTTCCATCTGCCAGGTGCGGATGTATTTCTGGCCCGGACGCCGGCCGATGCAGGGATGGATGATCGTCAACGTCATCGGCGGCCCGCGGGGAGGGAGAGGGGGATCAGCGGAGTGATGCTGTCGGTTGGAGTCGCGGCGCGGGGTGAAGCCCGGCCGATAATCCAGTCGCAGTTGTAGTAATCCTGCAGATGATGGGCGTAGAAGCGGCAGCCGAGGTTGGTGGCGAGGCGCACGGCCCAGGGCGCGGGGGAATGGCGCAGGCGCGCAGCGATGGAGCGCCAACTGTAGGCGTGCTTCCAGGCGAGTTTGGCGCCCTCCTGCAATTCATGGACGGTCATCCGCGCGGGACGAAAGACGACATGCTGGCCATCGTAGAGTTCCCAATTCTCGGTAAGAATCCGGCCTTCGGTCTTGAGCCGGTGATAAAGACCTGTTCCCGGAAACGGAGTGACGATGGCGAAGCGCGGGAGGTCGATCTTCGCATCGACGGCGAACTGCGCGGTCTTGAGAAAGACATCGGGCTCATCGCCATCGAGGCCAAAGACAAAGCAGCCCTGAAGCGCGATGCCATGCTGATGGAGGCGATCAACGAGGCAGACGTATTTGTCGGGCGAATTAAAGCTCTTATGTGACGCGCGGAGATTCCTGGGTGAGATCGATTCAAGGCCCATGAGCAGGCCGCGGCAGCCACTGCGCGCCGCCAGTTCGAGCAATTCCGCGTCGTCACCCAGGAGGACCGTGGACAGTCCATACCATTGAACCTTCAGCGGAATCAGCGTGGTGAAAAGTTCATTGGCGTAGTCGCGATCAGAGATCAGGTTGAGATCCACGAAAATGAGTTTGCGAGCGCCATGCTGGCGGATGTCGGCGATCACCTCCGCGACTGGTTTCTGGTATGGCTTGCGGCCCCAGGCGGAGGGAACGACGCAGAAATCGCAGTTGTGGATGCAGCCGCGCGTGGCTTCGAAGACGTCATTGGTGAGGAATCGGCGCGAAGGCAGCAGGTCGCGGCGCGGGAAGGGGCGGTTGGCAAGGCTCAGGGCGGGTGACTGGTCGTAGCGCGGTTTGAGAGCGCCGGCCGAGAAGTCCCGGAGAAGTTGAGGCCAGGTATCCTCGGCATAGCCGACGACGATGGCATCGGCATGCGGCTGGGCATCGTCCGGGATGAGCGTGACATGCGGGCCGCCCAGCACGGTGGCGCTGCCCCGGGCGCGGAATCGCTCGGAGAGCTCGTAGGCGCGCGGCGCAGTGCCGGTGATTACCGTCAGCCCGACCAGGTCCGCCTCCAGCGACGCGGGCACATCCTGAATTCCCTCATCGATCAGGGTCAATTCGACATCCAACTCCGGCGGCACCAGGGCGGCCAGGGTCGTCAGAGTCAGCGGCTGGTAACGCAGCGACTTGCGAAAGATGCCGCCGCGATGACGATAGAGCGGCCCCTTGGGCGAGATCAGGGCGACGCGAAGTTTGCCAGGCGAGGATATAATTGACGTATCATACCGCGTGCAGCGGCTGGCGGAACAGAAAAGTATGCTCAGGACATTCCCCATCGGCCGGCATCGAATCCCCGTCGCGATCAACGCCAGTATCGCGCTGGCTCAGCTTGCGCTGATTCTCGCGTGCTTTTGGGCGGCGAGTCGAGTCGTGGCGGGGTGGCCGATGGCGCTGCTGGCGGTCGGCTTTGGCGTACTCATGAATTCGGTTTACTCCGTGATTCATGAGGCCGAACATGCGATGCTGTTTCGGCCTTATTCCCGTTCATTCTCGACCGGAAGAGTTTCAAGATCGAAGAGCGCGTGAAAGTGGATCGCGCTTCGGCGGCGTTCCTGGAGTCATTCAATCCCCGGCATTTGGCGTTAATTCGGCTGGAGGGATTGGCGGCGATTGTGCTGCACGCTTCGCTGATCTGGGGCCTGGAGATTCCGATCCTGCGCTATCTGCTGATGTATGGCGCGTTTGGTTTCATGTGGTCGGCGATGCAGTATGTGCATCATTATTCAACCGAGCGGCACGTGACTCGGGGGGCGCGAAATCTGCGAATCCTCGCGCCGCTGGATGCGATGTGGCTGCACCACAACTGGCATCGCACCCACCATGAGCACCCGACGATTCCATGGATTCATCTTCCCAGGATAGGCCATCGCGCAACATCCCCCAGAAGAATACCCCGCCATCATTGGGCCCCAGCGGCGCGAGTCGTTCGTAGCCGCGGCGGGCCCAGGAATTGCTCAGGTGCCGCCGCAAAGGGAATCCAACAACATGGATCACTCGCAGGCTGCCTGGAATGGTCGGCCAGTTGTGCAATGGCGACCCGGCCCCATGACGCAATTCATCCAGCACCGCAAAGCACTGCCCGCGGAGCCAGAGCAGTATTCGCACACCCAGGCTTCGCAATCGGCGCGCCCGCAGCCACGCGATGAGCGGCGTGCCCGTCACCAAGCCGCTCAAGTTGATCCATGAAACCGCATCGCTCATCGCCCGCTCTGTCTCGGGCCTTGCCAGCGCGATCTTCAGATCCGCGCCGCCTTTACTCAGCGAGACCAGGATGCGCGGCTTGGCCCGTCGTGCGAGCAGCCAGTCGTTGATCATTCGCGCGCTGGTGTCGAGCGCTCCGAAGCTTTCAATCTCGATCCGATCCACGGGCCATCGAAGCTGGCCGGCTATTTCAAAGAGTCGCTTCCCATCGGCGCCGGTGTGCGGATGTTCTCGATAGAATGCGCCAGGCACCACCGTGACCCGCGGCGCAGCGTGCTCGGGCGGATTTTCCAGTTCCGCTTCAACCTGGCGGATGAACGAACCGTGCTGCGCCGATCGTCTGAGCCGGTCATAGAGCAGTGCCGTGGCGAAATCGATGCCCTGGCTGCGTGAGATTTCCTGCAGTACCGGCGTCGGCAGGTTTGCCAGTGCGGCATGTTGCTCCGACCGCCTGGCGCGTGCGAGCAATTCCTGCTCCGCCTGCGACAGATCGGAAAGGGGCGTTTTCATGCGGGATGCGTGACAATTTCGATCACACGGCGGATGTCTTCCGCCGGCGTCGCCGGATGATGACCATGACCAGCAGTCCAACGACCAGCCCGATTGCTGCCCCGCCCACACCGCTCAGAGGCCCGCCTTCTTGATCGCCACGCCCAGAATCGGGTTCTCAAAAGCGTTCACCGAAACATGAAAGCTCGTGACTTTCCATTGCTCGCCGCGCTTGGCGATGGTCGCGGTGAAGTTGCTGTTGAATTTGAATTCCGCCCCATCCTTGAGGACGAAAGCATCGTTCATATGGCCCCACGACACGGCCCAGTCGCCGTAAACATGCCGGCCATCGATTTGCGGATCGCAACTGACCTTGTCGACGATATGACCATCTCCCTGCATCATTTTGTTGTAATACGCCTTGACACCAGCCGGCCCGCGGCAGACCTCGCCGTTCTGCCAGGTGACGATCACATTCTCATCCAGATGGCCAAGCAGGCGGTCGATGTCGCACTTGTTGAAGCTGTCGATTAAACCCTCGCGCAAACGCGTGATGGCCTGTGTCGCCTCATCGCTGGCAGGAACCTCGGCCGCCGGCGATCGCAATGGGGTGCCGGCTAAACTCGCCACGACAACAAGCGGAATGAACCATCGCATCAAAACATCTCCTTCTGCAAGTTGACAGTCTCGACGCCGTCGGCAGTGCCCGCGTCGAGATCTGTAAGTCCACTGGAGGCGCGCTTCAGCCACTCGAAATAGTGCGCCAGTTCCTTGTCGGCATCGATCAGTCCCGCCGGATTGTACTGTATGCCCGCGCCGCGATCGGCATCCGATTTCATAAATGCGCGGATAAACGAGCGGCGAATCCGGGCATCCACTGGATCGATCAGCGCCCGGCCGACGAAGCCTTTGCTCCGCGGCACCCATACGATCACCCGCAACAGTGTCCTCCGCGGACCCAGCGGCCGGGCGCAGACCATGCCGTAACTCGTCGTCCGCCGAAGGCGCGCCGTCACGAGAATCAGATTTCCGCACCAGTTGGTCACCGACATCGTCACCTTCGGCCCGATTTGCCGAACCAAATCGTTTCAAAATGCATAGGCCGTCCGATGCTGCGCTGCCAAAGATCGCGTTGTTTGCCCAGATCGTGGAACAGTGCGGCGAGGAGGATCGCCTGTTTGATCCACTCGTCGAGCGAAAGATTCGAGACGATTTCGGTCGCCCGTTTCACGACGTCATCGACATGGCCCTTGAGTAGAACAGGCTGCACGGCATTCTTGGAATTATCTTTCGGTACAGGTAGCTCGAACCAGTGCCATGATCGCCTGATCGCATCTTCATCGTTTTCAAGTGGAGGAAAGTTGATACAGAGGATGTGGCGCATTAAGTCCGACTTTGGGGCGAACTCTGGCTCGTCGTTCCAGACTCGGATTCGGGGCTTGGGGCTGTCGCGATCTGTGGTTTCGTCAGCGACATCATTATTGATCTCGGCCGGCTCCTCGCCGGGCTTGGACCCACGTGGGTAGTTGCCGTCGAGTGTGCCTTCGGGCGTTAGTCCGCCGATATCGTGCGGAAGGAGAACGATCTTTCCGCCGAGTTGGGCGATCGCTTGCTTCAAATCAAGCGGGGCCAAGTCGTCGAGTTTACGAGAGGTTACTTTCCCTTGCTCGTCGACGATCCACACGGGCGATTGCGCATATCGACCGGCGAGCGTGGCAAGTTCCTTCCACACTCGCGTAGTTCGATCGCGCAGCAATTCGTGCGGTTTAAGCGGGTATTCATCCAGCAAGTCTTCGGGCCGGTATTCTTCCAGAAGATCGCCCACAATCACGCCGACTTCCTCGCGCCAAGCAACTTGTGTTTCTGGCGGTTCCCAATCGCGGATGCCGTGGAGGTACGGCTCAACGATTGGCCGGCCGGGCATGCGATCACGGATGCTGGTCATGCTCCAGGCGTCGAAAAGAATATCGGTGGTCGGCAAGATAATCGGCGCGGGCGCGAAGGCGGCGGCGCGGTCATCCGCAGGAAGTTTCAAAAGCGCGTCGGGGCTGGCGTCGCCGTTGAGCCGCTCAAGCAACTCAAGAGTCCTTTTGCGCTGCGGATCGGGTACTTCCACATCGAAATCGTCCCTCTTGGGATGGACGATGTGAATCTCCGTATCGGTGTGCAAGCCAAAGCGATTCACCCGGCCAAAGCGTTGGGCCATGCTTTCAAAGGTGGAGAGATCACAGACCAGATGATCGGCGGAAATGTTCACGCCCACCTCGCCGGCGCTGGTACAGACCAGGAAGACGGTTCCCTCTGCGGGTTTAATGTCTTTCGGCCGATTTGATTCAGGAAGAAACCGCATGAAGCCAGGGTCGGTGAGCAGTCCCTCCCGCTCCCATCCGCGCATGGTGCCGGTAAGCTGAAGGGGTTCGAACTTGGCTTTTCGCAATCGTTCGAGAGCCAGTTTCAGATCATCCACAAGACGTACGAAGATAAGGACGGGCCGGCCTGAATCCTTGAAGTGATCAATCGCCGCTGTGGCAAGTTGCTCACCAAGTTTAGTGGCTGATTGCTCGATAAGGGTGAGTCTCTTCGCGGCGTGGATTCGTCGGACGACCTCGGGATGCGCGCGATCGGCCTGTGTAAGTTCGAACGGTGTTTCCTGTTCCGCACGCTCGGAATTGTTGCGTCCCGTCGCCGACAGCGCCATCACACGAAATCGCCCGTTTTCATAGGAATGTCGTGCCTGCTCGGCTTTAAGGCCTTCGAGCAGCGTCTGAAACGCAGGTTCGAGGTGGGCTTCGTCGTGAACGATCATCGTGTCCTGCCCGAGAAAACCTGCGTGAAGTGGCTTGCCCTTGTAGCCCACGCCATAGCCGCTAAAGAGCAGGCGCGAACCGATCATGTCCACCGTGCCGCAGATGACCGCCTCGCGGGATGGGTCGGCGGACCATTCACGGTTGTCGGCGAATTGGCCGCGGAGCGTGCTGAGGGCGAGGTCGTCCTTTGCTCTGCCGATCTTGAGCAGATTTTCCCGAATTCGTTCGACTTCGTCGGTTGTCTGATCGACCACGGTCCTGCGATTGACGACATAAACGAGTCGCCGCGGAAGCGATGGGTTGACTTGGCGCGCGAGCAGCCAGATGGCGATGACGGATGTCTTGCCCAATCCGGTTGGCAAATTGCAGGAGGCAGGAATGTTGTCCACATCATCCGAAATGAAGCGATCAAATAATGCCGCCTGCCAGGGAAACGGCGGGTTTCCCGTCAATTCCTTAAAGGCAATCCTAAAATCCATCTGAGCCACGTTTCACCTTCCTCACAAAATCCCGCCGCGATCCAAGGTCTTCTCGAAAAAATCCTGCTTCCTTCACTATCCATGAGTCCGCTCTCCCCCCTCTCTATTGCGCTTCCATCCCGATCATTCAAACAATTCCAAAAATATTCGTTCCCAAACCACAAAACCCCATCCGCTCAAACCACCATCGGAAAGCCTTCGCCGCACCGAAACATTCCTCGCGCCGGCCGGCCGGTCGCGCCTCCAGACACTTCCGAATCGCCTCGCATCCTATCCGCCGCAATCGGCCGGGGGATTTGATTTTCCATCTCGCGGCAAGGCGATCCCATCTCCGGCAAAACAAGCGCTGCAGGCTGCGCGCATGGGCGGGGATTCCGGCGGCGGCCGATAGGCGGGCGTCGCGGATCGTCCGCAGCACGCACCAGCGCCACGCCCGCCCGGGCGCGAGGTGATACGGTTCGAGGGTCGTCAACCGGGTCAACGGCCCCGCGATTGAAGGGTCAACTGGCATCCATCATCCTTGAATGGGCGAGCCAACTTCCATTTCGGCTTCCCGGGCGATATGGGGGGAGGATAGCGGATGCCGGTGACAGCGTGGTGTCAGTGAGGCCAGGAATTTCATTCGTACAAGTGAGATGACGCAGAACGCGAACAATACCCTCGCTCGAAGAATTTAAAGAACCCTGCAACTCAATTCATGTCGGCAGCTCCAAGAGCCCTTTCCAATTTCCTGCATGCGCGATACAAAATATCTTCGAGAGCTTTGATCGAACACTTCAACCGCATCGCGACCTGCAAACGCTCATGTCCGTGAAGATACATGCGACATATCGCCCGCTGTTCCCTCCGCGTAAGTCGTCGAATCGCATTGCCGAGGATCTGATGCTGCTCAGCGCGGATCAGTCGAGAGTCTTGCGGTGGCTGCCGATCCACAAGATGATCCAGATCGAAGGACACGCACTTAATTTGATGCCCATGCCTGCGATGGATATCTCGTTCTGCGTTTCGAGCGACGGTAAACATAAACGGAGCCGACTTCTTGATTGGCTCTTGCTGGGCCAAGCATTTAACGGCCGCGTCTTGCACCGTCATTGGGAGCATGCCTGAATCTTTTCGAGTTCCAAATCGACAAATACCCGGCCACGAAGTGTTTTGTTTCGCTCATGATGCTCCTTCACCCAAATATGACGCAATTTTGGGCACCAACCCTCGATAATAAATCTCTCGCAAACACTCTCTTTCAACACTCGTAAAGGTTGACTATTGGGAAACTGTAGCATATCATGCGACCAAGAGGAAGGACATCTTCGCGCCTAATCCTGTCGATTGCGGTAGGACGATGCCATCGCTGACGACGCGGGTTTGTGAATCCGATAGGCGCGCCCCATTGAAGCACGAGAGTTGATAGCGAATGTCCTTCTCGCCTCATCATTTCCGCGCTGACCCCCAGCGCGGCCCCATTTTGCCTCGATCAGGCGGTAAGCCTGGTCGAGGCCTTTTGCTCGTCGCCGATCAGTTGGATCGGGATGTGCTGGGCTTCGGGATGATGCGCGAGCACTCGGGCCTGGCGCATTGTCTTGCGGTCTCCATTGCGCGTGGTGATGGTAATTACTTCCGCGACGAATCGAGGTGGTTTGCTAAATCGGATTTCCGTGGAGCAGAGGTGTGTCGGCTGAAGTCGCCGATCGGCATCAATCACCTCAATCTCGACGTAGGTCCATTGCTCCGCACAATCTGAACGCGCCTCGTCATTCATGTTGACACCTCGCATATGGCCTTTGCTTCAGTGGGGCCGCGCTTCAATGCGCACGGAATCGGATTGATAGCCATGGCCCATATCCCATCACCCACCAGACGATCTCCTCCAGCCCATCCACCGTGAACCGCAGCGTGGCCGAGCCGTCTTCGTGGAATTCCTTGCGCTGGGTGGAATGCCAGCGCGTGTCGGCCGCGGTTTCGGCGAATTGGGGGTCGAAGCGGATCGCGACTTCGAATCGCCCGCCCTCGGGAATCATCCGCCAGGCGAGTTTTAGGATTTGATCCATGCTGAAATCATCGGGGATGGCGAAGGGCTTGTCGGTCAGTTCGAGGGCGCTGAAGCGGCTGAGTTTGAGCTTGCGGATCTCCTTACGGCCACCATGCAGGCCGACGACGTACCAGGCGCGCTGGCCATACCAGAGTTTGTAGGGCCGGAAATGAAATGGCCGAGTGTACGGGGCGTGGCCATCGCTCGAAGGGGCCGAATCGTAGCGGCAGCGGAGCATACGGCGCGTGGCGATGGCATTGCGGACGCGCTCGTAGACATCGCGGGTGCTTTGGTCAACCGAACCGCGCGCGAGTTGCACTTCGATGTGAGGATCGATCTGGCGGATGTCGTCGGAGATTTGCGCCGGCAACTGGCCGCGGATCTTCTCCAGCGCCCGCGCGGCCGGAGCCAGAAACAGAATCTGCCCATTTCGCCCGATCCCATCGGCCAGCACCAGCAGCGCCAGCGATTCCTCGAATGTCAGCTCCAGCGGTGGCATGAAGAAATTCGGTGGCACGACATAGCCGCCAGTGTCTTCATCCAACCGGCATTCGATTCCCGAGGCCGACAGCGTTTGCAGATCGCGAAACATCGTCCGCGCGCAGACGCCACAATGGCGCGCCAGCTCCGGCACCTTCAACCCGCGCCGCGATTGCAGGAGTTGCACGAGCTTGAACAGCCGATGAATTCGCGTGTAGGTCTTGGCCACCCGAGGCCCCGTTTCCAAAATGCCGGTTTCGTACATCGATAGGAAATATACCAATCCTCTGCAAAGATGTGGTAACAAACTGACCGACACGAGGCCGACACATCGCCGCGACACTTCATTTTAGGATCGGGGCCTGCTTCATCAGCAGCCTAATTTGCTGAACATTTGCGCTGCGCGACGAGGTGCGACGACAGGGTCCAGCCCAGGATGTTACTTCGGGCTGCGCGGAATGGTTGCCTCGTAGCCTGCGACTTTCTTTATGTCGGCTCTCGGCCCTGCCCCGCGCCCCATGTGCTCTATCGGCGCCCGGCCCGCCGACGGCGCAGCAGGCCCATTGTCCCGAACCCGAGCAACGCCAGCATCGATGGCTCGGGTACGGGCAATGAAAGTGGCTGGCCCGCGTCATTGGTCACGGCGATGAAGCCAGTATTGCTTAACCCGGTGCTGGCGAAGAGGGAGCCGATGCCACCCGAGGTGAACTTCTCAACCGTGTCGTTCCCGGCGTTTGCCACATACAGGTTGCCCTGGCTGTCAAAGGCCATGCCTTGCGGAAAGCTCAGGCCGGTGTTGGCGAAGACCGAACCAACACCGCCGGGAGTGAATCTTTCAACCGTGTTGTCGCCGTTGTTGGCGACATAGAGGTTGCCCGCACTGTCGAAGGCGATCCCTTGTGGTGAGGATAAGCCGGTGTTGGCGAAGAGCGAGCTCACGCCACCCGAGGTGATTTTCGAGATCGCGTTGTTGCCGTAGTTGGCCGCAAACAGGTTGCCGGCCCTGTCAAAGGCCAGGTCATACGGGCTGTTCAATCCGGTATTGCAAAAGACCGAACTGGCACCGCCGGATGTGAACTTCACGACCGAGTTGTTGTTGCGACTTGCCACATAGAGGTTGCCGGCACCATCAATGGCCAGACCGGCCGGGTGGTCCAATCCGTTGGTGGCGAAGAAGGTGCCCACGCCGCCGGGCGTGAATTTCTCGACGGTGTTATTGCCGTGGTTTACCGCGAAGAGATTGCCTGCAATGTCAAAAGCCAGGCCGTTGGGGATGCTCAGGCCAGTGTTCGCAAATTGGGAGCCGATGCCAGCAGAATTGAACTTCTGGATCGTGTCGTTGCCGGCGTTGGATACGTAAATGACGTCGGCGTTGGTCAATGTGGGCCCGATCAGACAGGCGATAGGCGCTGCGGCCCAAGTCCCGAGGAAGCAGAGTCCATGAGTGGTCGGTGCCCCCGCGCGAGCTTTCCAGCTACCGCGCCGTCGTCGGCCCGCCATCCCCAGGCCGCATGCCACAATGAGCACCACGACCGGGAGACCACCCGGCTCGGGAATCGACGTCGTGCCCGTATCGAAGGCGTAATTGGCAATATCGAACGAGGTGGTGCCATTGCTGCTGGTGTCGGTGAGAAAAGCCAAGGCGATGCCGCCGCTGGCACCCAGGTCCGCGTAAGGAAGCGAGAATTTGGGCGTAGCCATGTCATCGGCATAGACCGAAACGGTCGTGCCAGACTTAACGATGCGATAGAGATGCTGGCCATCGGTGGTGGTCATGGGGAAGTTCACTCCATCGACCCAACCACCTCCGCCGAAGGTCACGATGCCGATGCGATCGGTGGCGAGTCCCAGCAGGGCCTGATGGGTGGTGTCCACGATTCCGAATTCCGGGCCATAATCCAGGCCGGTGCGAGAGTGGGAGATGACCCTGATCGACGACTGCACCACCCAGTTGTCCGCCGACGTCAACGTGATGGGGAGCGTGGCATCGACGCTTGAGCCAGCACTGTTGTCGCGGATCTGCAGCACGCCGCCCGCAAGTACCGCGGTGGTGTCCGGCGGCCCGGGAAACGAGACGGCATATCGCTGGTTGGCCGGACGCGAGGCATCCCAGGGCAGCACCCCGGATGAACCATCCCAGGTGATCGGTGCGGCCACTGCCACGGATGAGACCAGTGCCAGTGCGAAAACCACGCCCCCTGAAACGCATCTGATAAGCATGATGATTTCCCTTGAGGAAAGAGGGCTGCTGAATCACCCAACCCAGACTGCCCGGCCGCCACGGACAACAGTCCGCGCCGACGGACGCGATTGTCTGGCTGACACGCATCCCGTGTCAAGACAATTCTCGCGGATAGTCGGGTCATGCCCAAGGCCCAGCATTCGCCGGCCTATCGACGCCTTCCCGACCTGCTGCGGCAGTTGCGGGAAGAGGCCGATCTCACCCAGCGTCAACTGGGCGTAATCCTCAAGCGTCCTCAAAGCTGGATCTACAACTGCGAATCGGGGAATCGGCGGGTGGATGTGACCGAATTCATCGCCTGGTGCCGGGCCTGCGGGATCGACCCGATCCGGGGATTCAAGCGGATTGTCGCCTGGGACGGCGCTCATGCTGACTGATCCGGCATCCCAGGATGGCCCCGTTCCAGCCTCTTTCATTTACATCCGCTACGCATGTGATATGGGCCGACCTCGTATCGGCCTGATCGAATGACCTGGGGAGCCCCGTGGCCGGGCTTGCCCCTTGGCCCGACCCGATCGTTTGGTCAGGCAACCCTCTGCTAAACAATCCCTCCATCTTGCGTCAAATGAATAGGATTGTATGCGGCGTGCCCCGGCTAATTTTCGACTTGGCGGGGTCGTGGAGGGCACGCCGCATACAATCGATTGGACTAAACCGCGGGGAGGGGTGTCAACTATGGGGATTCAATAGAATCGTCGTCCTCTT
>JBBRTW010000061.1:0-22273 GCA_038244055.1 Tepidisphaerales bacterium | reverse complement strand
TAGTGCCCTTCGTGTCTTTCGTGGTTCAGTCGCCCTTCGTGTCTTTCGGGGTTCAATCTCCACCCCCACACCCCCCGCATCCGCCGCCGCCGCAGGAGGAGCCTCCGCCGCAGGATGATCCGCCTCCGCAACTGCTCGAGCACGAGGACCCGCCCGTCGAGCCCGGCGGGATGATCGCCTGATGCACGGCCGCGTACGCCGTCCCCGCCAGGATCACCGGCCCAAACAGCGCCACCGCCATCACCAGGTCCGATGCCGTCACGCTCTCCGGCGCGGCCTTGGCCGTCTGTTTCAGCGCATCGTTCCGCTGCCGCAGCATCTCGATCGCCAGATCTCCCGAGCGCGTCCGCCAGGTGATCGAGCTGATTCTTCCGATCAGCACGATCAGCGTGATGATGCAGAAAGTCACCAGCAGCGCGATGGGCTTGCCGCGCGAGACGCCTATCGCGGTCTTGGTGATCCCCAGCAGCAGCAGGGTCAGGATCGGAAGCGCCGCCAGAAACCGCAGCCGCCCCCGCGCCCCCGCATCCATCACCAGCCCGCGCTCGCGCAGCCGACCGGCCACGATGTCGGCCGATAGTTTCGCCCGTACATCCTTCACCACCTGCGGCATCGCGAACATTCCATGCACGTGCCGCAGAAACGGCGCGCAGTTGTCCGGAAGCCGGCCCGTCGCCGTCACCTCCCGGCTCTTCGGATCCACATTCAATTGACCCGCCTTGTACAACCCCGCGATGGCCGCATTGATCACCAGCGGCTCGCCCCCCGCCAGATAGGCCGCCTCGAACGGATCCACTTCCAGCGCCGCCGGCGCAGGCGCTGTCGCCGGCCCGCGCATCGCTCGCCCGATCCAGATGCTCGCGGCGATCGCCACCACCGCCAGCGCCAGATACATCAGCAGAAACTGCGGACCAGTCAGATCGAAGATGCCCATGTGTTCTCTCCTTTCGAGACATGCGCATCATCCCCCAATCCGCAGTTTTCGCCAAGTAGACTCTTCAGGTGCGTTTATAGTCCTACTCCACCATCCACGTCTCGCTGCTGTTCAATAGGGCCTGAATATCCCCCTCGCCCTGACGTGCCCGCGCGGTCTTGATCTGATCGTGGACGATCTGCCCATATCTCGGCCGGTCCACCGCCCGGAACACGCCCAGCGGCTCGGGCATGTCCGGATGGCGCATCCGCGACAGCATGAACGCCAGGTTCGGCTCCGGCGTTTTCTCATCGTGGATCAGCAGATCATCCGTTGAGCACATCGGCAGCGCCAGTTCCTCCGGGGTCGCCTTGGTCGGATCGGCCACCGGCTTGATCCGCACCACCTCCGGGTTCATCCCGTTCAGGCGCACGCCCTTATCCTTGTCCTTGCCGAAGATCAGCGGTTTGCCGTGCTCCAGGTAGACCGCTGTCTGGCTGCGCAGGTCCTTATCCGAGGCGAAATCGTACGCGCCATCGTTGAAGATATTGCAGTTCTGGTAAATCTCGACGAACGCGGTGCCCTCGTGTTTCGCCGCCCGCTCGATCACATATTCCAGGTTCTTCACATCCATATCCACCGCCCGGGCTGCGAAGGTCGCCTCCGCCGCGATGGCAATGCTGATCGGCCGGATCGGATTATCCGGCGAGCCCATCGGCGTGGTCTTGGTCTTCTTCCCCAGCTCGCTGGTCGGGGAATACTGGCCTTTGGTCAGCCCGTAAATGCGGTTGTTGAAGAGCACGACCTTCAGATCCAGGTTTCGGCGGATCACATGCAGGAAGTGGTTGCCGCCGATCGACAGCGCATCGCCATCGCCGGTGATGACCCACACCGATAGATCGGGCCGCGCCAGTTTCAATCCCGAAGCCACCGTCGGCGCGCGCCCGTGGATGGAATGGAATCCGTAGGTGTTCATGTAATAGGGAAACCGGCTGGAGCAGCCGATTCCCGATACGAACACCAGCTTCGAGCGATCCATCCCGAGCTTGGCGCAGACCTTTTTCATCTGCGACAAAATCGCATAGTCGCCGCAACCCGGACACCACTTGACGTCCTGGTCGGAAGCAAAATCAGCCGGTTTCAAAATATTAAGAGTGGGTGCGCTGGACATGGTTCATCAATCCAAAAGGTTTTCAAGAGTTCAAGATTTCAAGATTTCAAATTTCAAATCTCAAGATTTCAAATTTCAAGTTTCAAGTTTCAAATTTCAAAACGCAATCGCAATTCCGAGTTCATCCTTCAGACACCGCCACTTCCCTCACCACCACCGGGCCTTCGCCCAGCGGCACCACCCACGCTTCGCCCGTGACCCGCCCCGCCAGCATGGCCTTGGCACCGGTCACGATCTCATTGATCGTAAACGGCTGACCCTGCACTTTGTTCAATCCCTTCATCTCCGTGGCGTACTTGGCGCGAACCACGGTGCGCAACTGCCCGAGGTTCAATTCCGGCACCATGATGTGCTCGAATCGCCTGAGAATCCGGCCCAGATCTTCCGGCAGCGGGTGGATATATCGCAGGTGACACGAGGCCACGTTGATCCCCTGCTTCCGCAGTTCCAGCGTCGCCGCCTTTACCGAGCCATACGTCCCGCCCCAGCTCAGCAGCAGCAGATCCGCGCTCTCCGGGCCGGTCCAGTAGTACGGCTTCCCGGCCGGCTTCACGCCATCCACCTTGGCCGCGCGCTGGCTCACCATCTTCTGGTGATTGGCCGGGTCGTAAGAGACCGCGCCGGTGACATCCTGCTTCTCCAGCCCGCCGAGCCGATGCTCCAGGCCCGGTGTCCCCGGAATCGCCCACGGCCGCGATCCATTGGCATCCCGCAGATAGGGCAAAAATGCCAGCGGTGCCTGGGTTCCGTTGCTCTCGGCCGCCGACGGATGCATGATCTTGATCTTCTCCATCTTCGAATAATCCGGCACCAGCCACGGCTCCGAGCCATTGGCGATGTAACCATCCGTCAACAGCATCACCGGCGTCATGTACTTGACCGCGATCCGAAACGCCTCGACCGCCGCATCGAAACAATCGCTCGGCGAAGAGGCCGCGATCACCGGCATCGGGCTCTCGCCGTTGCGTCCGTAAACCGCCTGTAGCAGGTCCGATTGCTCCGTCTTGGTCGGCAGGCCGGTGGAGGGCCCGCCGCGCTGCACGTTGCAGATCACCATCGGCAGTTCGGTCATGATCGCCAGGCCCATCGCCTCGGACTTGAGCGCCACGCCCGGGCCGGAGGTTCCGGTGCAGGCCATCGCTCCGCCGAACGCCGCGCCCACGGTCGCCCCCATCGCGCAGATTTCATCCTCCGCCTGGAAAGTCACCACGCCGAAATTCTTCATGTCCGCCAGCGCTTCGAGGATGCCCGTGGCCGGCGTGATCGGATAAGAGCCGTAAAACAGCGACTTATCCGCCAGTTTCGCGGCCGTCGCCATGCCCAGGGCCACCGCATCGTTGCCCGTGATCTTGCGGTACTTGCCGGGCGGCAGCTTCGCCTTCTCCACGCGATACTGCTCGTGGAATAGCTCCGCCGTCTCGCCGTAATCGTACCCCGCCCGCAACGTGGCCGCGTTTGCCTTGGCCGCCTCGGGGAGCTTCTTCCCGAACTTCTGCTCGATGTAATGGAGCGTGGGCTCCAGCGGGCGGTCGTACAGCCAGTAACACAGCCCCAATGCGAAAAAGTTCTTCGAGCGGTCCACCTGCTTGGCCGTCAGCCCCGAGTCCTTCACCGCCTCGGCATTCAGCCGGTTGATCGGCACCGGCACGATCCGCCACTTCTTCAGCGATCCATCTTCCAGCGGGCTGGTCGCGTAGGCCGCCTTCTTCAGGTCAACCGCGTTGAAGGCATCGGAGTTGACGATGATGATCCCCTCGGCGCGAACATTTCTCAGGTTGCACTTGAGAGCGGCCGGGTTCATCGCCACCAGGGCATCGACTTCATCGCCAGGGGTGAAGATGTCATCGGATGAGAAATGGATCTGAAAGCCCGAGACGCCGGCGATGGTGCCGGCGGGGGCGCGAATCTCGGCCGGGAAATCCGGCAGTGTCGAGATGTCATTTCCCAGCAGTGCGGAAGTGTCGGTGAACTGGGTTCCCGCAAGCTGCATCCCATCGCCGGAATCACCGGCGAAACGGATGGTGACTTCGCTCAGCACCTTGCGGGGCTTTTGCGAAGCGGTTGCGGCGGGTGCGGTATCGATTGATTCGGTTGTGGTTGAAGCGCTCATATGGAGGACCATTGTCGATTTGAACATCCAAATTTGCTATTGAAATCCGCAATCGTTTGTATTCTTTTCGTCCGAATCGGACGCTTCCGATGGCCATTGATTGAGACCTCTTGACTCCACTTCCCTTTTCCCCTTCCCCGACGAGTCAAAAATTCGCCTCAGAGACACCGAGCCACGGAGAAAAGCATTGTTGCCACAGATAAGCACAGATGAACACTGATTTCTGGAGAGGAAAGATGGATTTGTTTTTCTGAATCCAATTTGCCCGACTGGAACAAGCCGATTTCTTCCACCTCTTCTCCCCCATCTGTGCCCATCTGTGCGAATCTGTGGCAGAAATTCCTCCTCCGTGCCTCCGTGTCTCCGTGGCGAATTCGAGATTTCCCATGCCGCGCCCCCTGGCCATGAAGAATAATCCTCGCGCAATTCCCTCGAACTTTTCTCAAAAAAACATGCGCTCCATGCGTTGAAGTTGGTAAACTCTCCATGTCAGCCTGTTGGACCGAAGTTTTAGTTGACGGATCGCTCGTCCACTCCCCACAATGAGTCCACCATGAAGCAGCACTACCACACCATCATCAAACCTGAGCAGAACGGTTACGTCGGCTGGGTCGAGGAAATCCCCGGCGCTCTCACCCACGGCCACTCTCTCGACGAGTGCCGCGAGAATCTCCGCGCCGCCCTCCGCCTCATGCTCGAAACCCACCGCGACGAAGCCCGCATCGGCCTGGACCCCTCCTGCATCCAGGAAGCCATCGAGATCGACCTCCCCGAGCCGGAGTTGATCGAGTCGGCCTACCCGCAGTATGCGGCGATGTATTGAAGGGTTGGGGTGAAGCCTGCGTTTCTTGCTCGTCGTGATCCGGCGAATGCTGAACTCGGTCCTTCGCTCGCGGATAATGCCCAACTTGCCTATAATCATGTCCGTCCAGGAACGCAGCGGAAACTTGAATGGTGCGCACCCTGGTTGAGAAACGGACAGAATATGACCGACACCGCAACCCAAAAGCCCCTGCGCGTCTCGACCATCGGCACCGCCGGCCCATTCATCAAATTACCCCTCAGCCAGCTCGATGAAGTCAAACGACTTCTCGACGACAGGGGCATTCGAAATTGGGCGAGCGAAAACGCGATCTCCTGGGACGGGGGACCGTACATGATCGTCATCAATCTGGGCCGCGAAGGTGATGCGGCCGCCGTGCAGGCTCTTTTGGACAGCGTCAGCTAATCAGAGGGTTTTCATGCCACTCGCTGATGATATCCGGGCGCTTCTGGACCGCGTTCTGACCGACCTGAATGCCGCCTACGATTACTACACTGATACGATCATCGCATGGGATATCGCAAATCAGGCGATCGCCGCGGGGCACGTCCTGTCGATTCAAAACCGGGTCACCGGCACAATGACCACCCAGGACAATCTCGCCGCTAAAGGTCGCGGATATGTCGCCGAGCAACTCGTCGAGGCCACGTTCCAGCAGTTCATTTCGATCTTCGAGAACTTCTTCTTCGACATTCTTCGGCTCTGGTTGCTGGCATATCCGCAAAGCCTCGGGCAGAAGAAACTTGACTTCCAGGCGGTGCTCGATTCACCCGATAAAGACGCGATCACCTTGCTGATCGTCAACAAGGAGGTCAACGACATCGCATATGACCGCCCCGCCGGGTGGTTCAAATATTTCGACGACAAGGTGAAGCTTGGCTGCCCTGTGCCAGATGAGATCGACCAAATCGCCGAAGCCAAAGCCTCGCGCGATACGCTCGTGCATAACAGGGGAGTGGCAAACAAAATCTACGAATCAAAGGCCGGAAAACTGGCCCGCTACCAGCCCGGCCAGCGAATCGACATCCCCGAGCATTACCACCGCGCGACTTGGGAGCTGGTCCGCAAAGTCGTGACCGATGTGGCAAATGCCGCGATGGCGAAGGTTCCGTGAGTGCGATTGCAATCGGTATGCTCAACACTATTGGAAGAGTTTGTTAAACACCGATCGATTGTGGTCGTGCAATCGGTCAGCGAACTCATTGACGTAGAACATATCTGGTGAAAATCTTTGCGCCCGCACTCGAACGCGATAACTCGGCTCTTCGATATTTACGCTGAAAAGAACAAAGCCGATGCCGAAGAGGATTGCCAGCGCTTCGATGCGGCTCTGATCTTCCTCACTTAGCGTTTCAGGCATGACCAGATATACCTTGTGAGAGAACAGTCGATATGCCGCCGCCTGCCCGAATGCTGTAATCGATTCGTTCGGATTTGTTTTGATCTCAGCGGAAAGGATCTCCGGACCAAATTTCACACGATTGGACGGCAAAGGCTTGAACGTTCCAATAACGTCCGGCGTTCCCCACTTGCCGCGAAGTCCGGCACCACCGAGTGCAACTGCCTCGGTTGCTTCATCGAGATCATTTTTTAGCCACTCCGCGAAAGACTCATAGAAGTCACTCTCGCGGGCTACAGGTTCGGGTATAGGGGTCGGCGTAGCCTTCGTCGTTGACGTCGAACTACTTGTAGCCGGCTTAAACAAGCCGCGACTCGGTTTGACAATCGCTCCCGGAAACGTCTTGTCGAGATCCCAGACAGATCCGTGAACGGTGTTTTTGGGGGTCTCGGGATGTTCCGCGCAGATGCGAGCTACCAAGGCTGCGTAGCGGATGCCGCCAGGCACGTCCATGATGATACGTTTAGCGAGTTCCTGAACTTCTTTGATTTTAAGCTTCGCCATTGCTGCCCCGTAGCATACCTACACATTGGAGTGATGAGAAATGCCCTGACTCGGCTTCGTACCTGAGCACCGAGAGAACTCGTAGGCGGCGCGCCTAATCGCTTTACGATGTACGACGCAAATCCCGGTCCCCGTTTTGGGCATTCGACTACATCACTCGCCCCCTCCTAATACTTCAACGGCTTCTCCCCCTTCTTCCCACCCACCTCCTCCAGCAAATTCCCCGGCGTCGGAGTAGGCGTCGGCGTCGCCGCCGGCACTACTTCCACACCCTTCACCTCAGTGCTCGCACCCGTTACCCCCACACCGCCCACCGGTGTCACCGGCTTGACCGTCCCCGGCGCGGGCACGATGGCCGGCGTTCCCTCAACCCCCACCACAGTCTGCACACCCGTGAACTTCGGCACCGGCACATTCCCGCGCACGGCCTGCGCTTGCGCCCGCAGCTTATCCAGTGTCGCGATCGCTTCCTGCCGCTGCACATCCAACCGGCGGTTGGCTCGGTCGTAATCCCAGTATTGCGGCGGCAGCGGATAGGAGACCATCCGGCCCTGCGCATCCTGCGCGTAGCGTGAGCGCTCCATGTACACCATCGCATCGCGATTGGCCTGGATCTGCGCATCGATCGTCGTCACCTTGGCCTGCGCATCGGCGAATTCGGTCTCCAGCTTGGTGATCTTGTCCTTGACCTCTTTCTCGGCCGCCTGCAGCTTCTCGTACGTCGCCCGGTCCACCCACGTCCCGCCCCAGCGATACCATCCCATCGGCATGAGCTGCTGCTGGAGCTGGTTATCCTGCTCGGTCCAGAGCTTGTACACCTTCTGCGGCACAACCCCCGACTTATCCTTGTCCGGCAGCGCGTTCAGCGCCTCGGCCACATTATTGAGCAGCTCCTTGTTCCCCGGCATCGCCTGCATCGCCTGGTAGTAATAGTTCAGCGCGCCGATCTGCTGGTTCTGCCGCCAGAGAATCACCGCCAGGTTGTTCAGCGTCGGCCCGTGATCCGGCATCGCCTCTTTGACTTTCTCGAATGCCTGCCGCGCCTGCGGAACTTTATCCTGCCGGTAAAGGATCAATCCCTTCATGTATAAAGAAGATGCGTTGGCCGGGTCCCCCGCCAGCGCGATATCCACCTGCGCCTCGGCCTCCTTCAGCTTGTTCTGCTTCAAGAGATCCCGCGCCTGGTCCGCCACCGCCAGCGATTTCTCCTGCATCTGCGATTTCTCTTCGGCCGTGATCCACTTCCCACCCACCTTCACCAGTCCCTTGGCCAGCCGATCCTTCCACAGCGCCAGGTCCTTCTTCGCGTCTTCCGCAATCGCCTGCCCGCGGTTCTGCTCGATGAACTTCTCGTAGCGGTCGATCACCATCTTGATATCCGGCAGCGCCTCGACCGACCTCCGCAGCGAGCCCAGTTTCCCGGCCGCATCATCGGCCGGGTTCCCCCGCGGCGTCAGCTCGATCGAGCGCACATTATCCAGCATCACATGCTGAATCTTCTTGCCCCCCTCATACACATCCCACCCATCCCCCATCTTGACGATCCGGTCGCCCTTCACCTCGCCCCCAGCGTTCAAATGAATGACATCCGCCCAAACCGGGATCGAAGCAAGCGCGATCGTGCAGGCGACAGCGAGTATTCGCATGGCAAATATCCCTCAAATCCCCAATCGACCCGCGCGGAATCCGCGCCACAAAGTCCCAAACTCTATCCGATTAGACAACCATAGCCGCCAATTGTTTGCCCGGCCACATAAATCGCGCTTCACGCCAACCGCAAATGCCGTCTGGCCACCGCGTCAAACGTGTCTTCAGCCGCGGAGCGGCGAAAAAAAGTAGCCCAGTGCGTCAGCACTGTGGTAACCCACGTCCCCCATCAAACATTCCCCTCCTTCTTTCAAGCCGCGGAGCGGCAACATATCCCTCCTGACCCCTCGAAACATCGCCCCCCAATTTCCGACATTGCCCAATTTTGTCCCAATGTGGATACTCTGTGGATATGACAAGGGATCCCGAAAAGGCCGATTTGCCGCCCGCCCCCCGTCTGCTCCTCGTTGACGATTCCGAAATCGAGCGCAGAACCCTCGCCGCCCTCATGCGCCTGCGCCACTACGATGTGGATGAGGCCGCCGATGGCAGGGCCGCCCTCCATATGCTCAAAAACGGGGCCTACGACTTGCTCCTCCTCGACTTGCAAATGCCCGGCTACGATGGTTTCGACCTCCTCGCCTACCTCGGCCAGAACGCCCCCGAACTTCCCGTCATCGTCCTCTCCGGCCTGCCTCCCGATGAAATCGGCAACGGCATCCACCGCCTCCCCGATCACGAACTTCCCCCGCTCCTCATCAAACCCATCGACTCCGAGCAACTCGCCCAACTGGTCGAACTGAAACTCGCCGGCGAATTGCCGTGACGGCGGGTATGGCATCCCCATGCACCCTCTCCTGTACTCGGGAGAGGGCGGAGGTGAGGGTCTTTTTGCCGCGAAAACAGGCCTTGCTCGCAATCAGCCGAAGACCCTCACCCTATCCCTCTCCCGAGCACAGGCGAGGGGACCAGACATTTTCAGAGCAGGGGCCGCGCCGCCAACACCGCCCCATCCCGCGCGGTATCACCACCGGAGCCAAACGATGATTCATCACGAACCTGCGCGCGATATTCCCGTGGTCGAGGAAACAGATGTCCTGGTCGCCGGCGCCGGCCCGGCCGGTGTGGCGGCGGCGGTCTCGGCCGGGCGGAGCGGGGCGCGGGTCCGGTTGATCGAAGTGCATGGCTGCCTGGGGGGCGTCTGGACGGCCGGGGCGCTCTCGTGGATTCTGGATGCCTCGAACAAGCCAGGGCTGATGCGCGAGATCATCGAAGAACTCGCCCGCCGCGGCGCGGGCCAGAATCCGCAGTGGGGCGGGCGGGCCTACGATGTCGAGGCGATGAAACTGCTCCTGGAGGAGAAGTGCGCCCAGGCCAATGTGGGCGTGCAGTTGCACACGCGCATTTGCGCGGCCGGGCGCGATGGCAATAACCGTCTGGCGGTGGCCCTGACCGAAAGCAAGTCCGGCCGGCAGGCGTGGGCGGCCAAATGCTTCATCGATGCCACCGGCGATGGCGATCTGGCGGCCCAGGCGCAGTGCGGTTTCGACATGGGCCGCCCGGGAACGGGAATGACCCAGCCGATGTCGCTGATGTGCCTGATGGCCGGGATCGACTTCAAGCAGATCGAGCCGTTCGTTCATACCAACGGGCCGGACAAGGCCTATCGAAACGACTCCAAGCTGATCATGAAGGAACTGGCGAAGGTGGGGGTCGAGCCCTCGTACCACGCGCCGATCATCATCCGCATCCACGACAATCTCTTCGCGATGATGGCCAATCACCAGTACGAGGTGAAGGCGACCAGCGCCGCCGACCTCACCCGCGCCACTCTGGCCGCCCGCGCGGAGGTGAATCGAATCGTCGATGGTCTGCGCAAGCTCGGCGGGGCCTGGAAGGATGTTTGCCTGGTCTCGACGGCCGAGCAGATCGGCGTGCGCGAAGGGCGGCGCATCGATGGCCGCTATCGAATCACGGCCGATGATCTGATCAAGGGCGCTCGCTTCGAGGATGCCATCTGCCGCTGCACGTTTCCGGTCGATGTCCATGCGACCGATCCGGACAAGAGCAAGAGCTTCGACACCGAGGCGGTGAAGGCCAAGGCATACGATATCCCGCTGCGCGCCTTGATCGCGCGCGATGTGGATGGATTGATGATGGCCGGCCGCTGCATCAGCGGGGACTTCGTGGCCCACTCGAGCTACCGCGTCACCGGCAATGCCGTGGCCATGGGCCAGGCCGCCGGCGTCACGGCGGCGCTGGCGGTCAAGCAGGATAAACTCCCGCACCAGGTTGCATGGGACGATGTCAAAGCCGCGCTGGTCAAGATGAATCGCGGGCCGATATTGGATGAGGACGGGCCAGCGCGGGCGGGGCCGGGCAAGGCACCCTGAGTTTCGGTGCGTCGCAATTTACGCTCGTGCCTTGTGTCATCCTGAGGGAGCTTCAGGCGACCGAAGGATCTGGCCAATCCGTCGAGGCAAGACTCTTCGGTCGCCTGAAGCTCCTTCAAAATGAGCCTCGGAATGACCCTCGTAGAAACCCTGCCAACGCGAGCCGAGCCGCGTGTCGAGCCGCGTCATTTCCCGCCCACCGCCCGCCCGATCGACATGGGAAACGCGATGAAGGGGCCTTTGGAGGATTTGCCGGCACGGGAGATCGGTCTGCCCGCGCTATCCACCTTGATGAAGATCGTCCCGCGGCCGACACCGGTTTCATCGGCCTTGCGCGTGTCGTTGTCGTGCGGGCCGGTGGTGGAGTCGATGATCGTCACTGCGTAAATATCATCGGCCACTTTCCACGGCGCGGCATCGACGATGACGATATGCCCCGTTGAACCCGTGGCCGGCATGGGGTCCTTCTTCCACGCGATCAGATCCCCCGGCCGGGCATCGGCGACTGTCTCGATCTTCATCCAGAGCTTCCCCGGTTGCGGCGAAGTCGGCGCGGCCGCGAAGGCATCTTCAAATTCGCATGCCCGCGGCCGGCGGAATTTGGCGGGGAACTCCACCGCCTTGTAGTGCTGCGGCAACTCCTTCTTGAGAATCCAGCCGACCAGCCCCGAGCAATCGCAGTGGTACTCGCCGGCGGATTCATCGATATCGGTGGTGTGCTGGTAGACCGTATCCTTCATCGTCGCCAGGATGCGATGGGCGCGGGCGAGAATGGCCGGCGCGGGCTGTGTCGCCGGCGCGGGTAGCGTGGCCGGCGCGGCGGCCAGAAGGAGGAGCAGGGGGGTCGCCAGTAGAATGGAAATGCAGCGTGGCATGTCGGAGAGTATAACAAGCCGCGATCGATCTCGCGGCACATTAACAAGGTGTGGATTGGGTCATGATGATTCCTTGGAAGCGAACGGGCGGCTGATGTTCAATCATGCCACAAGGGAACCGGGGCGCGAGCGCAGAAAAACCGCGCTCCCGTGACTTGGGCGTCCCGCCCAAGCGGAGAGCGTTTGCAGGTTAGACGCCTGGGATTCGGCGCATTCTTCCCCTATCCCATATGCCGGTGGGCCGTGCCCACTCTACTTCCCTCGCCCGTACTGCACAGGCCAGGTCACATCCTTTCCCAGCGCCTTGGCGGCATGCAGCGGCCAGTACGGGTCCCGCAGCATCTGCCGCGCCAGCAGCACCGCATCCGCCTTGCCGCTCTCGATGATCTCGTTGGCCTGCGCCGGCTCGGTGATCATCCCGACCGCCCCGGTGGCGATGCCGGCTTTCTCGCGGATCGCGGCCGCGAAGGGCACCTGATACCCCGGCCCTGCCGGAATCTTCGCATACGGCACCAGCGCCCCACTCGAGCAATCCATCAAGTCCACGCCGATTTCTTTGAGCGCCCTCGAAAGCTGGATCGACTGCTCCAGATCCCACCCGCCTTCGGCCCAGTCGGTCGCGGAAATGCGCACGAACAGCGGCAGAGTCGCAGGCCAGGCCGCCCGCACCGCCCGCGCCACCCTGAGCGGCAGGCGCATGCGATTCTCCAGCGAGCCGCCAAACTCGTCTCCGCGATGATTGGCCAGGGGAGAGAGAAACTCATGCAGCAGATAGCCGTGTGCCATGTGCAATTCAATCACCTCGAACCCCGCCGCCAGCGATCGCCGCGCGGCCGATTCGAAATCCGCGACCACCTTATCGATATCCGCCCGGTTCATCTCCCGCGGCATCGCGTAACCTTTATCGAATGGAATCGCGCTGGGCGCCATCGGCTCCCACGCCTGCGCATCCCGCCCGATCAGCAGCGGCCCGCCCCCTTTCCACAGCACGTCGGTTGAGGCCTTTCGGCCCGCATGCGCCAGTTGAATGGCCGGCACGCTTCCCTGATCGCGAATGAAGCGCGTGATCCGCCCGAATTCCACCGCCTGGGAATCGGACCATATTCCCGAATCGCCCGGCGAAATCCGCCCCTCCGGCGAAACCGCCGAGGCTTCCACCATCACCAGCCCCGCCCCGCCCACGGCCCGCGAGCCCAGGTGAACCATGTGCCAGTCCGTCGGCATTCCCTCCACCGATGAGTATTGACACATCGGCGAAACCATCACGCGATTCTTCAGAGTCACATTCCGCAACGTCAGCGGCGAGAACAAATGAGCCATGTAAGTCATCTCCAAAAGGTGTGAGATGCCATTGTAGGCTTGCGAACACCGGGTCGGGAGACGACCGCCGGAAACGCCACATCCGGCGCGAAAAACATAAAGACATAAAACATAAGCGGCCATCGATCGCGCCTTATGTTTTATGTCTTTATGTTTTGGATCGATCATCGATCGCGCCTTATGTTTTATGTCTTTATGTTTTGTGTCGACGTCTTGGATGGACCAAAAAAGAAAGCCCACGGATATGCACCGTGGGCCTTCCCAAATCACTCGACGATTGACCGCGACCTACCCCGCCTGCGTGAGTCTCCGAGTCGCCCGAAAGCAGCTCTTGATCGCATCGGGGTTGAACATGAGTTGATTGCGGCCGGTGCGGAGCAGATTCTGCTGCCGAAGCTGCGTGAGCGCCAGGCTGACGGTTTCCCGCGCCACGCCGATCGCCTGGGCGAGTTGCTCGTGGGTGATGCGGAGCACGACGCCATCGCCATGCGGCTGGGCCGCGGCCGACTTGCTGAAGCGCACCAGCGCCTTGAGCAGGCGATTGTGGCAATCGTCGAAAATCAGCTCGGCCGAGTCTTCGCGGGCGGCCGTCAGCTTCTGGGCCAGTTGGCGATAGAGCTCGGTCGCGGCCTTGGTGTTCTGGGTCATGGCGACCAGGAACCGCTCGGCGCTGACTTCAGAGACCACCGAGGGCACCACCGCGGCCGCCTGCTCGCCGTAGGAGGCGTGGCGGGCCAGCGAGGCTTCGCCGAACCAGGCATCGGGCCCGAGGATATCGATGAGCCGGCCGGCCCCATCATCTCCGAGGTGGTAGGTGCGAATCTGACCACGATGAATGAAATAGAGGTTGCGGGCCGGTCCATCGGGCTCATAGAGAACCGTGCCGGGAACGATGCTCATGCGCCGGGCCCCAAGGCTGGGGTTGGCCAGAAGCTCAGCGAAGACCGAAGCGGAATTCGGCTGAATCGCGGGTGAGACTGAAAGAGGATGAGGATTTGACATCATTGCGTTGGTTTCCTGAGCCCACAAACGGCAGATCGTACCACTGCTTCCATCCCGACCTTCCTATCCTGTTTACGTTACATTGATCATCGGGTTCTCAGGAAACGGCCGATATGGGTAGTTTCGCTTATTTGTGGCAAGAAACAGGCTTTATCGCTCGCAATTTCTGCACCGTGCTCATGCTTAATCTTCGACGTATTGCGTCGCCAAACCTGAACCCTTAACTCCCTGAACCCTGAACCCCGAATCCTCTTCAAACCCTCAATAGGTATTCAACGACGTCGCCTTCGGCAGATGGCGCATGATGTATGCATCATCCCGGAGTTTACCGAGCATTTCCATCGGCGGCTTATCGAAGGCCGCATTCATCATCCGCCGCATGTTCTCCGGCCGCTGATGCGCTCCATCCCAGAATTGCTCCAGATCACCGCCGTAGCTCTCCACCTTTCGGAAATCCTTGTAAACCGTGCCGTACTTTTCGCAGACCGCCTTGAGCATTCCATTGAGCTTATCGCGATCTTCCATCATGTCGGCCGTCAGGGCGGCGCGCTCAAAATCCGGATGCATGGGGAGCAGCAAAACGCGCACTTCGATTCCATTGTCTTTCGCGAGTTTGAGGTACTGATCGAATAGGTCCACGCGCCGCGCCAGGGGTTCCAAAGCGCGCTTGCCGCCTTCGCCGGAACCCATCATCTTGACCCATTTACGGGCATGCTGCTGAATCTCCCTGTCGAGATTGTGGTTGTCTTCTTCGGCAAGTACGGCGCGGTCTTTGTAGATGATGTAACCATTTTCCAGCATCACATTGGAAACGTGCTTGAGATTCCGCTCCCGCTTGGGCGCGCCTTTCTCGTTTTTTCCAGACGAATCAAACGAATCCACAATGTTCATCAAGCTCATCCAAGTCGTTTCCGGCGTCACATTGCCCAGTGCCCGTCCAAGCAGGCTGAAGTTTTCGGGAAACGGCGCTTTACTGAGCAGCCCCCAATGCGCCACCGTCTGAATCTCATACTGGCTGCTCACCTCCGCAAAAGCGGACTCATCCAGCCCGAGGACGATCGTCTTCGGCCGGTATTTTTTCGAGACCATGTATTTGAGCTGGGTCAGAAAATCGAGCGGGCCGGCCGCGCTGACGCCGTAATTGAAGGTCGGCTGGCCGGTGAGGCCCTCGATGTATTCGGGGTTGGCCTGCATCATCCGGCTCGAGCCCATGATGACCACGCCGGCCTTGCGATTGCGCCGGATCGCATCATCCACCCGCCGGGTTTTCCAGGCCCGCTCGGCCATCGAGGGGTTGATGCTTGATGGGAAAAGCCCCGTCGAGTTTCCGGATACGTTCACCCAGAACCCCAGCAGCACGATGAACGCGAACGAGGCGATGAAGATCATCGCGAATTTCCGACTTCCCTTGCGCGGCGCTTTGGGCGCGGCGGCGACCGTCGCCGGCGCATCGCCGGCCGGCGTTTCAATCACCGCGTTTTGAAGTCCATCGTTCATACGTTCACGCACCGAGCTTCCAAACCATTTCTTCTTCTCTGCGTCCTCTGCGTCTCCGCGGTGAAGAGTTTTCGCCTCGCCGCCTCAGAATCTGAAATACAAAAAGTCCATCTTCGTTCCAAAGTGCAACACGCAAACCCCGAAAGTCACGCCCGTGGCCATCGCGAAATACCAGCGCTCCTTCAACCGGTACGCGATCTGAAAACTATTGGGCAGAAAATTACACCATACCCACCCGAAGGCGATCAGCGACCAGAGCAGCGTCGGATTGAGGACCTGCTCCACTTCAGCCCCGCGCGCGGTGGTGAAGGTGATCGCCTTAGCGGTTCCCAGGCCCGCCATCTCCTTGAACATCTTCAATGCCGGCGTCATCGTGCTCACGCCGATCCCGCTCTTCACATCGGCCGCCCGGAAGAGAACCCAGCCCACAATCACCAGCAGAAAAGTCACCTGCCGCCGCACCCACGTCCCCGCGACTCCCGGCCGATCGCCAATCACCCCCGCCCGCCGCAGCGCATGCGTCCCCGCCAGCAGCAACCCATGCCACGCGCCCCAGATCACGAACAGCCACGCCGCCCCATGCCACAACCCGCCCAGAAGCATCGTGAACATCAGATTTCGATATTGCAGGACACGAGAAGGCTTCCCCGTGACATGGGCGTCCCGCCCATGCTGAGCGTTATCCAGTCTTGAAGGGTTCTCGTAAGCGGTCGCCCCCAGCACGGGCGGGACGCCCGTGTCACGAATGGGTTCACCCGTGTCACGACGGATTCTCTTCCGTCCATCGCCGCCCAATGGAATATACAAATAATCCCGCAGCCAGGCCGACAACGTCATATGCCAGCGCTTCCAGAAATCCACCGGATCGATCGCCTTGTACGGGCTGTCGAAGTTCTGGGGCAGGCGCACGCCGAACAAATGCCCGAGCCCCGTCGCCATATCGCTGTATCCTGAAAAATCGAAATAGATGCGGAAGGTGTACCCCAGCACCGCGCCCCAGGCCTGCGCCGCGCCCAGGCCGCCGCCGCCGGCCAGCGCATGCCAGAGCGGGTTGATCTCACCGGCCAGCCGATCCGCGATGATCAGCTTCTTCACCAGCCCCATCGTGAAGAGCGTCAACCCGATATTGACCTGCTCCCAGTCCGGCCCGCGCCGAGTCCAGTTCACATCGCGGAACTGATGCAGAATGTCGCTGTAGCGAATGATCGGCCCGGCCACCAGGTGCGGGAAGAAGGTGATGAAGCAAGCGTAATCGAGATAGCTTTTGGCCGGCGTCGCCACGCCCCGGTAGATGTCGATGACATAGCTCATCGACTCGAACGTGTAGAAGGAAATGCCGACCGGCAGGACGATGGAGAGAATGCGAATCTCCCCGCCGCCCAGGGCCGCGCTGACATCATGGGCGATCTGCGAGAAGAACCCCGCATACTTGAAGAACGCCAAAAGCCCGAGATTGGCCACCAGCGACAACGCCAGCAGCGCCCGTTTCCGCCCCCGCGCCTCGGCCGGCGCGCGGACGATCGCCCTGGCCGCGAAATAGTCGACGCTGCTCGAAGTCAGCAGCACCAGCGAAAAGCGCCAGGCCCAGAGCGAATGCTTCAAATCGGCAAATGAGGTGATCGAGAGCGATTTAAGAAACGCCCGGAAATCGAAGGAAGCATCGCGGGTGGTGAACTGCGAAAAGCTGTAAAAGGCGAAACTGCCGATCGTCAGCAGGCTCAGCCGCCAGCGCAGACTATGCCATCCCCAGAACAGCGCGAAGGTGATCGGGAGAAAGAGGAGACAAAATTCGTAACTATTGAACAGCACGGAGGTAGTGGCGAGTTGCGAGTTGCGGGCTGCGAGTGAAGTCGACCCGTAACCTCAATCGAAATCGCATTCCAAGCGACTTCAATGCAGGTATTATCGGTCCTTGGATATGGAGTCAATCAGTTAATGGGCGGTCACTTCCCAGGGACATCGCATGTAACGCCTATCCCTCCGATTTCGGATTTCGGATTGCGGATTGGAATCCGCATTTCAATCCGCAATCCGCAATCCGCAATATTTCCCATTTCATGCCACATGCGATTGCCCTGGGTCACTCCTTGCCGCGCCGGCTACCGCATTGGAGCGAGTCGGCCCAAACCCCGCAGTGTTGCCTCATCCTCGCGCTGGAAGGTCCACTTCCCCGGCCAATCGCGCGTGAGAAGCCCATTGAGCCCGCCTTCCTGCACACCACCCGTCATCATCACTCTCCGGCTCAGTTTCACGCCCCCGGCCGCCTGGAGGAGGGGAAGTCGCTCGGCCGAGGCTTTGGCGAGCGCATCGATAATGGCCGCCAGCATGTCCTCGCGCGTGGAGGACAGGGTCAGCCCGCTGAAGCCCGCCTGGCGCTGCTCGACACTGGTTCGATCGCCGGCCAGGTAGGGGTCGAACCTGACGGTCGTCGCGATCGGCTTGCCGGCCAGACCCGCGATGATCTTGTAGAACTCCTTCTCCGAAAGATCCGCGAAGAGGTTCTTCTTCGCCCAGGTCAGGGAGGATCCCGATGAGGCGACCGTGCTCACCGACAGCCACATTTTCCCGATGCCCAGGGAGCGCGTCAGCAGTTTTTCATGCGGCGTCGGCCGGTCCGTGCAGAGTGCCAATACATCCGTCGATCCGCAGACATTCACCATCTGCCCCGGATTAGCGCCGGCCAGCAGCATCGCGGCCGATCCATCCACGCACCCGGCCAACATCGGCGTCCCATGGGTGAGTCCGAACATCCTCCCGCCCTCGCGCGTCACCATCCCGGCCACCTCGTCCGCGCCCATGATCTGCGGCAGATGATGCTCGCTCGCGCCGACGGCCTCGATGAGCTCATCGTTCCACCCATCGTGCTTCATCGTGTTGTACAGACCCATGAAGGACGCATGCGATGGATCGACCACCCGCGCGTGGGTGATCTGGCGATGCAGCAACGTCGTGAGGTGCCCGCAGAGATCGGCCCTTTTCATCAGGCCCCGCGCGTTTTGCAGGAACCATGCCCAGGTGGTTGAAGAAATCCCCCCGGGGATCGGCCGAACCCCGGCGATGGAAAGGTGCCGCTTTTTTCCGACTCGCTTCTCCAGATCGACGGCCACTTCCAGGCTGCGCCGGTCCTGGTGGGTGATAATGGGCGTCAGCGCGCGGCCGGCCTTGTCCATAGCCACCCATGAAGGAGACATGGTCGCCAGCGCGATCAATTCCACTTTTTTCGCCCCCGCCCCGAGCTGCCTGATCGCCACGGCAACGGCCTTGAGAATCTCTCCTGCATCCACCTCCGCGCGGTTGCCCTCATATCGCGTCTTGAACGCCGCCCGCACCACCCGCCCGGCCACCGCGCCCCTGTGAAGGATCGCCGCCTTAACCGAGGAAGAGCCGACATCCAGCGCCAGGAGGTTCATGGGATCGATGTTAGACGCCGCCGTCCGGCGGTTCAATAAATATTCATCGTGACATGGGCGTCCCGCCCATGCTGGATGCGTTTGGCATGAAAGCCGGTCCCCCCCGTCACGCCGAACGAATCCCATCGAGATCCCTCATCCACGCCCTCAGCAGATCCAACTCCGTCGGCCGCAGAATTTCTCTCTCCACCAGCGCCTCATAACATTTGACAAGGTTGTCGCCCACCGCGCCGGGCCCGGATTTCAAACTGAGCGATTCGAGAATTCGCGCGATCTGATGATTCTTGAGATACCCCGGAATTTCTTCTTCGAAATCCTTGAGATAGTCGTGCGGGTTGCGCTCCTGCTGAACTTCAGGGGCATGGAAGGTGACGCCCTGCCCGATCTCCCAGAGGCAGCGCTGGGCGACGAAACTCCGCCAGATATCGGTCATGCGAAAGGTGCAGGTGCTCGGCAGGTACATCAGGGGATACGCAACCGGCCAGAACCAGGTACTCTGGCTGTTGAAAGGACACCACGCGCCCGGCGCGAGATTGACGCTCGGGCCGGCCGAGAAGTGGAACGGCTCCGCGCCGACCATCAGCCGCCAGGCCGCATCCACATCCGGCGCGATGTCCGCCAGTCCCTGCTGGATCGCCGAATCGCAGCCGACCGGATCACCGCCCGGCCGGACGATCGGCTCGCGGCATCGCTCCAATGGAAACCCCCGCGGCCAGATCACCGCATCGGAGAATGCGCCGTAGACGTTGTACCACCCTTTTGCAGTCGCGACCCGGGCGCTGACATTCAGCGCGCGAGGAGCCCAGTGCGACAGGGGCTGGTTGTCATCATCGGTCTCGTAGATGCAGGGTGCCCCTTCGGCCATGGCGATCAGGTATCCAAGGTTTTTACGGACATAATGACCCGTCGGCAGCAGGGGGGCGAGCGCGAATGGCAGCGCGGTTTGCCCGGCCAGCGGCACGAAGCGCGCCCCGGGAAGCTCGAACCGCGCCGGCCCCTTCTTATCGCCGATGACAATCAGCGCCGCGCCGTCGGCCTGCAGGCGCGCACATAGGCTCCGGATCGCCGGCGTCGGCTCCTGAATCGTCGTGACGATGGAATAAAGCCCAGGCGGCGTCATTGAACCACCCGTCTTCGCTTCTGCCGCTGATACAGCGCTTTGAGACTTCGAAACGCATCGTTGAGTGAGTTCTGCCCCACGCTCTTGCTCGGGCAACCGTAGCTGATGGGGACATCGATCCAGCGAAGCTCGTGCATCATGGCGCGGATTTCCGTCTGGAAAAAATGGGCCCGGCTGGTCACGCCCGCATCGACCACGCGCTGAAGCGCCGCACGGGTGAAGCATTCGAAACCGCTGGTCATGTCCTTCATCTTCGTGCCGACCAGAACATTGGTGAGCCAGGTGCCGCCGCGCGAAATGAGATAGCGCGACCATGGCCCGTCAAACGAGCCGCCCGGGCAGAAGCGGCATCCGCCGGCGTAATCGTATCCCCGCGACATGGCCGCGATGAAGCGCGGAATCTCCTCCGGCCGATGCGACAGCCCGCCATCCATCTCCAGAATCCAGTCGAAATCCCCCGCCAGCGCCTCGCGGTATCCGCGAAAATAGGCATCCACCACGCTGCGATTCTCGGGCGCGAATACGACAATCAACTGCGGATTGCTTTGCGCTAATTCGCGGGCGCGATCGACACTGCCGTCAGTGCATACATTGTCAAAAATGACGATCAGGCGATCCCGCGCCTGGAGCTGAGCGCAAACCCGGCCGACAAATTCATCGATGGTGTCGCGCTCGTTGGCCTGCGGCGAAACAACGGCGAGTCGAGCGGTGCGTGGTGCGGCAGTTGTTTCCAACATGAAATGGCGGCCGGCTGGAAAGGTCGCCCAGGAATCCGTAATGCGTCGCAAAATCGCGGCGCGCCGAGATCGCAATTCCTAAGGCCTTGGCGGGGCATCCGTAGCGCGAAATACCCTTGGCAGATTATCCCGCGGTGGTGGAAAAGCAAACCGGCGAATCGCTACAGCAACTGTAACGGCTCTTGCGGCATCTGGGCATTGCTTGCGAAGCTTTGATGGTTGTCGAGCACCGGCCCCAGATCCAGCACATCCTCCGCGTACGCCCGCAATATCTCCGCCACCGAACGCGCTGAAGCCGTCAGCCCGCCCGCATAATGCGGCGCATCGCCATCGAAGAGCTCGTGAATCTGCCCGCAGCCGCGCCCGCGCAGATGATCGAGACAGGCCCGCAACATTCCCGCCGCCTCGCGCCGGACCGATGGCCCGCGCCCGTAGACGCGCGTGAAGGCCGTCACAAAAGGCCCCAGCAGCCAGGGGAAGGCCGAGCCCTGGTGATACGCCCGATCCCGCGCATGAATCGGCCCGCCATAGCGCCCGCGATAATTCGCATCGCGCGGCGAGAGCGTGCGCAGGCCGTACGGCGTCAGCAAATCCTCCCGAATCCGCGACAGCACCGCATCGTGCTTCAGCGCATCGAGCACCGGATAGGGGAGCGAAACCGCCAGCACCTGGTTGGGCCGGACGGCCGGATCGTTCCCGCCATCGCCCACCACATCGAAGCAGCATCCGGTCTGCTCGTTCCAGAAATTCGCGTTGAAGGCATGTCGGGCGCGGTTGGCCAGCGTGTAAAGCTCCTCCCCGCGCACGGGCAGGTGGAATCGCCGCGCCAGATCGGCGCCGATCCGCAGCGCGTTGTACCAGAGGGCGTTGACCTCCACCGGCCGGCCATGCCGCGAGGTGATTGCCGCTTCGCCGACCTGCGCGTTCATCCAGGTCACCGGCGTGCCGGGTGAGCCCATCATCAGCAGCCCTTCATGATCCGCGCGAATCCCCAGGAGCGTTCCCCGCGCGTAAGTCGTCAGAATCTCATCGATCACATCGAACAGCTTCCGCCCCGTCTGCTCATCGGCGCTGTAGCGCATGTACTCGCGCACGGCGTTGATGAACCAGAGCGAAGTATCGGCCGCCGTATAGCGCGGCGGAGTTCCATCGGTCGGGAATTCGCTCGGCATCAGACCCTTGTGAACCAGCCCCGCGAAATACTCCAGCAGCGACCGCGCCTCGGCCAGCCGCCCCGTCACCATCAGCAACCCCGGCGCGGCGATCATCGCATCGCGGCCATCGGGCGGCGACCAGGGATACCCGCCGGTCACCATCGTCTGCCCCTCGCGCGCCTTGACGACGAATTGCTCGGCCGCGCTCGACAGCGCCACCAGGTCCGAATCCGCGGCCACGCCCGTCACCGCCGGCAC
>JBBRTW010000060.1:0-22285 GCA_038244055.1 Tepidisphaerales bacterium | reverse complement strand
GATGACCGCGTATCCCATCCGCGGATGTAATGCAGGATGACTCGCGCGATGAATGACTTGATCCCGCTCAGCAGGCCAGACTCCGACAAGTACTGGCCCTGTAAGTCCCAGGCGAACCGCGGCGGCGTGTGGCAATAGCAGATATGCAACTGATCCGGCCGGGTGATGACGCCTTTGGCGGCCAGGTAAGAGCTGCTGATAACCAGGTCATAGTCAGACACGTTGAGCTGCTCGATCGCCAGCGGCATCAGCGGCAGGTAGGCGCGGTGCTTGCTGCGTGCCATCGGAAGTTTCTGGATGAACGAAGTCTTGACCGGCTTGTTCTGGAGGAACCCGCGCTTGGCTTCGGGCAGAAAGTCGAACAGGCTGAAAATGTCCGCCTCGGGATAGACCTTCAAAATCTGCTCGAGGACGCGCTCGGCACCGGCGTAGGTGTAGAGAAAATCATGCACCACCGCGATGCGACGGGCCGGCCGATGGCTGTCTGGAGCCGCCGCTTGCGGGGCTGCCACTTTGAGCTTGTTGTGCCGCATGAAGGGCAACTTCTGACGCCATGATGCAGCTTTCGATACAGGGGATGCATCGTGGGAATGGCCATTGCCTTTTCCATGCCCATTTCCGTGGCCGTTGCCATTGCCGCTGCCATTTCCGTTGCCATCTCCGTTTCCCGTCGCATGGCCATGACCATTCCCGTTGCCATTGCCGTGACCATTGCCATTGCCGCCACCATTTCCCTTGCCCCGGTGTTCGAGCTCGCGGGCTTCCGCTTCCCTCTCGTCCGCCACCGCCGCGCCGATGCTGTCGAACCGCACGGTGCGCAAGGCCATCGGCAGCGATGCGATGCTGAACTCCTCCAGGAGCCGGGAGAACAGCATCATCCGGTGCCCGGCGACCTCGAGCGATTCCTTGGTCGACACTTCCACTTCGCAGGACAGTGGCACTTCAGTCCGTCGCTGCCGCACGGGCAGGTGCGCCCGTACCACCTCATGGGGCGCCAGGTTATAGTTCGGCATGCACCACAAGAGGTTGCGCATTGTCCCATCGCGGTTCCCCGTGGGCATTTCGATCTTGACGACCTGCAGCGCCTCAGCACTCTCGCAGACCGCCTTCCACCATTCCTGAAACGTCTTGGCCAGGGCCAGCCGGCACCGCACCACCGCAAAGACCTGCCGGCACGATCGCGAGCTCCGCAGGATCTTCAGGCTCCGCCGAATCGATGCCAGGTTCCCCCGCACCCGCGCCATCCCCGCCACCCGAAACAGCGCCAGCGGCAGCAGGAACACGCATCCCAGCCACAAAATGGTGTAGCCGCGCGCCAGCGACACCAGCAATCCCGTCCCCGCCGTCGCCAGCGTGACCGCGTACAACAGCAGCACGACCTGCTTTTGCCGCAACCCCATGCTCATCAGCCGGTGGTGAATGTGCCCGCGCTCGGCCGCAAACACCGGCAGCCGCTGCAGAACCATTCTCCTGAACATGGTGAAGGTCGTATCCAGGATCGGAATCCCCAGCGCCAGGGCCGGCAGCAGCAGGCCCAGCGCCGACCGCGCCTCGGATGCGCACATCACGCTCGAACTGGCGAGCATGAAGCCAATGAACATGCTTCCGCCATCGCCCATGAAGATCTTGGCCGGGTGGAAGTTGTGGAACAAGAATCCCGTCAGGCTGCCCAGTAGCGACAGCGCGATCACGGCCGTCACGAACTGTCCATACGCCGCTGCCAGAGCGGCGATCACGCCGCAGGCAATCGCCGTGATCCCCGCCGCCAGCCCATCCAGGCCATCGATGAAGTTGACGCCCACCGTCACCCCGGCGATCCACAGGAGGGTCACCGGCCACGCCATCCATCCCAGATCGATCCTTAAATCCCCGAGCGCGAACGTCCCGATCAGGCTCCCCGAGGCGCAAACGGCCATCGCCGCTCCGAGCACCACGATCAACTTAAATATCGATGGAAGGCTTCGCAGGTCGTCGATGAATCCCACCGCGAACACGGCCAGCGCCGCCAGCAGCTGGACCATCACCTGCCCGCGCATCGACCGGAATGCCTCCCCCACCAGGTTCTCCAGCGACAGGACCGGCACCACCATGCACATCATCGCAATTACAATTGCAACCCCGCCCAGGCGCGGTGTGGCCACCGCATGCACCTTCCGCGCGTTAGGCTGATCCAGGAGATGCCACCGCCGCGCCAGCCGCGCAACCAGCGGGGTCAGGAACAGGGCAAGCACCATCGCCCCCAGATAGACCACAATGTAAGTATTCATTTGCACACCATCGTGCCAAGAGGTTTCATGGACCGCGCCGCCACCATGGAACCGCCGTCCTCGTGTCCCTCACCGCCGCAAAACCACGCTCGGCCTCCGACCCGCGTCGGACTGCTCATCATCCACCGGCTCGACCGCATCCAGATCCAACTCAAGCGATGCACCCTGACCGAAAACGCCAACGGTCAGCACCAGCCGGGCCCTTTTTTTCCGCTCCACCACGACGCCTTCCAGGCCCATGTACGCGCCCTGGATCACACGGCAGCGCCGGCCCACCGCCGCAAACGGGTAGAGTTCCAACTCCGCCTTGCATACCAGCGCCTTGTGAAGGCTTCGCAGTTCGCCCACCAGTTCGGCCTGATCCCGCACCGGGATCACCGTGCACAGGTGATCGGTGGTCAGGGCCTTGTACCGCGTCTCGGCGTCACCGCGAAAGAAGATATACCCCGCAAAGAGCGGCATCATCAGCCGCCGCCGCTTTCCCCCGGAGATCTTGACCCGCTCCACCAGCGGCAGAAAATAATCCACACCCGAGTTGTGCAGATCCCACGCCATCACCTTCTCAGCGCGGGCCTTGGTGTGCCCCACCCACCAGGGCAGGTCCGTCGCCATGATCTCCGTCATCGTCGGCGCGAGAATGGGCGGGTTATCTGTGAACTTCAACATTCGAATTTCAATTCTCTGAACGACCAGATGCTCGATATCCATTGCCGCTCATCGTCGTTTATCTCAGCCGTAATTTTTCGCCGCAACTCGTCGCCGCAGTTCGTCACTGCAGCTCGTCATCGCAACTTACCCCGGACGGACTTCGTCCCCGTCGGTGCACCGACGCCTGTCTCAACCATCTTCAATTTGTCGCAGCGGGTGTGGCTCACTTCTGAGCCGTTACCACCGCTGTTCGCGCCGTCGCCACGATCGCCAGCGCTCATTCCAACTTCGCGCCGGGCCGCAAACTCAACTCGCCAAGCAATACCTTGGCATCGGCATATTCTTCGCGCAGCCGAAGACATACGCGGACCTCGCTCATCGCCTCCGGGATTCGATTCTCTTCGGCCAGCACCCGGGCCAGATCCATGCGCCACTCCACCTGACCGTAGTCCAGCAGGAGGGCGCGCTTGTAACATTCGGCCGCTCCGGCGAGGTCTTTTCGCCGATAATCTTCCTTCGCCAGTCGAATCAGCAGTTCTGCCGGGACATCGGACGCTTCACAGCGCGTCCGCAGCAGCGCCAACGCCCGCCGATTCGCCTGGGCCGCCAGCGCGGGCGACACATCCGGCCGCCCCAGAACCGTGCCCGCAGCTAACAGCCAGTCGTAATTGTCGTGGGCCAGATCCATCACCAGTTCGGGACGCCGGCCTTCAACCGCCAGCAATTCCGCCACCTCGCTGAACCCGCCCGAGCGCTGCAGATAACGCTCGAGTTTTTTCACCGCATCGTCATACCTCCCCTGCCGTACATCCACTTTGGCCGCAAGCAAACACGCCGTCGGGTCTCCCGGGGACAACTTGAAAGCGGTCAGATAGGCCTCTGAACCCCGTCCCTTGTCTTTTAGAATCGACTCCTCCAATTGCCCCGCCAGCAAGACCGGCGCGCCATACGTCGGGCAGAGCGGCCGAAGCTGATGAAGTTCACCGACAATCCGTTTTGCGTACGCCATCGAAGCCGGCGTCAGCACGACTGCTCCATCGTCTTGCACGCGGCTGATCGACCGCCAGCGAAGATAATTCAACTGATAGCCATAGGTCACATTATCCGGAGCCGCCGCGACCGCGGCCTCCGCATTAAGCAGAAGTTCCGCGTATTCCTGATTCGACCCGATCTCCCCAGCCTGGGCCAGATGCGCTCCGACCAACTTCGCGCTGGCCCATGCTTTTTGCGCCCGGGTTTCTCGATCGGCCGCCAGCATCGCCCATCCCAATGCCAGCATCACACCAGCAAGCATCGCTGCTCGCCCGAACATCCATCCATGCCCCGTCAACTTCACCACCGGGATCTCATCCTCGCGCTTTGCGCCCAGTTTGGAGAGGTTGACGATCAGGCCGCAGCAGACCGCCGTCAGGCACGCATTGGCCGCCGTGTGCTGGCCAAAGTCCACCAGGCTGTTGACCAGAATCGCCACCAGGCCACATCCCAGCCCCACCGCCGCCACCTGAACCGATCGGCCGCCCCCGCGCACCGCCCGCCCCCAGTTCACCCAGATCATCGCCAGGAACAAGCCGCACAGCCCCAGGCCGACCACGCCGGTCTCCTCCAGCAACTGGGCGTACTCGTTCTCCGCATGGGTCGCCAATTCCAGCACTGTTGAACGGTCGAACATCGGGAACACAAACTCATGCGTGCCCAACCCCGTCCCGGTCACCGGGAAGCGTGCCCAACTTACCGTCAGGTCTTTGAGGATCTGCCAGCGCTGGGCCAGCTGATCCCCGGCCTTGAGCGACTCCATCTTGCCCGTAATCCCCTCAAATTCGAACAGAAGGGCCGTTGCCGCGATTACCACCACCGCCCCGACCACCACCCAGCCCAACTGCTTGAGCTTGCGGTTCCGCGACAACCCGAAAATCGCAAACCCCAGCGCCACGGCGATCGCAATCGTCGCCCCCCTGCTCCCGGACAGCAGTACGCTCACGACACCCGCGATCATGATCGCCGACAGGATCCACACCGCGCGCATTTGCGGATGATGAATCCGGTCCTGGATCTCCGCGGCTGACATCCCGTGCCGCCGAAACACCTTGTGCAGCAAAACGATCGCCAGCCCCAAGGCCGCCCCGATGCTCATGTTCACGAACTGTCCGAAGTGGCTGTAGTGGATGAATGGCCCGGCCGTCGCCCGCCCGCGCCCCAGCGGGCCGGTCCAATAGACGCGCGTTGCCCCGGTCAAATCCTGCCCCAGGGCCAGAGCGATCACCACCGCCCCGATGGCCACAATCGCGATCAGCAATCGCTTGATGGCATTGGGCCGCTGGTACACATTCAGCACCACGAAAAACACGCCAGCTATGGCCAGAAGCATCCGCAAGTCGTGCCGTGTGCCGTGCGGATAGAGGCTCAGGGTCATGTTCCCCTGCGCGGCATCCGCGCCCGCAACCCCGGCCAATAGTTCCGATCGAAGGCTGACCGTACCCGGGGAAACAAACTTGACCAGGCCCGCCGGCAGCGGCACCAACTGCAGCGCCGCCCAGCCCAGAAACAAAATCATCGGCAGGTAAGTCCAGGACCAAGCTAGCTCGCTTTTCCGGTAAATCAGTGCCCGCACTAGCACCATCGCCACCATCAGCCCGACCAGACCGATCACGACCTGCTCGCTCCACGCTTCGACAGCGCCAAAGGCCATCGGCGCAAACGCCAGCAGGGCCACCATCAAGACTTCGACTGCGACCAGCATGCCGTTGCCGGGGTGAATGTCGGGTGCTTCACCCCGATGATCGGATTTCTGCTTGTGCCAGTTCACCGTGGCCTCCCCGCACCGATACCCGGCACCGGCGGCGACTTGCGCCGCATCGCCTCCACGTCTTCGCCCCGCAATACCCGCAGCGGATTCTCCATGCACAGCCGCCGCGCCAGCAGATGCGTCAGTTCCCTGCTGATCGCATCGATCGCCATACCCAGTCGCGGCGGACGCCGCCGCACATCGTGCGCATCGGATGCGATCAAATGAACGAGCCCCTTTTGCAGCCATTCCCAGCCCGCCCGCTCGGCACCCGGCCCGAAATCCCCCACCAGGCTGCCCGCGGTCACCTGCATCAAGGCTCCGCGCTCGACCCACCGCGCCGCCATCTCCGGCCGGGCGGCGAGTTGTGCGTGCCGCTCGGGATGAGACAGAATTCCGCGCCGGCCCCCTGCCATTATCGACTCGAGCAGCGGGCCGATATCCACCAGCGTGTCGTGCGGCAGTTCCAGCAGCACATACCGGCCGCCATCCGCCAAGGTCAGCACTCCATCGGTCTCCAGCAACTTTGGCAGCCGCTCGTCGATGCGCACATCACCCCCGGGCACCACGATCAGCGGGATCCCCTGGGTTCCCAGTGCGACGTTCAGGTCCGACACCGCTTGCCGAATCGCCGCCGGAGCGTTGGTGCCATCATACCGGCCCAGTTGGTGCGGCGTGGCGACGACATGCGTGATCCCGTCGCGGGCCAGCGCGGTGCACAACGCCAGCGCATCGGTCAATGTAGCCGGGCCGTCATCCACGCCGGGAAGGCAATGGCAATGCACATCCGCGCAAACTGTGGCGTTGAATCGCCGCAGACGCTCGGTTTGCTCCACCCAGAGATGTTCCGGACACTCGGTCAACTCTTCTCTCCGATGAATCGCCCAACTCAATCACACCACGCGATCAACCACTGGTTTAAGCACCCGCGCCGTCTTCTGGCGGCACAGACAGCTCTGGTTCAACCTGCTCGTCCGCCTTGAGCTTTCCGTTCTTGCCATTGGTGCCGGCCACGCCCGCGACTGCCAGCGCCGAATGCCCGTTGCCATTTCCGTTGCCATTTGAATCGCCATTGCCCTTTGCGGTCGTCGCCTCCTGGGTGTACCCATACTGGCGATAGCGGTAGCCGTAGGTATAGCCGTAGTAATAGCCATACCGGTCCCGTCGGCGGGGCACGTCATTGATGACCACGCCCAGCACGTTGGTGCCGACGCTCTTCAAACTCTCCCGCGCATGCTCGACGCCCTTTTTGGTCGATTTCTCCGCACGCACGACCAGGATCGTCGCATCGCACATCGCACCCAGGATTCGCGCATCGGTCACCGGCGCCACCGGCGGGGAGTCGATCAGCACATGGTCATACCGCTCGGCCAGCCCGTCGATCAGGTCCGCAAAGGCCTGACTATTGAGGATTTCCGATGGATTGGCCGGTGGCGAGCCGGCGGGCAGCAGGTCAAGATTGTTGATGCCAGTCGCGAGGATGGCTCCGGCCAATTCAACTTCTCCCGCCATCACGCTGGAAACGCCGACGCTGCCATCCATCTCGAACACCTTGTGCTGCGTCGGCCGCCGCAGGTCGGCGTCCACCAGGATCACCCGCTGGCCGGCATTGGCCATCGCGATCGCCAGGTTGCTCACCGAGGTCGTTTTGCCATCACCCGGCGCGGGCGAAGTCACCAGCAGGCGATTGCCCTTGCCTTGAGCATTGCGCGCCCCGAAGTAAACCGCGGTCCGAATCGTCCGGTACGACTCGGCCACATCCGAGGTCGGCTCATTGGCCACATGCCGGCCGCGCTGGGCAATCGACTGACGCACGGAGATATGGGGAACCAGGCCCAGCACCGGGGCATCCGCCAGTGCCGACACTTCCTCCACCGAGTGGATCCGCTGGTCCATGAAATCCAGCCCCAGCGCCACGCCCACTCCAAGGATCACTCCGATGAGCAGGCCCATGGCCAGAGTCCGCGTCTTCTGCGGCCGGATCGGGCTGACCGATGGCGTGGCCACTTCAATCACGCTGACCTGCCAGCTGCCCGTATCTTCCGACACATTGAGCTCTTTGATACGCGTATCGATGATGTCGCACAGTTTCTCAACCCGGTGCAGTTCGGTCTCGAGGGTCGCACACTTGGCTGCGACCGCGTTCAGCTTAAAAGCCTCTTCCTTCTGGGCATCAAACGCCTTCTGGAGCTGCTGGGCGCGCTGGGTTACCATGCTCAGGCGGTAGGTCGCGGACTCCACGTAGGCCTCGACGATCTGCCGGTCACGCTCTTTGCGCTGCTCGATCTCGCGCTGGCGTTTGAGTTCGCCGACTTTCACATCGGGGGTCGTCGGCGTTGTCTTCTCGGCTTCACGCTGGGCTGTTAGATCGGCCTGCTTTTCCGAAACCCGCTGTTTGAGATAGATGAGATCGGCCACGAGGATGCGCACATCCGCATGCTCGGGCTTGACGAGCTGCAGGAGCCGGTTTCGCTGCCGTTCGAGCTGGTCGATCTCCGTCGACAGCACGTTGATCTGCAGCTCCAGCAGCGTGTCGCGCTGCTGCACGGCCTGCGCGGCGGTGGCCTGTTCCACGTTGATGGACACGTCTTTCTGCGTCTGGGCCTGATGCAGCCGCGCCATTCGCATCAGCTTGGCATCATCCCCTTTCACCTTCTCCATCGCGTCGAATTCGGCCTGGGCATCGATCAATTCCATCTGCGTCGTTGTCAGCGCATCCGACAGCTTGCCCAGTGTCTGGATGATGATATTTCCGCGGTCCCCCTGAAATGACAGCACTCCGTTGTCTTTCTTGAATTTCAGCGTCTCATCGAGCCATTTCTGGAGTTCTTCATCGCGCTTGACCTTCTCAGCGGTCAGGAGCTTGAACACTTCAACCGCGTTGGTTTTTTTCTGGGAAGTCGCCGACCGTGCATAGGCTTCGGCAACAAAGTTCACGATCTGGGACGCTTCCACTGAATTGGGGGACTCAAAAGAGATCACCATCATGTCAGGCCGCCCGGCGGTATCAGTCCTGCCGCCCGCGGCCGGGACCGCTGTCAGCCCAGCCTGCAGCACGGAGACTGGATTGGTGGCCCCCGCCATAATCTGCATCTTGCGAACTTCCGGGAGGGCAGCCACTTCGCCCAGCACCGCGGCCGATCGCACAATGTCGCACTGCGTCACCAGGGGCGTCTGCTGCGACAGTCCGGGTCCCTGTACGAGCAACGATCCGCGCTGCTGCACATAAAGCGATGAGCTGCTCGAAAAAATGGGGATTTGCCGCGACACGTATGCCGCAGTCCCCCCAATGCAGACAAGGGTCACCAGAAGCACCCACCACCGACGCCCCCAAATCACCTGGAGCATGCCTTGACGCGGAACCTCCACCCTCGCGGAGGGTGCCGATTCAGGGTCAGTGTAATCAGTGATGCGATTCCGGGTACTCATTAGCCTGCTCCCTTGCCAAAAACAATTGGTTAAAATCAGCCGCGCCAAGTTGCCAATGGCGGCTTTTCATCTCCCATCATCAATTCTTTTTTTTGTACTATCTAACCCACAAATCCGAACCTACTCATCCAATATGAGAAACGGATGAGAACGTTCACGGAAGGCCCATTGGCTCAGCCCAAATCACAGTTGTTGACTGTATGTTCTACAAACTGCAATTCCTAACCCACTCATCATCGTCTCAATGTCAGGAACAAGCAAGCATTTCTTTGGAAAGTCTGAACATCATGAGCACCGCATCAGGGGAATCAGCACGAGACGGATGGCAATCGATGTCGTCACCCGACCTCAACACATATCGCCGCGCTGATTCCATGCCCAATTCATCGCAAAATCCACACCATGTTGGTGGTTCAGGTCATAAATTGCGACATTCAAAGTTCTCTAAATTCACGACCGCCGAAAACGGGGCGGCGGATTTTGTTCCGTTCAATTTCAGCGCCGGCGTGATTGCGTTGCCGACACGTCAATTCATGCAAACGATTTCACTGGTAAAATAGGAGCAGTGTGCCGAGCACCGTCATAATCGATACAACCCATTGCTCTCCACTGCACTTGCAACTCCCTTGATTGAATCGGTGGAACGAGCAACGTGATTTCACCACCCGCGAAGCGTTGGATCATCCTGAATCGCCAGAGTGGGATTGCCGTGGATCCAATCCATACGGCCACGATCTGAACAGGTTGAAAATAGGCCCCTGCGACATGGGTTATCCGAAGCGGATCTGGAGCACTCCTCTATTTTATGCCCGTTTCGATGAGCGACGGGCCAGCGCGCCCGTAGCCCAACGCGCAGGCAAATGGGGTGAATGTTTCCAGAGATCGCTCAACCGCGCCGCAAAGGGAATCACCCATCCCAGCCCGTGGTTTAAGTCTCGACGGCTTCTGACTTTTCGACCGGCTTTCGCTTTCTTACGCCGGCCCATATTCGAACAGTCCGACCCCTTAAACCATGGTAGCACTTCAGCCTCATGCAACGATCCCATTCGGTTTCTTCCAGGAATTCGCGATGCGCGGCGCATGTTCGGGTTGCGCTTTTGGCGCGGGTCTGATAGATAATTCGGAATGCCACCCGCGATACAACAATCTCTGGACGTTTCCGCGCTGGTCGCCGCCATGCTGCTTGGAGCATGAAGGACACGCTGCACGCCGATCTGTACGTCGAGGCCCTGGAGATGGCCCTGGCCAAGCGCCGGCCGGGACTTGGGCTGCTGCACCATTCGGATCGCGGCTGCCAGTACGCCGGGCGGCAGCACCAGGACAAACTCTGCCAGTTCAACGTCGAGTGCCCTCCTTGCCGCGCAACATTCGCAGCTCGCGCCGAATCTCCGCCTTGAGCGCCGCCGCCGATGGCACATGCAGCCGATACCGGCTTGCGAAGATCGCGCCCTCCTGCTTTTCGCCCAGAGTGTATTTCACCACCGCGTCGTTCTTGTCGGTGCAGAGAATCAGGCCCAGGGTCGGGCCGTCACCGGGGGACAATCGTTCCCGGTCGTAATAGTTCACATAGAGCTGAAGCTGTCCAAGGTCCTCGTGGGTGAGCTTGCCGACCTTCAAATCAATCAGGACGAAGCATTTGAGAATGGTGTGATAAAAGACCAGGTCGATGCTGAAATGATCCCCATCCAGCGTGATCCGCTGCTGGCGGGCCACGAACGCAAACCCCTTGCCCAATTCCATCAGAAACGCCTGCAGATTATCAATCAGCGCCTGCTCCAGATCGGATTCCAGCAGCTTCGGCGATTCCGGCAACCCGAGAAACTCCATCACCAGCGGGTCCTTGAACACATCCCTGGCCGTCTGCACCTCATGTCCCTTCTTCGCCAGCCGGAGCAAGCCCTTCTTGTCCTTGCTCATCGCCAGCCGTTCGTACAGCAGGCTGTTGATCTGCCGCTCCAACTCGCGCGCCGACCAGTTCTCCTTGATCGCCTCAATCTCATAAAAGGAACGGGCTTCCACGCCCTCCACCCGAAGCAGCGTCCGGTAGTGCGTCCATGACAGACTTGGATTCAGCAGGCCGGGCTTCCAGGATTTTCGACTCACTGCGCCCGTGAATTGCAGGACGTCCAAATCGTCACGCGCTGCGTGACGAATTCCGCCGGCGGGAGCGGCTCCCGAAAGGCCACGCACTGCGTGGCCTTTTTCCAGGGTATTTCGCCCCTCGGGCAATAGGCCACGCACCGCGTGACCTTTTCCATGCGACATGCCCGTGCCAAGCAACTCGGGATAGACGACATAGATCGCCTTCATCTCCTTCAACAGCGTCAAGGAAAACCCACTGCCGTAGTCAGCGGTCAAGCGGCGGGACAAATCCTTCATCAGCTTGGCGCCGTATTTCGCCCTGGCCGCGCCCTTCTGCTCCTCCTCCACGATCTCCCGGCCGATCAGCCAATTGGCGATCACCTGCGTCGTGTTCACCGACCTCGCCACATTCGAGCGGGCCGATTCGAGAATGTCGCGGATACGGACATAAAGAGGTTCGGGTCGTTTCGCCTTCATCGCTTGGCCTCCTTCTCCCGTGCCCAGACGAGGACGTGCTCATGGACAGATCCCAACTTGCGATCATTCGGAGGCCCATCACGTTTCTTCCAGGAGATATCCGCGATGAAGCAATCGCGCCCAAATGTTTCGTCACCCAATACCTTGGAAAAGTGAAGTTCAGTGTCATCAAGACTCACCCATAGACTCCCGTCAGTTCGCAAGAGCCGCCGCAGAATCTCCAAGCGATCACGCATGGGAGAGAGCCAAAGCGAGTGCTCCACGCCGTCGTCGTAATGCTCAAACGCCGAGTCGGTATTGTAGGGCGGGTCGATGTAGATGCACTTGAGCTTCCCCGCGAACTCCTGCTCCAGCGCCTTGAGCGCCAGCAGGTTGTCCCCGAAGATCAGCCGGTTATCGAAAAAGTCACGATTGGTCACGCGCCGCGCCGCGTGATGCGACCGGTCCGTAGCCTCCCGCAAAATCCGAGGCTCCAGCCGCGGCCGGTTCTCCTTACCGATCCAGGTGAGTTCGAGTTTGTTCTTTTGGTTACCGTTGGCCATGGGAATTGGCATGGGTGGATAGCGGGCCGCGCGGGAGAGGCCATCACGTTGTGCCGGAGCCTTCCGCTGGTTGGGTGTTGAGAACGAATCGTGGCCGCCCGTCGCCCACGCGCGTGGCCGCGACGGTGATGGTCATGGGATTGTGCAGAAGTCGGTTGAGCGCGTCCGGGTCGGTGATGCCGGGGCCGACCTTTCCCTTGATGACCTCGTTGCTGCCGCTAAGTTTGAACTCGAACGTGCGGCTTTTCGGCAAAACGCCCTGAAACTCGCCCTGCAATTGCGCCTGCTCCTCATGAAGATTCCCCTGCGCCAGTCGATCTGCGCTGCGTCGGACTTCGGCCACGCTGCTGAAAGAAAAGCGTTGGTCGCCAAACTCCAGTGCGCACACCGCTTCGTTATCCGCGAGCAGTTGAAGGAACGAGCGTGCGGCGGTGATTGCACGCGGTTCCATCCCCGCGGCAGCATCGGCCAGCGAATCATCGTCCCCCGTTGTTGCTTTTAGCAGGGTCTGCGTCGCGGCCACCGCATCAGCCACCGCGCTGCCATCATCAATCAGCATCGGCCCCTCGCGATGCTCTTCGAGTTCAAATCCGAAGGAGCCAAGCGCCGTGCTGGTGATGAGCAATTGGTTCTGCGCCTTGTTCGGCACCGGCCCCATGCTCGCCAGCGGCCCCTCCAGGCTGGCGGCGACCTTGGCCACGGTGTCGCTGAAAGCCTGCGTCGCCCTGGCGCCAAAATCCGCGAAGATGCCGTAACTATCGACCACCGGCTTGCCGCGGAATGTGAGCCGCGCGCGAGCGGGTTGGCGAGTGTCATCAGGGCATTGCGCCAACAACGCATTCACTTTGCGCAGGCGTCCCTCGACGCTGCCGCGGTCCAGAACGTCTTCGACCGGGATTTCAGTCAGGAACCCTTCGAGAGTCGTCCGCTCTGAAAGGAGAAGCTGGCGTTCACCGCGGTTCATGGCTGTCCTCCGGTTGCGGCCAGGGTCTTGAGAAAGCCGGCCGCCGGGGCGTCGTCGGCGGCCAGGCCGATCTCGATAAACCCCTTCCACGTTCGGTCCCGCCGATGGGACCACAAGCTGTACCAGTACGCACTCCGTTCGACAAGCGCTTTTGGAGTCTGGTCCAGGTGAACGAGATACCCGTCGATCCTGAACTCTTGCTTGACGCTGTCGTGGTCGAACAAATCGGGGGCAATGTCACGGATGCCCTTTTGCGTCGCTCCAGCGGGGAGGCGGTAGAACGTGACGACATCCACATCATTGGGCGGACGGTTCAGCACCACTTCGACATGCTCCAAAAAACTCCCGTTGATCCACTGGAACCCCTCAACCAACCCGGCGGCATGCAGCGCGGCGCGGTAGCGGAGTAAACCATCGAGGATGGCGCAGCGTGGTTCTGATGTTCCAAAGTGCAGGACGAAGTCGGCAAGCGCGACTTGGTAGGGTGAGCGGCTCGCGGAGGTTGGATCGGCGGAATCAATCGGGGGCAGAACGCCCTCGGAGTTCCATCGTGGGATGCTGACGGTGCTCATCGGCAAGCCCCTCCGCAACATGTTTTTCTTTGGAGTGGTGTCATTTGCGCCTGAGCCTCATCTTAAGTGCCAGCGGACGACGAACAAGGGCACCACAGACTCCCGCCGCGCCGGCCCCGGCTTGTGGATGCTCATCGGGCGGATCCAGTGGGTTCATCAGCGGGGCCAGTGCGAAAACACTTCGCCCCGTGCTGAATTTGATCCGACCCTCAGAGGCCATCGCGGTGAAGTCGAGCGATTGGCCATCGCTCTCAAACGCGCCAGTAATCTGATGAGCGTCATTGGGATTGCGGTGGGCCGTGAAGGGAAATAGCTTGCCGCTATTGAGCCGGATCGTCCCTTTGTAGGCATCGTCGCGATCGCCCCACTCCACTTTGAACTCAATTTTCCTGGTCTCGCCCGCGGCGGTGATGAATGACCCGAGGAATGGGTCCGCCGCCACCACCGCCGCCGCCGATTGAGCGAGAAGCACCTGAGCCCAAATCAGCCCGCAACTCAGAATGAGAAACCGGTCGAACCATGGCACATGATTCATGGCGAGCTCCAGTGAATTGAGCCGACGGTATCGCGGGGGCCGTCGTCCCGTCAAAGCCAATCCGCATCTCTTCGCTCGTCATTGGTCGAGGCGGGGTGCAACACGGTGCCGATGGGTGAAATCCTCACACGTGCATGGGGAAAACAGGATCGCTTTAGACCTTGAGACCGTTTCCATCATTATTGCGCATGACCAGCGACTCGGGATCTTTCTGGGGGAATTCCTGAACGAGCCGGGCCAGCGCGGCCAGTTTCATCGAGACCGAGCCAACGCCGATTATTGTCTATCAGATAAACGTGATAATCCTCCTACCCATCCTTTTCCACAGTCGCCGTCCAGCAAGTCCACGGGAATTTGTGTAGCGCTCCGTTCCGAGCCTTGTAAGATGATAAGAGCAAACCATAGGACGATTTCATGAACAATCCAAAGCCCACCAGAAAAAGAATCCCCCCTGCCGCGGCCGGTACAACCCCTGCGAGGAAAAAACGCTCCGCGGCCCAGCAAGCGGCCAGCCGAAAAAACGGGGCTCGCGGGCTGGGCCCTAAGACCGCCGAGGGCAAGCGGATCTCATCGGGCAACGCGATCACGCACGGCCTGCTGGCCAAACGCATCGCTCCGCTGCCCGATGCCCGGCACGAAGACAAGGACTTTGCGAATCAGTTGAAGGGGTTGTTGGATGAATTCGCGCCTCGGACTCAGTTCGAAGTCAACCTTGTCGAGTCGATGGCCGCGAGCTTCGTGAAACTGGCCCGCATCGGTCAATGGGTTGAGGCGACCATGGTTAACGGGCGCCCTACCTCTGAAAGAGAAGGTGGAAAGGAGGAAGTGGCTGCTAAAAATCTGGCACTTGCAATTGCGACACAGGATCACTTCAATCGACACGAACCTTTGGGGTTGGCATCTGAGGTTCTCGAATCAATGTTGCACGAAATCATCGCACTCCTGAGCGTTATGCAGCGAGTATCTGCACCTGAAAGTCCAATAAATGGCATCGATCGAAAGAAAATCGGGGCACCCACCGCAAAGGCCGTGGGAGAGTTCCTCTCGGGCCGGCAGGCCATTCCGCCCGAGCACTACCATAGCTGGACGGTTATTTTCGAGAAACTTGTTTTGGAAAAACGCCATCATCTGAAGCTCGCCCAGCAAGAGGACCAAAAAGCGGAGGAGGACCACCGCAGGAGATTCATGTACGAAATCCCAAAGCTTGACGACTTGGAGAAACTCGATCGATACGATGCGCGCTGCCGGCGCAGCCTCGAGAAGGAATATCAACTCCTCTACCAACTCCAACAAAACAGGCTCAAAAACAGAACAATAGACTCGTAGATGTGGGGCACCTTGCAGCGGTCCTGATCCAGCCCTCGAAGGGCCCAATGCCGCATTTCTACTGGAACGCGGCGATAGCCCGTGCAGCAAATAGCGGGACAAAATGGATGGGGTCATAGGGCGCGGCGGCCTGAACAAAACATCCAGGCAGGGCGCCAGGCTGAGGGGCTCAAACCAAACAATCCGTGGGCACGAGTTCTGCGGCCAACACTTCTTCGGCGGCAAATCTCAAAACGCCTTGGGATGATCCCATTGGAACCAAGGGTCAAAATCCTCGGGTAAATCGGCAGTCGTTTGGGTTCAAATGGACTTCCGGGCTGCTTTGGCCGTGCCCGATCCGTGGCCATGGACGCCCAACCGTCGAATTCCTTGGGTTCGTTTGAAAAAAGATATGTTTTCCATCCCGAGGGCTCAGGCGTATCGGCGGCGGGGACGAGCGTGGCGCAGAGCAGGATGGGAAAAAGAAATGGTTTCATGGTGAGTTATTTTGAGGGCTTTTCTTGATATGCCCGTAAGGCTTCAGTCGAAATCGGGATTCAGTGCGTTGTCGGTTTCGGCCTCCGAATTCTTTGTCGCCTTCTTTCCCTTCCTATTTCCTTCGCCCGAGCCGCCGTCCACGGACATGGGCGCTTCGTTTTTCTGCGGCGCGCCGACGGTGCTGCGGCCATCGGCGATGTATTTCTTCATCAGCGTGGTGAGCGTCGCGACAACTTCGGGGTTCGCCTCGGCGACGTTCTTTGTTTCGCTGAGATCGTTTTGGAGGTTGTATAGCTCGCATCCGCCGCCTTTGAGAAAGATGAGCTTCCACGGGCCTTTGCGGAGAGCGATGTCGCGGTTGGGAGCCTGATGAATGGTGGCCTCGCGCACCGGTCCCTTCGCGGTGCCGAGCAGGTCGGGCAGGATGCTCACGCTGTCCTCGGCGGCGTTGTCAGGAAGTTTCGCGCCGACGATGTCCGCGCAGGTGGCCATGAGGTCGTTGAGGCAGATGGTGTCGTCGCAAGTGGAGCCGGCTTTGATCTTGCCGGGCCAGCGCGCGAGGAACGGCTCGCGGTGGCCGCCTTCGTAGATGCTCGTCTTCTGCCCGCGCAGGGGTGCATACGAGCGACCGGCGGCACCATTGTCGCTGCTGACCATGATGATCGTGTTGTCGGCGAGCTTCTGTTTTTCCAGAGTGTCGAGCACCTGGCCGAGCACCCAGTCGCCCTGGTAGAGCCAGTCGCCGTATTGGCCCTCTTTGCCTCTGATGTTGCTCTTACCAGCGAACTCCGGCGCGGGCACAATCGGTGTGTGCGGCGGGCAGAGCGGCAGGTAGAGGAAGAAGGGCTTCTCCTTTCGCGCGGGATGGGCGAGGAACTCCACGACCCTCTTGGCGAGTTGTGGCTGAGTTTGCACTTCTTCGAGATTCGCCACAACCTTGTTCTGCTCGATGACAGTGCCGATGTTCCGCGCGTGGGTGTAGCCGTAGAAGAGATCGAAGCCGGCGGCGTTCGGACTCTGGTTGAGTTGGGTGCCGACAGGGATGGTTTTTTCATTCCCCGGCTTGCCACCCCAGTCCATGCCGAGATGCCATTTGCCGATGCAGGCGGTGTCGTAGCCGTTTTGTTTCATCAAGGAGGGGTACGGGGATACCCGGAGGAGAGGCATGACTGGCATGACGCTCATTCCCACACCGGATTGTCCTTGAAGAAAGTTCGGACCGTGACCAAAGGACAGGACAAACGAGCCAATTGGTCGGGTTTTCCGGCCGAAGCCGCGCGAGTCCGACGCGCGGCCTTCTCCCCTTCCCCTGAAAGCCCTGGAAATACAAGGGTTTTCCACGGTCCGCGTGGCACCAGTTGGATGGTACGATTGGTGATGGTCGGGTTCGAGCCGACCTTTTTGAGGAAATCGCGTTTTTCTTCCTCGGAACCCGTCTGTGCCGTACGGGGCCACAGTGCTGACGTGGCCAACAACACTGGAACACCTGGTCGGTGCTCTGGGTCTGGCCGAGCTAACCCCAGAACGGCAAGTCGCCTGACCGGAGCCGGTCGTCTGGCGACCCCAGACGAAGTCACCCCCGGCGCTACAGAATCGCGGCATGCCTGAGCGTTTCCCGCCTGGATGAAAGTAGACTGTCGAAGGACGGACCTTGGCGGGAGCGACCTGCCAGGCGCACCATCAACTACGTGGAGAAATCCACCAGTCACGCCAACTCCAATGTGACCATCAATATCGCCCGCGCCCGCATGGGCCTGGGCGCCGAGGCGATCACCAACGCGAAGATGTGCTTCTCGGCGACGAGCGAGCATTCCCCCGCGCAACCCAACGGCCTGTTCAACTGGAAGGGGCACGGCTACTACATGACCGAGCAGGTCGCGGTCGCGCGGTTTGTGAGCGAATTGCTGCTACAGAGCACCGGCGGCGTCATCCGCATCTTCCCGGCCTGGCCCGCCGACAACGATGCGCGTTTTGCCAACCTGCTGGCCGAAGGCGGTTTCGAAGTGTCTGCGGAACAGGTGAGCGGGCGAGTCGGCGACGTGAGGATTCATGCCACGGTTGACGGTACAGCGAGATTGCTCAGCCCTTGGCCAGGCGGCTTCACCGTCGTGGAACAGGATGGGGGCGCGGCCGTGCCGGTGGATGTAATGCCCAACGGCGTCGCCTCCTTCGCCACAGGCGCCGGCAAAACCAATCTGCTCAAAGCGGCGCTTTGAGACCGGTGGCGCCATTGGTAACCTGTGCCAGAGGAGGTCAGGATGATGTCGCAAGCAATACGTGGTCTTCTGGTCTTCCTGGCGTTGGTGGCAGACGCCACTGTGTTGGCGGATGCCCAGGACACGCTTCTCTGGTATGAGCATCCCGCGGAGAAGTGGGTTGAGGCGCTCCCGGTGGGCAACGGCCGACTGGGCGGGATGGTGTTCGGCGGCGTGGCCGAGGAGCGGATCCAGCTCAATGAGGACAGCATCTGGTCCGGGGAGCCCCATTTCAATCCCAACCCAAAGATGCGCGAAAATCTGCCCATCGTGCGAAAACTGCTCTTTGAGGGCAGTTATGCCGAGGCGCACAAGCTGGCCGGGGAGACGATGGTGACTCCGCGCGACCCGCGCTACGGGAACTATCAGCCACTGGGGAACCTGTATCTGCGAATGGGCGTGGCCGCCCCGGGCGAGCGGTATCGCCGGCAACTCGACCTCGACTCGGCCATCGCCGAGACGTCATTCAAAAGCGGCCAGGTGACCTTTCGACGGCAGGTTCTCAGTACGGCGGTAGACCAGGTGATGGTTGTCCGATTGTCGGCCGACAAGCCGGGACAGGTGTCGTGCTTGATCGAACTGTCGCGCGAAAAGGAGGCGCAGACCGTCGCGAAGGGAAACGATCGGCTCATTATGACCGGCCAGACGCCTTTCGGCGGCGTGAAGTTCTGCGCGGCCGTGCTGGCGATCCCCGAAGGCGGGAAAGTGCTGGCGGCGAAGGACAAACTCCAGGTCGAAGGGGCGGATGCGTTGACAATTCTGTTGGCTGCCGACAGCACCTTTTGGCACCCCGATCCGCAGGCCGTCGCCCTTGATCATCTGGACCGCGCCGCGAAGAAGCCGTTCGACCACCTTCGCGAGGCGCATATTCAGGACTACCAGCGATTCTTCCGCCGAATATCGCTGGAATTGCCCGCGGGACCGGCCAGCGCCAAGCCGACAGACGAGCGCGTCGCGGCCGTCAAGAAGGGCGAATCCGACCCGCAACTGGCGGCGCTCCTTTTCCAATACGGCCGATATCTGCTCATCTCCAGTTCCCGCCCGGGCTCGTTGCCGGCCAATCTGCAGGGCATCTGGAATGACAGCTACGCGCCGCCCTGGTTCAGCGACTATACCATCAACATTAATACCGAGATGAACTATTGGCTGGCCGAGACCTGCAACCTGCCGGAACTTACCGAGCCGCTGTTCGAGTTGATCGAGCGCCTTCGCGAGCCCGGCCGGCGCGCCGCCCGCGAACGCTACGGCTGCCGCGGCTGGGTTCTGGGAACGCGCACGCCGCCGTGGGCGCTGTCAGAACTCCGCGCATCGGTCGGCCTGCTATGGCACGATGCGGCCGCCTGGCTCTGCCAGCACCTGTGGGAGCATTACCAGTTCGCCCCGGACAGAAAGTTCCTCGCCGAGCGCGTCTATCCGCTGCTCAAGGAGACCACCGAGTTCTATCTTGATTTCCTGGTCGAGGATCCGCGCAATCACTGGCTTGTCGCCGGACCGGCGACCTCGCCCGAGAATAACTTCATCGGCCCGGACGGGAAGAAGTACTCGATCTCGATGGGCCCGACGATGAGCATGCAGATCATCCGCGATGTGTTCGATGAGTGCATTGCGGCCGGAGAAATCCTGAATATCGATGAACCGTTCCGCAAGCAGGTGGCGGCCGCCCGCGCGAGGCTTGCGCCAATGCGCATCGGCGCTCGCGGGCAACTTCAGGAATGGCTTGAGGACTATCGTGAGGCCGAACCGCAGCACCGGCACGTTTCGCACCTCTATGGGCTGCACCCCAGCAACCAGATTTCGCCCCTGACCACGCCCGACCTCGCGGCGGCCGCCCGCAAGACCCTGGAACTCCGCGGCGATGGCGGCACCGGCTGGTCCAAGGCGTGGAAGATCAACTTCTGGGCGCGGTTGCACGATGGTGACCACGCCCACAAGATGCTCGGCGAGCTTCTGGCCTACAGCATCCTGCCCAACCTCTTTGACAACCACCCGCCGTTTCAGATTGATGGCAACTTCGGCGCGACGGCAGGCATCGCCGAGATGCTTCTGCAAAGCCAGAACGGCGAACTGCATTTGCTGCCGGCCCTGCCGTCGGCGTGGCCAGACGGGAAGATCACCGGCCTGCGGGCGCGCGGCGGCGTTGAGGTGGACATCGAATGGCACGGCGGGAAGTTTCGTCGCGCGACGCTTCGCGCCAACTCCGCAGGTTCATTCAAGCTTGGCTACGGCCAACTCGTCAAAACGGTCGCGATGAAGGCCGGTGAGGCTCGGTCGGTCGACGCCAACTACTGGGAATAGCACCGAGGGCTTTAGGGAAACGGCCACATAGTTCACGGATGGCGCAATACAATTCGGAGGTTTCTCGGCACGGGAGAGATTATGAAGAAGTCGGTGTTGTTCATTCTATTTTTGTTCTTGGTGCTCTCGTCCTCTTCGGCGGCCGTCAACTCCGCGGAACCGCTGCACCTGCCGCCCGGGATCCCTGTCGTCGCGAGCCCCTCGGAACCGGCCCCGGTGCTTCGCGCACTCGACGACCTGCGCCGAGATTTGCAGTGGGTGCTCGGCACTCCCTCGCCGCGCCTTGACCACCTCCCCGCCGACCCAGATGCCCCCGGGATCGTCGTCACCTGCCAGCAACCTGATACAGCCGGACTGCGCGATCGCGCCCTCTCCGGCCCCGAGGCCCACGCTGTGCTCGCACGCGGTAATCGCGTCGTCCTGCAGGGCGGCGATGCCCGAGGTACCATCTATGCCACCGGACTTGAACGTCGCCGCGGTCGCTTCTCGATTTAAGGAAATCAAACGCGCGCTGGAAGGCACGATGCAAACCGACATCGCGAATTCCGGGACGTCCTACGCGGACACAGAACCGGACCGGCACATCGCAGGTTTCGGCGAGCTCCAGCAGGTCTGGAATTTGGAGTCCCAAGAAACCGGTAGGCCTGCCGAGCGGCGATTCAAGCACGCAAGCGACGGCGGCGGGACGCATCATCCTCATCAGAACTCGGTCGATTTCAGAAAGTGTGACCGATAGTTCAATAACAGCGCTGAGTTTTCAGGCCGAATCAATTTCTATGCGCTTTTTCCACGGTCAAGAAGCCTCCGCAACACCAGCGCCTCATTGTGTTTCTCGTCTTTCGCGCCGTATAGGAGCGTGATGCTGCCGTGTTCGTTTTTTTCCTTAAGAAGGTCGACGACATCTTTGTTGTCCCGCAATTCCTTTCGATAACGCACCTGAAATGTCTTCCATTTGGCCGGATCGTGTCCGAACCATTTTCGGAGTTCGGCGGTGGGTGCTATGTCTTTGAGCCATAGATCTATTGCGGCCTTCTTCTTGGTCAAGCCACGGGGCCAGAGCCGGTCCACCAGGATTCGCATTCCGTCATCTTTGGAAGGCTTTTCGTAAACACGCTTCAATTGGACTTTTGGCATATCACTGCTCCGGAACAATTATATATCGATTACCACGTCTTTTTGCGGACGCGCGCAGCAAATCAAAAGGTTTCCGACCGCAGGAGGTGCAAGCGGATCGGGATCATAATTCACCGACCCAGAAAGCAACCCGCATTCGCAGGTAGACGCCATTTGCGCCGGTGGTCACGGCCGATACGATCTGATCAGCGCTGGTGAACGTGCCCGTGTGGTCGGTGAGGCTGCAATCGAGCTGCCCTGGAGTAACGGACGAACTGAGGGCCACGTGAACCGACTGAAGCTGTTCAAACGCAAAATGTACGGCCGGGCCAAGCTCGACCTGCTGAGAATCCGGGTGATGGCCAGCGGCCCGTGAATCCGCCTGTATCCGTCGGCTCGGCCACGATCGATTCTGTCATGGGCGAGCTTCATCGAGAGTGCGGAAGAACCGCAAAATGCAAAATGCCTGCACGGGGGCGCGCGAATCGCCTGCACTGGGGACAGTAAAATAGCCGTCCTGG
>JBBRTW010000059.1:0-22377 GCA_038244055.1 Tepidisphaerales bacterium | reverse complement strand
TTATGGGAAACGCGCTGTAAAACGCACTGGGCGAGCGTCATTCTGAGGGAGTATAGACGACCGAAGAATCCGGCCGATGCTTCGTGGTAAATTCGAAAGACGAACGGGCCAATAAGTTGAATCAAGATTCCTCGGTCGCCTGAAGCTCCCTCGGAATGACCGGCCGACCACCGCACGAAGTCCCACGATGCCCGAAGGGACTTCAACGCCAATCACCCTGCCTTCGCGCTACTAACTTTGCACAACTGAAATCCTGAGCATTTGGAGCAATTCTACCTTCGGTGACCGCAGGCACGGGCGAGACGCCCGTGGCACGGGAGAGGTTTTCAGCAGAGCATTCTAACTTCTAACCTCCCCGTCAAAACCCGATCTTCCTCAGCCACTCCACGGCCTGCGGCGTCCAGAAATCTTTCAGGCCGAAACCATGTGGGCCTTTTTCGGGGCGGATGTACTGCACTTCGACGCCGGCCTTTTTCAGAGCTTCGACGTAATTATCCGAGTTGCTGACCGGCACGACCTTGTCCTCGATCGCATGGACGACAAATGCCGGCGGGGTTTTGGCATCGACGTGTTTTTCGTTGCTCAGAAGCTCGATCAGGTCCTTGTCGTTGGCTTTTTCCTTACCGAAAAGATTGGCGCGCGAGCCGGCGTGGCCGGTGGCGCCCATGGTGACTACGGGGTAAATGAGGATTTGCGCGGTGGGCTTGGAGGAGACTTTGTCGATGGCGTCGGCCGCATCGGCGAGGCCATCGTCATAGTGCGTGGCGATGGTGCTGGCGAGGTGTCCGCCGGCCGAGAAACCCATGATGCCGATGCGCTTTTCGTCGAGGTTCCACTCCTTGGAATGGAAGCGGACGAAGCGGATGGCGCGGGAGGCATCGGTCATCTCGATCGGATGATGATAGCCGTGCGACCCAAGGCGATAGCGGAGGACGAACGCGGTCACGCCGTTTTTCGCGAGCCACTCGCCGACCACCGGGCCTTCGTGCCCAGCCAAGCCGCCGTAGCCGCCGCCGGGGCAGACGACGAAGGATGCGCCGGTGGGTTTAGCGCCGTAGGATTCGGGGAGAAAGGCCTGGACGATGGGGATGTGGAACTCGGGCTTATCATTCTTATCGGCCGGGTTGAGATCGCGCTGGCCGGGGGCTTTGCCTTCCCAGAGATTGTAGGATTGCTTGTCGGCGAGTTTGACCTCGGCGGCGTTCAACTGAGCGGCCAACAGAGCGACAATCACCAATGCCGAAGAGATTCTGAGCATGAGGTTCCTTTGAGTGTGTCTCTTATATACACCGGCGGGGGGATTCGTTGGTGTCGTTCGTACACATCATACTTGCTCGCCATGTCATCCTGGGGGAGCTTCAGGCGACTGAAGGATCTTGCGGCAATATTCAGGGCCCGTTGCATCGCTGGAAAGTGCTCGCGGGAGGTGTCCTGGATGGCCCGAGGAAAGGCAAAAAGAATGTGCCTACTTTGCGGAATTGGCTTGGATGATGGTCGGAAATCTTTTTAGGGCAGACAAGAATGTCTACCCCACCGTCACTTCCCCGATGGAAAATACTTCTTCAACTTCAAAAAATGCTTCTCGAATAGATGCCACGAAAGCAGGGCCATTCCCAGTGATATCGCCGTCGCCAGGAGGTAGAAAAGAATCTGGCCGGGCAGGGGCGAGCCGGCCAGGGTTGGGAAGCTGGCCGGCTTGAAGAACGAATCCTTCAGGACCAGCGCGATCGGATAATGCAGGAGATAGATTGCGTAGCTGTAGGTCCCGAAGACGCGCAGGGGAGCGCTGCCCAATGTGCGGGAGAGCAGGCCGTCGCTCGATGCGCCGAGGCATATTACCAGCAGCGCCCCGAAGGCCAACGCCAGCATTGTGAAGAACAGGGGATCGAGCAGATTATCCGCATAATACTGGCCGAGGAGGGTCACCCCGACGATGCCCCCAATGGCCGCGATGCCGATCGGCCGGGCCAGCCTGGTCAGCTTCATAATCCCGCCGGGCGATCGCAGGGTCAGGGCGATCCACGCGCCGACCGCCAGGCCATCGAGGCGGCAGGGAGTCAGGGCGTAAATCTTGAAGCCGGGATTGGCATCGAACAGGGTCAGCGCAAGGCGCGTGCCGATGGAGGTCAGGATCATCGCGCCGCAGAGCCACAGCAAATGACGCCGGCTGAGAAACAGCACGACAGCCGGCCAGATGAGATAGAACTGTTCCTCGATCGCCAGCGACCAGGCCACCGACAAGGTCTTGTGCGTGAAATGCCCAACCCAGCCCATGTGGAAGTTGGCGAGGTAGCTCCAGTACCAGAGGGGGCTGCCTTCGGGCGTGCCGAAGCGGTTGATGGCCGGGCTCTGGAAGCGCGGCAGGATCACCAGCATGACCAGCAGGAACGCATAGTAAAGCGGAAAGATGCGGACGGTGCGCCGGGCGTAGAAATTGCGGAAGTAGTGGGCCTTGTGCTTGGAATCGAACAGAATGCCGGTGATCAGAAAACCCGATAGGACGAAGAAGAGGTCTACGCCCCACCAGCCATTGTGGGCGATCTGCGCGAGCTGGCGATCGAGCCAGGTGGCCGGCTTCATCACGAACAGGTGATGCCCCATGACCAGCAGAATCGCCAGTCCGCGCACGCCATCGAGGATGGGAATGCGCGCCTCGTGGGCCGCCGACCGCGCTGGTTGGGCCAAAGGCGCAGCCGCATCCCCCGGCGCTGGGGCGGCCTGAGCCTCGGTCGGGGCGATGATCGCGGGTACGCTCACGCCCAGAGTATCGGCACGATCCGCCGCCCCGGTCAACTTGGATTTCAGTTATCGGCCCGCCCTGAATTGAACCCGATCCCGGTTGCCTGTCCATCCAGAACGACTAAAATCCCCGGCGGCCCCGCTATTTCCCGGCCATCGAGCGAGTTTTCAGCCGTTTCGCCCCATTTCGCCTAACGCATATCGAAAGTCACATGAGCCTTCGCGTCTACAATACGCTGACCAAACAGAAAGAACTTTTCGAGACCGTCCGCCCCGGAAAGGTCGGCATGTACCTCTGCGGGCCGACGGTTTATAAGCCGCCGCACATCGGGCATCTGGTCGGGCCGGTCATTTTCGATGCCATCAAGCGGTTTCTCGCCTTCAAGGGGTTTGAAGTGACGTGGGTCGTCAACATCACCGATGTGGATGACAAGCTCATCAAGCAGGCGGCCGAGGAGAACACCACCGTCGCCGATGTCGCCGAGCGCTGCACCAAGCAGTACCTCGACAGTCTCATCGGCCTGGGGATCGACACCGTCGACCGATTCCCCAAGGCCAGCGAGCATATCGAAGAGATCATCGCGATGATCAACACGCTCATCGAAAAAGGGTTCGCTTACGCGGCCGAGGGGAATGTCTGGTTCGATGTCGCCAAGGATGCCGACTACGGCAAGCTCTCCCACCGCAGTTCCGAAGAACAGGAAGCCGGCACGCGCACGCTCGAAGCCGGCGGCAAGCGCAACCCGGCCGACTTCTCCCTCTGGAAAACCGCCAAGCCCGGCGAACCCACATGGGACAGCCCCTGGGGCAAGGGCCGGCCGGGATGGCACATCGAATGCTCGGCGATGTCGATGAAATATCTGGGGCAGACGTTCGATATCCACGGCGGCGGTCTCGACCTGCTCTTCCCTCACCACGAGAACGAGCTTGCCCAATCCGAGTGCGCCACCGGCCAGCCGTTCGCAAAATATTGGCTGCATAACGGCCTGACCCGCATCAAGACCAAGCTGGCGGGCGGGGAAGTCCGCAATGAGAAAATGGCCAAGACGCTCGGCAATGTCATCGATGCCAAGACCGCCATCGCTGAATATGGGCCGGATCTTCTGCGCTACCTCGTTCTCACCACGCACTATCGCAGCCCGATCGATTTCTCCGAGGAAGTCGTGGCCGCCTCGCGCAAGGGTTTGTCCACATTCGCCCGCCTCCTCGAGCGAATCGACCGCCTCCGCGGCGAGCCTCTGACCGACAAAGGCCCCAGCATGGATCAGGCGGCCGGGGAGCTTCTCGAGACCGAGCTCGGCGCGTTCGCCCGCGCCATCCTGGCGCTGAAGATGAAGTTCCTGGAGATGATGGATGATGATTTCAACACCGCCGGCGCGATCGGCGTGCTGCATGAAATGGCCTCGGAAATCAACAGCTTCATCGAGTCCAGCAAAGTCGAGAAGGAAAAGCCCGCTCCCCTGATCGCCGCGCTGTCGGCCGCCACCACCACGTTCAAGCAATTGGCCGGGGTACTCGGCTTTTTCCGCGCCAAGCCGGCCGGCGGCGATGAGAAGGGCAAGGGCCTCACCGAAGACCTCATGAAGCTCCTGATCGCCCTGCGCGCCGAGGCCCGCCTGAGCAAGAACTTCGCCCTGGCCGATGGAATTCGCAAACGCCTCACGGATATTGGCGTGACCCTGGAAGACCGCTCCGAAGGCACGATCTGGCGGAAGGACTAACGACCCTCCATGCCGGCCCGGCCACATCCTCTCTCCTCCGTGCGGTGGGCCGCGGCGATCGTCCTCACGCTTGGCCTGCTCTGCGCCATCTTCGCTCTCGCCAGCGACGGCATCCACGAGGATGATGACCTCTGGCATTTTCTCATGGCCCGCTCCGCCTGGACGCACCCGGCCTATCTCCTCGATGTCTGGGGGCGTCCCGGATTCACGCTTCCGCATGCCCTGGTCGCGCCGCTGGGCTCGATGGCATTTGGCTTCGCGGCCTGCCGGGTTCTTTCGGCCATTCTCTTCACGCTGAGCGCGTGGCTTACCTTTTTAACAGCGCGGCGTCTGCGCTGTCCTTACCCCGTCATCGCGCCCCTGGCGATGATGCTCATGCCGCTGCCGTTTTATCTCAGTTCCGTCCCCAAGACCGAGACGGCCGCCGGGCTGTATGCCATCGCCGCCACGTATCTCCTGGTCCGCGGGCGGCGGCGCTGGGCGTGCCTGGTGCTGGCGCTGCTTCCGGTCACGCGCCATGAGCTGGCCGTGCTCCTGGTTCCGATCGCCCTCTACGCACTGCTTCGGCGCGACATTCTGTCCGCACTATTCCTGGGCTGGGCCGAGCTTGCGTGGAATCTGCTCAGCGCCTTGGCGGGCCTGCCCCTGCCGATCTGGCGTTATCTCACCAAAACCGATCCGGGAAACCTCGGCCGCGGCGACTGGCTCCATTACGCCGACCGCTGGCTGGAGATGGCCGGGCTCACCGGCGTGGCCCTGACGCTCGCGGGCATCGCGGTCATCCTCATCCGCCATTTTCGCCGCGCTGGTCGGCTCCGCATCCTTCTCGCGCCCGGCCAATCCGCCCGCCGCGCCCGGGTGCGCCTTTTCATCGCCTTCAGCGCCATCGGCTTGGTCGCTTTGCACACGCTGCTGTTCGTCTTCAACAGCTTCGCCAGCGGCGGATACGCGCGCTTCCTCCTCCCGGCCGCGCCGTGGATGGCGCTGTGCATCGCCTATGGCATCGCGCCGCTGATTCGCTCGGCCGCTTCAATTCCGAGCAGGATGCCGCGTCCGGTTCCATCCAGCCCGGTCGCGCCCGCCCCGGTCTCATCCCGGCCCGTCCCGCGCCGCGCCTCCCTCGCTTACCGCAACGCCCTCTGGCTCTTCGCGGCCGGCATCCTGATCCTATCCTGCTGGTCCCGCGCCTACATCCTGATCGACATGACGATCCGCCTCATCCCCATCGCCGCGCTCCTCGTCGCATTCATCTATCCTCACCGCCACACCGCCGCGCTTGCCCTCCTCGCGCTGGGCATGCTGGCCATCGTGCAGTGGGGTGCCTTTCTCCATCCCCACTTCATCGAGCCCCATCAGGCGCTCATGCGCGAGACCATTCCCCGCCTGCGCGCCGAGTTCCCCGATTACACCATCACCGGCCCATCGCCCTGGGTGCATTATCTCCTGGAGCGCCCGCTCGATGCCCCGGACCCGCCGGCCGCGTTTCGCGCCTGGCAATCCCCCGGCCCGGCCCCGCGCCTGATCTACATCCTCGACCAGAGCCACGCCAACTGGGTCGCCACCCGCCTCAAAGTTGAAGCCTATCCCCATGTTTTGCTCGCCACGCTGCGCTCGACGGCGCAGGAGATCGAGCCGTATCTGCGGATTTACAAGCGGATGCCGGATGGGGATAAAACTCCTCGCGCCGGTAACGCATCGGTGCCGTGACTTTATACGCCTCGAAAATCACGGGTGCCGGCTAAACCCGTTCGCCTGCACGAAAGTCATGGTATATTACAAGCATGACGGCCGCCCCCACCCACCTTCATCGTCGGCACACTTTGGCCGAGTATCTTGAATTTGAGGATTCGGTTCCGACCAAACATGAGTTTCACGATGGGGAGATTCTGGCAATGTCTGGGTCAACGCCGGAGCATGCTCTTATCACCGCTCGCGTCATTTGCGCGATTGGCAACCAACTCGCGGGAAAGCGATGCGACGTCTATTCCTCCGACCTGAAGATCGGCATCCCGCCGACCGGCCGGGTCTTATATCCCGATGGCTCTATCGTATGCGGCCCTCTGGAGTTTCATCCCGACGACCCAAAGCGCCGCATCGTGACGAATCCGCGCGTCATCATCGAGGTACTTTCGCCGACCACCGAGGCATACGATCGTGGCGATAAATTCCGGCAATATCGAAATATTCCGTCGCTCGAGGAATATGTTCTGGTTTCTCAGGACGCGCCCCTGATCGAGACTTTTGTCCGCGAGCCCGATGGTAGTTGGCTTATTATCGGCGCGTATGCAGGCTTGGATGGCAAAGCCCTTCTCCGTTCAATTCAAGGTGAACTACCTCTGTCAATAATCTACGCAGGCGTTGCATTCCCTCCCCCCCAACCCTCACCCGATCCCCGCGAAAGAGAAACGCTATGATCCACACCACTCGCCGCGATTTCCTCCGAAGCGCTTCACTCGCCGCCACGGGCCTGGCCGCCGGCGCGGTCCTCGCGCCCGGCCTGCTGCGCGGCGCCGACGAAGCGCCGAAGAAGAAAATCCCCATCGGCGTTCAGCTCTACTCCGTGCGCAACGAGCTCAAGGCCGACTTCAACGGCGTCATCGAGAAGATCGGCAAGATGGGCTTCCAGGGCGTCGAGTTCGCCGGCTATTACGCGTGGGATAAAAAGCCCAAGGACCTGCGCAAGCTCCTCGATGATAACGGCCTCAAATGCTGCGGCACGCACACTCCGCTGCAAACGCTCCAGGGCGATGCGCTCAAATCCACCGTGGCGCTTCACAAGGAACTGGGCAACAATTTCCTCATCTGCCCCAGCATGGCCGCCAAGACGGCCGACAACTGGATGAACCTCGCCAGGCAGTTCAACGACATCGCCGCCAAGCTCAAGGAGCAGGGAATGTACACCGGCTACCACGCCCACGCCGGCGATTTCAAGACCCAGCTCGATGGCAAGACCACCTGGGAAATCTTCTTCGACAATACCGGCCCGGATGTCATCCACCAGATCGACACCGGCAACACGCTCGATGGCGGCGGCGATCCCCTGGCCATGATCAAGAAATATCCCGGCCGCACCAAGACCACCCACATCAAGGAACATGGCGGCGAAAAAGACGCCGCTGTCGGCGAAGGCAAGATCGACTGGAAAACCTACCTCGACGCCTACGAAACCGTCGGCGGCGTCGAGTGGTATGTCATCGAATACGAGCACCCCAATCCTCTCGAGAAGATCAAAATCTGCCTCGACAACCTCCACAAGCTCGGCCGCTGATTACAGCAACTCCAATTTTTTCAGTGGGTAGCATTGGCAAGCTGTAAGCTTGCCAGTGGTCCGCCTACGCGCCGCCAATTGCCTTCGCACATCCCTCCGTTGCCGTCTCGCCAACCCCTCAATCTCCGTGCCGTCATATCGACCCAGCCCCTTGCCCATCTGCGACAATTTCGCATCTCTTTCCCTCCATCCCCATAGCCCATTCTTTCATAATACCCTCCTTTCCTCGCACGGCTTGAGATCGTGTAACACATGTTGCCTGCGATATTTATCGTGATTGTCCGTAAATTGTTGTGCTCCGATGCCGACAACTTTCTCCGAAATACACCATTCGGCACTCCAATTGCCATCAAATACCTAATCTCGTACCCCCCGGCCGACTTTCCGATGTCTGTGAGGAAATCGATGTTGTTGATCGTAGAAGATAATCCTCTCGCCTCGCGCGCGCTGACCGCCCTCTTCAATTCCCGGGGGTACGTCACCCGGTGCGTCAGCAGCGCTGAGGAGGCCCTGGTGATGCTGGATCAGTCCGGCGAGCCGGAAATGATGCTGGTGGATATCGACCTGCCGGGAATGAACGGCATCGAGCTCATTAGCCGGATCAAACCGCGCTACCCCCGCATCATATACTCATTGATGAGCGCCGACAGCCAAGAGTTGGCCCGCCGCCTCGAGCCGCTGGTCCCCTTTTTCCCCAAGCCGCTCAATCCGCGCACCCTGATGGCGGCCGTCGACGAGATGATGCACCAAAGCCCATCCTAGACGATATGATGTGCGGATGCTTCGCGGTCCGCGACCCATGCATCTCCATCGCTCGTTCAACGCGCCTCGGGGGTGGGCTGCCACGGCGCTGATCCTTCTCGCGCTGATCCCTCTCATCGCCGCATCGCCCGCCCTCGCCCAGCCGATCCCTGCCCCGCCCAACCCCGCGGCCGAGGAACTTTCCACCGGGCTCGATCCCGCCATCGCCAAGGGCCTGGCCTATCTCGCCAAACAGCAGCAGCCCGATGGCTCATTCCAGAATCGCGAGGGCAACTCATTCTCCGGACCCAAGGCCGCGCTGACGGGCCTCTCTCTCATGGCCTATCTCTCGGCCGGCCGAACGCCCGATGCCGGCAAGCATGCCCTGGTCGTGCGCAGCGCCATCGACTACCTCGTCAAAGTCTGCCCCGAGGATGGCTACTACGGAAAAGTCGATGGCAGCCGCATGTACGGCCACGCCATCGTCACGCTGGCACTGGCGGAAGTCGCCGGCATGGAGGCGGATCAGAAACAGCGCCAGCGCGTCCGCGCCGCGCTGGAAAAGGCGGTGAAGGTTCTCCTCAAGGCCCAGAGCACGCAGCGGCAGACCGCAATCCACCAGGGCGGCTGGCGCTACGAGATCGAATCACCCGACAGCGATCTCTCGGTTTCCTCCTGGTGCATTCTCGCCCTGCGCGCCGCCCAAAACGCCGGGATCACCATTCCGCGCGAGTCGGCCGACCGCGCCGCGCGCTTCGTCCTGAACTGCTACCTGCCGCAGAAAAAATCCTTCGCCTACCAGCCCGGCGGCGAGCCCGCCATCACCATGACCGGCGCGGCCGTCCTGAGCCTCAGCCTGCTCGATCGCGGCGGACGCGAAGAGGCGGATGCAGGCGTGCAGTACCTGATCGATCACCCCATCACCGATCAGACCGAGTATCCGTACTACGCGCGCTACTACAGCACCCAGGCCGCGTTCCAGATCGCCGACGCCCGATGGCCCCGAATCTGGCGGCGAACCCAGGAAACCCTGCTGAAAACCCAGGAGAAGGAAGGGTCCTGGCCCCGAAGCCGCACGCAGCAGGAAGGCGGCCAGACCTATGCGACGGCGATGTCGGTGCTGACGCTATCGGTGCCGCTGCGGTTGTTGCCGACGTATCAGAGGTAGAAGTTGGGAGACAGAAGTTGGAAGCGAGAAGTTAGAAGTTAGAAGTTAGAAGTTAGAAGCGGGAAGCGGGAAGCGGGAAGTTAGAAGGGGATTTGACGTGAGAAGCACGAAATCCGAAGCTCGAAATCCGAAACAATTTCAAATACCGAAAAATGCAAATTCCAAACGCGGACGGCAGCCGGGCCCTTTGGATCATTTCCACTTCCGCCCGATTTGAATTTGTTTCGTATTTCGAGCTTCGTATTTCGGAATTCCGGCGAGTGGCTTCACACTTTGAGTTCCACCGCCCGGCCCAGATCCGCGCGGTATCGCTCTCTAATAGGCGCTACTACTTTCGCGATGAACGAATCCACCTGCTCCGGCGCTCTTCCGACGTACTGCCGGGGCGTCATCACCTGCCCGAGGTTGACTTTGCTGAAAGCCGGATCGGTTTGCAGGCGCGCGATCAGGTCGTTGGGCTGGCCTTCTTCCTTCACCATCCGCGCGGCCGCCTGCGAGTGCTTGCGGATGACTTCATGCAAGTCCTGGCGGTCGCCGCCGGATTGCACGGCCGCCATGAGGATTTCCTCCGTCGCCATGAAGGGAAGCTCCGCCATGACAGCGCTTTCGATGACCTTGGGATAGACAACCAGCCCGCGCGCGACGTTGATGACGATCTGCAAACACCCATCGATCGCCAGGAAAGGCTCGGGGATCGCCAGGCGCTTGTTCGATGAATCATCCAGCGTGCGCTCGAACCACTGCTCGGCCGCCGTCTGCAATGGGGACGAGGCCAGCGAGATGACGAAGCGCGCCAGCCCGGTGGCCCGTTCGCAGCGCATGGGATTGCGCTTATAGGCCATCGCGGAGGAGCCCACCTGCTCGGCCTCAAACGGTTCTTCGAGCTGTTTCATCCCGGCCAGCAGTCGAATGTCATTGGCGAAGCGATGAACCGAAGCGGCGATCCCGGCAAGTGAACTCACGATCTGCGCATCGATCTTGCGCGGATAAGTCTGCCCGGTCACGTTGAAGGAATCGGGGAAATCGAACGCGGCCGTGACGAGTCGATCGAGCTCATCGCATTTGCCGTGGTCGCCGCCAAAAAGAGTCAGGAAAGAAGCCTGCGTGCCGGTGGTGCCTTTGACGCCGCGGAATTTGAGCGTCTTGATGCGGTACTCGATTTCTTCAAGGTCGATCGCCAGATCCTGGGCCCAGAGCGTGGCCCGCTTGCCGACGGTGGTGAGCTGGGCCGGCTGGTAGTGGGTGTAGCCGAGCGTCGGCAGATCGCGCCACTGCGCGGCGAACGTGGCCAGGGCATCGATGGAGCTGGCCAGGCGCGAAGCGAGAAGCTTCATCGCATCGCGCATGATGATCAGGTCGGCGTTATCGACGACGAATTGCGAGGTCGCCCCCAGATGGATGATCCCCTTGGCCGCCGGCGCGGCCTCTTCAAACGTGTGGACGTGCGCCATCACATCGTGCCGAAGCCGCTTCTCCCACGCCGCCGCGCCCGGGAAATCGATGTCATCCAGATGCGCTTCCATCTCCGCCAGCGCCTTGTCGGAGATGCGTCTGACCCCCAGTTGCTTCTCGCAGCGGGCCAGCGAAAGCCACAGCCGCCGCCACAGCCCGAACTTGTGCTGCGCCGAGAAAAGTCGAAGCATCTCCGGCGATGCGTTGCGCGTGGCGAGGGGCGATTCGTAGGTGTCGTGGGCCATGGTGGGAAGGTAGCAGATTGAGGGCGAATTAGAAGTTGGAAGTTAGAAGCGACAGAGGGAGGCATCGCGGATTGCGGATTTTGGGTTGCGGATTGAAGAGGCGGGTCGCGGGTCGGAATGATCTTGTTCCCGATTGCCCTCCCCACCCCTTCGCGGTTAGATTCTCTGCCATCGCTTGCCATTCCCGACTTCACAGGAGACCCGCGCATGTCCATCTCCCGCCGCACATTGCTTCGTTCGACCGCCGCCACCGCCGCCGTCGCCGCACTGGGCGCTTTCACGCCTCACGTCCGCGCCGATGAGAAACCGCTCCGCGCCGGGCTGATCGGCACCGGGTGGTATGGGAAGGTGGACCTGCTCCGCCTGATCCAGGTCGCGCCGGTCGACGTGGTCTCGCTCTGCGATGTCGATCAGAAACAGCTCACCGCGGCCGGCGAGATCGTCGCTTCGCGACAGCCCAGCAAAAAGACGCCCCGCCTCTACGGCGACTACCGCAAGATGCTGGCCGAGAAGGACCTCGATGTCTGCTGCATCGGCACGCCCGATCACTGGCACGCGCTGACCGCCATCGAGGCGATGAAATCCGGCTGCGATCTCTATCTCCAGAAACCGATCAGCACGGATATCCTCGAAGGCAAGGCCATTCTCGACACCGCCCGCAAGCTCGATCGCGTCGTTCAAATCGGCACTCAGCGCCGCTCCACGCCCCACCTCATCGAAGCCATCGATAAAGTCATCAAGCCGGGCCTGCTCGGGACCATCGGCCACGTCGATATCTGCTGCTACTTCCACATGCGCGCCAACGGCAACCCGCCCGTGCATGCGGTGCCCGATTACTTCAACTACGACCTGTGGACCGGCCCAGCGCCGCTGCGGCCGTTCGACGCCCCGGCCGACAACTACGGCGGTTTGCCGCATGTGCGCTGGTGGCGCACGTTCATGGAATACGGCAACGGTATCGTCGGGGATATGTGCGTCCACATGCTCGATACCGCGCGCTGGATGCTCGGGCTGGGCTGGCCGGTGCGGGTCAGCTCCAACGGCGGGATCTTCGTGCAGAAGGGCGGCAAGTCGAACATCTCCGATACCCAGTCGGCCCGCTTTGAGTTCGATCAGCCCAACCCGCTGACCATCTCCTGGGAGCACCGCACCTGGGGCAACGCCCCCGACCCCGAGTACCCCTGGGCCGTGTTCATCCACGGTGAGAAGGGAGTGCTCAAGGCCTCCACCGCCAAGTACGAGTTCATCCCTGATGGCAAAAAACAGGCGACGCTCAAGGGCACGAACGTCGTCGAACTCGACAAGTACCCCGAGGACAACGACACGCAGGAACGCGGCGGGGATAAGGACGCATCGGCCGCCGTCCGCGCCCAGATGCGCAACTTCCTGGCCGCCCGCGCCAACCGCACCGACCCGGCCAAGAAGCGCCCGGTGGCGGATATCGAGCAGGGGCACATCTCAACCGCCTCTTCGATCCTGGCGAATCTGTCGATGGCACTGGGCGGAAAAACACTGACATGGGACCCGGCGACGCATACAACCGATGATGCGGCGGCGAATAAATTGCTAAAGCGGCCGTATCGCGAGGGGTATGTGCATCCGGCGGAGGGGGTTTGAAGAAGACAATGAGACGATGAGACGATGAGACGATGAGACAATGAGACAATGGCGCGCGGATAGCTTTATTGGCCATCCCCCCGCCTCCACAAATACCACGCCGCCAGAGTTCGATAGGGCCGCCATTTCTCACCCAGCGCGGTGAGCTCTTTCTTTCCCGGCAATTGCTTCAGGCCGTACGCGAGCTGCGCGTTTTTTTTCACGCCGAAATCATCCACCGGCCAGACATCGGGGCGGTTGAGGCAGAAGATCAGGAACATTTCGACCGTCCAGCGGCCGATGCCATTGACCTGGATCAGCGACTGTACGATCGCATCATCGTCCATCCGCGCAAAGCGCCGGGTGGGTACCGCGCCGCTGGCGAAATGCGCCGCCAGATCCGCGATATACGCCCGCTTCTGCCGCGAGAGGCCGGTCTTGCGCACCGTCTCCTCATCCGCCGATTTCAAAAACTCAACCACCTTCGCCGGCGTCGGCGTGCGCCGCGGAAACTGATCGCAAAACCGCCCGAACAATACCTTCGCAACCTTCGTCGAAAGCTGCTGGCTGAAGATCGACTGGCATAGCTTGACAAAATAATCCCGCCGCGGCGCCAGCGTGCAAGGCCCGGCCGATTGCACCAGCCCCTTCATGATCGGGCACGATTTGGAGAGGTGCTTCTCGGCTTCCGACCAAGGCGTAACAGGCGAAGCCTTTTTGGTGCTCATAAAAGAATTGTGCGGGCAATTCGACCTCTGAGCAAGGCAAAATGTGCAACCACCTCATCCTGAGAGCTTGAGGCGACCGAAGGATCTTGCCAATGCGTAGCGGGCCACTCGAAACGAAACGATGGGCCGATACGAATCAGCCAGATTCTTCAGTCGCCTCAAGCTCCATCAGAATGACAGCAGCGCACATTCAACGCATACAACGCTTCTCGCCGACCCACCCCTCAAACCACATACACATGCGCTTCGTACGGCTTAAACGTATCCGCAATCTGCCCCGCCTTGATCGCCACGGTGCGATTCTCGCCATCCACAACCGCCATCGTATTCTGATTCACGCCCGTGGCGGTGATTTTCCCGGCTACCATTGTCGCCGAGTTGTTTAGCACGATCATGTAGGTCTTGCCGCCGAATTTACGCCAGGTCACTTTGAGAGGCGCGCTGGCGGTGACCGCGATGCCGGCCGGATTCATCGCGGACGTGATGACATCGCCGATGCGCGTGAGGCGCGCGTTGGTCGCCACCATCTCGGCCGTCACCTGCGGCGTCATATCCTGGAACAAAAATCCGCCGCCAATGCGCTGGGGGAAGTAGATGATGCCGGTGGCACCGCCGATGACCGCGTTCCACACTTCCGCCCGGAACTGGTCCGCCGTCACGCCCGGGTAATCTCCATTGACGTTGGTCAATTGCTGGTCCGAAGCCTCGATCACCGCAAGCTGCCGCTTGCCACCAGACAGCGCGGCCAGTTTCGCCGCCGCCAGCCCCGGCGCATCGAGGGCGCTGGGACGATTGTGCGAGGCGATGGGGTACAGATCCTGGCTGATCCAGTCGGCCCCGGCCATGTACGCCTGATACCCGGCCGCGGTCGTGCTGCCGTAGCCCCAGAGAACCGTTGAGCCGTTGAAGTTGACCATGACCGGCATGGTCGGTGCGGCGGCTTTCATCTTCTTGTAGTCGGCCAGCAGATTCGCCGCGGGAACGTTGTGCCAGTCCGGCTCATCCCCGTGCATCCAGCCGATGAGGTTCGCCCACTTGGCATCGGCCGCGAGATTGGCCCAGTTGGGGTGGCGAATCATCATCAACCCGTTGTTGAGCGCCTCCTGGCTGAACTTATCCACCGAGACCGTTCCGCCCATCGATTCGTAGCCGACCATCGTGTTGATCCCGCGCGATTTCCACTGCGCGAAGCTCCAGTAGGGCTGGCTCCAGACGCCGATGACGAATTTAGAGCCTGAGTAAATGGGCGCGGGAACGGGGAGCGGCGCGGGCGCTGGCGTCGGAGCGGGGACGGGGGCCGGCGCGGGGGCGGTCGTGACCGGCGTCGCCCCGCCATTCCACTGCGGAACTCCGGCGATCGTCGTGGGAATGGCCGCTTTCACGAGGGTCGCGCCGGCGCTGATGGAATTGACGCCGCCGGCATCGCTGACGTAGTCCCCCGCGATCGCGCCGAGGATCGTATCGTTCCCCGCGCCGGAGAAAACCTTATCCGCCCCGGGGCCGGCATCGATGTAGTTATTCCCCTTGGGCGCAATCAATACATCATTTCCATAAGAACCGATCAACACATCTGCGCCGCCCAGGGCGATGAGCGTGTCGTTGCCGCCCCCGCCCAGGAGGAGCATCGGTTGGGTCACCGCGCCGTAGCCATCATCCGAGCGGACGACATTGTTCCCCTCGCCCGCCTCCACGCGGATGTTCTTCACATAGGCGCTGGCGAAGCTCCACTTCTGCCCATTCACATCCACCTGAATATTGGCGGCGATTTTCGGATCGTGCGCGATGACGATCGAATCGGCCGCCGGCGTTCCGCGCACGACCAGCCGGCCGGTCGATTCGACGAACGCCGAGCCCGAGAGCATGCGCCGATCTTCCAGCACCTCCAGGAACGCGCGATTGCAGGGCGCGCGGTCCGGAGCGCTGGGAGATGCGATTCCCTCGGCGGGCGATCGGTTGTTCTTCTGGGCGCGGCGGCGCGATGGGCGCATTTTCGACATGGACATTCCTCTCCAGGAATCAAAGATGATCTATTGAGATTGGGATGGAGATGATCGGAAGACCGCCCGGCGCGGACGCGAAAATCGGCCGGGCGGCGATGCGCCCAGCGCCATTCACGATAACGCCATTCCGAGGCCAATCGGGGAGGCCGCGGGAGGGGAAACCATCTCTTTAAGCGAGCGATGAAGCCCGACATTGATGCCGCAAACGCCGATCCGATCGGGGGAGGCCTGAAAACTCGGGATCAACAGGCCGTGGTTTTGCCGGACAAGCGCCTTTTGACAGCGGACATCAACACCCATTCAGGAATCGGGCATGATACCCGGCCATCGCCAGCGAAAAAGCCTGAACCGCCGTAAATTCCTTGCTATTTTTCCCCGCCCATGTGACGCAAACGTTTTTCCATCTCCATCAGCGCCCGCCCATCGTGGTACATCGCCTTCCAGTTCTGCGCCTTGCCGGGGCGTAAAACGTTGCCATCGGCCGCGACCGTGTCGTACCACCCGCCGAACTCACGATCGACCATGGAATTGTTGACGAACTTCCAGGTGAGCCCGAATGCCTTCCAATAGCGGTCGGTCTGCCCGCCGAATTTCTCGTGCATCAGCAGGAGCGCGTTGAGTCCCTCGGCCTGGGTCCACCAGACCTTGTCGGTATCGGTGGCCGGGTCGAAGGCCGAGCCTTTGTCGTAAAACCCGCCCCGCGCCTTGTCGAATCCATATTCCAGCGCGTGATCCACCAGCTTCCTGCCCACGACCCACGTCCTGTCTTCATCGCTCCTCCCCAGCGCCTCCGAAGCCTCGATCAGCAAAAACGCCGTCTCGATATCGTGCCCGAACGAATCGTGATCGGGCATGGTCTTCCAGTCGGGCGTGAAATAGAGATTCAGGCAGCCCGGATCGACCGCGATCCTGTCGCGCACGATGAGGAATAGTTCATCCAGCCGCGCTTTGACCTTGTCATCTTTCTTGGCGCGATAGAGCTCGGTCATCGCCTCCAGAAGATGGATGTGGCTGTTCATGCTCTTGAATCCGAGCACGCGATTGGGGTAGCCGACTTTGTTATCCATCGTGTTCGAAAGATCCTTCGGCACGATGGGCGTGCCATCGCGCTCCAGCACTTCGTGATAACCGCCATGCGCGGCATCGTGGGCATGGTCATCGAACCAGTTGAAGGTTTTCATCGCCAGGTCGATGGCCGCCTCATCGTGGCTGGCCTGGTAGGCCGATGCCAACGCGTACATCGCGAAGGAAATTCCGTAGGCGCATTTGCGCGTTCCGTAGGCGGGCGTGACCTTGGCATCCACATCCGTCCCCCAGTAAAGCCCGCCCTGCTCGGCATCCCACATCTTCCCGAGCATCGTCACGCCATGCCGCGTGTATTTCAAAAACTCCTCGCGCAGCTCAGGCCGGCGCATCGCCACCTGCGAGGCCACCCAAGTAGCCCGCGATTGAAACACCAGGAATCGATCCTGCTTCGGCGCGGGTTTCCAATCGCGCGTCAGGTTGGATCGAAACCCGCCATGCTCTTCATCCACAACGGCCGGGAACCAGGCCTTGAGGATGTTGGCGTCGAAATGCTTGTGCATTTCATCGGCCAGTTTCAGGTATTCCTGCTTGGCCACCGCCTCCGCCCGCGCTGAGCTTTGCATCCCAAGAACGCCAATCAAAGCGACACAGAATCCGATCCTCATCACTCGATCCATCCGCGCACCTCCACTGGAAGAGCGACCACCATAATCCCGCGCCCATCCGCCACCAAATCGCCAGCAGTTTTAACATCTGCCAGATCGGCAGGTTGCCGCATGATGTGCAATGCGCATAACTAATTTCGTATTCGGTGGTTACATCCCATTCATTCCTGGCACAATCTTTGTAAATCAACTCGCACGTCTCGATTCCACATTTGCCTTTTGACCTTTGCCATTTGACATGAACACAGCAACCCCAGAACGCCTCGAATTCAAAACCGAGCTCAAACAGCTCCTCGATCTCATCATCCACTCCCTCTACACCAAGAAGGAGATCTTCCTCCGCGAGCTCATCTCCAACTCGGCCGATGCCATCGACAAGCTCCGCTTCCAGGCCCTCACCCAGCCCGATCTGGCCGCGGGCGATACCGACTACAAGATCCGCCTCATCGCCGACAAAGAGGCAGGCACCCTCACCCTCTCCGACAACGGCATCGGCATGACCCGCGATCAGGTCGTCGAGGATCTCGGCACCATCGCCCGCTCCGGCACCCGCGCCTTCCTCGAAAATCTCAAGCAGCCCAACGCCAAGGACCGGCCGGAGCTGATCGGGCAGTTCGGCGTGGGCTTCTATTCCTCCTACATGGTCGCCGACAAGGTCACCGTCCTCTCCCGCGCGGCCGGCGCATCGGCCGACCAGGCCGTCAAATGGGAATCCGATGGACAGGGCGAATTCACGATCGAGCCGGCCGAGAAATCCTCGCGCGGGACCGAGATCGCGCTCCACCTCCGCGAAGACTCCAAAGAATTCCTCGACTCCTGGCGTCTGCGGCAGATCGTCAAGCAGTATTCCGATTTCATCGAGCATCCGGTCGTCACCGATGTCGAGAAACCCATCGCCGGCGATGTCGAAGAGAAGAAAACCGAGATCAAGGAGGAAACCCTCAACTCCCGCAAGGCGATCTGGCTCCGCGCCAAGCATGACGTGAAGAAGGAGGAGTATGAGGAGTTCTATAAACAACTCTCGCACGATTCGGAGCCGCCGGCGCGGACGATTCACATCTCGGCCGAGGGCGGGGCAACGGATTTCAAGGCGCTGATGTACATCCCGGCGCATCGGCCGATGGATTTCTTCTATCGCGAGCCCAAGGCGGGGCTGGATCTGTACGTCAAGCGCGTTTTGATCCAGCATGAGTGCGAGCTGCTCCTGCCGACCTGGCTGCGCTTCGTCAAAGGCGTGGTGGACTCGGCCGATCTTCCCCTCAACGTCTCCCGCGAAACTCTGCAGCACAACGCGATCATCGAGAAGATCAAGTCGAATCTCATCAACCGCATCCTCAAGGAGCTCGAATCACTCAAGGATGAAGCGATCGGCAAGCCCACCCCGGCCGATGATGAGCCTTACTTCAAGTTCTACCGCGAGTTCGGCACGACGCTCAAAGAAGGCGCGGCCCAGGATTGGGCCAACAAAGAGCGCCTCTCCAACCTGCTCCTCTTCGAATCCACCAAGACCGAGCCCGGCAAGTACACCACCCTCGCCAAATACGTCGAGCGCATGCCCGAGGATCAGAAAGAGATTTACTATCTGATTGGTGAATCCCGCGCCATGCTGGAGCACTCGCCCTATCTCGAATCGCTCAAGTCCAAAGGGTTCGAAGTCCTCCTCTGCACCGATCCCGTCGATGAATTCGTGCTCTCTTCATTGCATCAATACAAAGAGAAATCACTCAAAGCGGCCGACCGCTCCGGCTCGGATGAGAAGCGCGAGGATGATTCCTTCAAGCCGCTGCTGGAAACGATCAAGGAGAAGCTGGCGGCGCAGGTGAAGGATGTGCGGCTCTCAGCGCGGCTCAAGGAATCGGCCGCGGTGTTGGTGGCCGATGAATTCGGCGTCAGCGCCCACTTCGAGCGCCTGATGCGCCGCGCCGGCCGGGATAAGGAACTGGGCGCGGATTCGAGCAAGCGCATCCTGGAGATCAACCCCGATCACCCGGCCGTCGCGGCTTTGAGAGCGGTGTTCGAAAAGGACAAGTCCGATGCGCGGGTGGAATCATTTACGAAGCTGTTGTATGAGCAGGCGGTGGTTGCGGAGGGGAGCAAGATCGATGATCCGGCGGGGTTTGCCAGGAGGATCAATGAACTGTTAGTGAATGCGGCGCGCTAATTTCGCTCTGAAAATACTTTCGAGAAGTCGCGCCCGCCGTGAATGATGCGGACTATTGTGACCGTGTCAGCATCGAACTCATAGCCGATGACGTATGAGTAAACGGAAATGAACCGAAACGACCTGTTCTTTACATCATCGCGCTCATGACCCTTGCCGCGCATTTCGCACAATCCCGAGATGGCCCGCTCGATTTCGGCAATTACCTTGTCCGCGGCCTCAATGCTGTCGCGGGCAATGTAGTGCCAGATTTCCAGCAGATCGACTTCCGCTTGAGGATGAATCGAAACGCGCCTCATCCCACCGCGTTCCTCCGCTGCTGCGCGCTCAATTCGCGAATCTTGGCGAAAACCTTTTCGGCCGGGATTGGCGGCCCGCTTCGCTTTCCCTCTTCCATCAGCCGGTCCAACTCGCCGGGCGCGAAATCTCCGATCGATTCCTGCTGATCCAGCGACGACAGCGCCGCACTGATAACGTCCTCGGCCGACTGGTATCTGCCCGATTCAACGCGATCCAGAATCTGCCGCTCGAGATGGGGAGGAAGGGAGAACGTCATGTTATTATATTATCCATCGGTCGGTGAAAACGGTAGAGATTTCCCGCAACTTATGAATCGCGAGAGCTTGAATGCCGCGGCGGCGGTCCCCGGAGGCTTGATGGATTCAAGTCGTTGGATGTTCTATTCTCGCCGACTAATCGACGACCTTGTCGTTTGAACTTGATTCTTGGCTCATTTGCCCGGAGCGAGTTTGCGGAAGAAACCGGCAAAAACACGCGGCTCCGGCGGCCCGCCGCTGCCAGACTTTCGGCGCGCCGCATGGCAGCGCCTTGAAGCCGCCGAATTCCTCATTGGAAGTGAGGCTTACGCGCTCGATGCGGTTTATTTGGCCGGTTATGCCGTCGAGTGCGCCATCAAAGCCATCATCATCAATCGGACCCCGAAGAAGCAGCGGCCAGCACTCGCGGAGAGTTTTCGTGGGTCCATAGCGCATAATTTCGAGTACCTCAAGGCCTTGCTTTCCAAGCGAAAATGCCGAATTCCGCCGGACGTGATCGAAGGCATGCGTCCGATCATGTGGTGGTCGACGGATCTGAGATACCAAGTCGGAAAAGTCGACTATAATGAAGCCACCGCCGCACTAAAGGCGGCCAAATGCGTCCTCGAATGGATGGAACGGAGCTTGTAAACATGAGCGTTGCCACCTCAACCCGCAAAATCGTCGGCCTGATCGAGAAGACTCTCGCCTCCGAGTTCGCTGCCGAGAACGTCAAGGCCAAGCCGTATAATCCGGCCTCCATCCGCGTTCGCATCATCAGCGACCGTTTCGACGGGCTGACGCGCTCACAACGTGAGGCGATAGTCAATCCGATCCTGAAAAATCTGCCGGCCGGTGTTCAGAGCGACATCATCTTCCTTCTGCTTCTGACGCCACAAGAGGTGGAGTCGTCGTATATGAATCAGGAATTCGAACGTCCCGCTCGAATTACCGGTTGACTGTCCGGTTTGTTTTCCGTGGCTGGGGCGGCTTGATCATTAGCTCGCGGTCGATGCAGTTTATGCAAGAGGCAACATGGCTCGGCATCAATCCATCATCACTCGAAGCCTGCTTTTCTTTGTCGCACCGTCAGTGATTGGCGGCGTTGCAGTATTATCGTATTCGAACCGCCCGGATCAATCTGGAACTCAACCGGCTGATAAACGAGCGATAGAATGCCAAGCCACTGCCCCATCAGTGCCCTCCGACGATCTCCTCCTGTTGGTGCCGCCCGCTTCTCAACCGGCTTATGCCTTTATCCAACAAGCGATCATCGTAAATGGCGAGATGCGATTTGTTCCACCATTGCCCAGTTTTCAATTAAACATTCAGTCCGATCCCTCATTGGACCCAAAAGTCTTCAAATCCTCCATTTTCAGCCGCCCCATCGGCGACCTCATCGACGACCGTCCCCGTTAGCCGTTGGGCGACTTCCTCACGCTTCCAATCCATTCGCCGCCCTCTACAATCCCACCATCAATAGGCGGCCAAACCGTAACTTCTGGGAGTCATGTCCATGCGCATTCTCGTCACCGGCGGAGCCGGATTCATCGGTTCGAATCTCGCCAAGCGCCTCTCGGCCGATGGGCACGATGTCGCCGTGGCCGATGATTTTTCCTCGGCCCACTGGACCAACCTCATCGACTTCCCCGGCCAGGTGATCCCCGCCAATGTCTCCAAACCCGAGGAGATCATCGCCCTCTCCGAGGCCGGGCCGTTTGAGGCGGTGTTTCATCAGGCTTCCATCACCGACACCACCGTCCACGATCAGCACAAGATGCTGACCAACAATCTCGATGGCTTCCGCCTGATCCTCGAACTGGTGGCCGAGTGGAACGCGCGCCTCGTCTGGGCCTCCAGCGCCTCCACCTACGGCCGGCGCACGCCCCCCAACGCCGAAACCCAGGCCCCCGATCCGCTCAATGTCTACGCCTACTCCAAGCTCGCCATGGAGCGCCTGGCCGCGCGGATTCAGCCGAAAATCAGCTCCCCGATCGTCGGCCTGCGCTACTTCAATGTCTACGGCCCCGGCGAAGATCACAAGGGCAAATTCGCCTCCATGATCCATCAACTCGCCAAGCAGATGCGCGCCGGCAAACGCCCGCGCATCTTCACCCCTGGCGAGCAGAAGCGCGATTTCGTTTATATCGGCGACATCCTCCAGGCCAATCTCAAAGCGCTGCTGTCGAAGACACCGGGCCGGTTTAATGTCGGCTGCGGGCAGGCCTTCTCGTTCAATCAGGTGGTGGCCGAACTCAATCGCGTCTTGAAAACCGATCTCCAGCCCGACTATTTCGAGAATCCGTATTCGTTCACGCAGGATTGGACCCA